>JALNWL010000181.1 GCA_023230905.1 Syntrophales bacterium
CGCCCAGCGGGGCGGTGCCGGCATAGATCAAGACATTCTCCATTCCAAAGGGGGGAGACACCTCGAGTTCGAAACGGTCGTCCCCGGCGGGCAGCTCGTAGATCACGCCGCCGTTGAAGTAATTTTCGCGACGATGCGCGTTCGGCAGGAGCTGGAGCAGGTTTCCCCCGGCGTCCTTGTAAAGAATCCGCGCGTAGAAGGGCTTGTTCCCCTGGAGGTAGATCTTGATCCGTTCCCCCTGGCGGTAGGCCTTCCGGTCCGTCCAGATCTTCACGTTCAGGGGGGCGGCCGGATCCGGGAACCCGCCCTTCTCCCGGCCGATCCTGGACATCGCCCCTTCCTCGGGGATGACCTCGGCCTGGATCCGGATCTTGAAGCAGTCTCCCGAAACGGCATCCCGGTACCAGCCCCGTTCCAACTCACGGACGATCCGGACCGAGGCCTGGGCGTAGGCGTCGATAAGGTCCTCCTCGATCTGGAAGTCCTTGACGGTCGTCTGGCTCTTCACGTGGGTCTTGGCGTTCTCGACGGCGTTGCGCTTCGCGTCCGCCAGGGCCTCCTGCTCCGTCTGCTTCCGCGATTTATCGACCCCCATGCAGGAGTAGCCGTCCGCCTCGGTGATGGCGGACTGGGCGGCATACCCGGCGGGGCAGAGCCCCAGAGAAAAAACCACGCACAGCAGGATGACGCGCAATCGGAACATACCCCTTCCCTCCTTCGTCTTTCGTCGGCCCCTATCATCCCCGAACGGCGCGCCGGCGTCAAGCGAAGAGTTTTGCCGGGCCGGGGCGCTCACTCGTCTTCCGGCGGGCGGCTTCCGGCCGTTCCCGCAACGGTCCCCAGGCGGGACTTCAGCGGGAGCTGCGCCCCGCCGCCGAGGAGGGCGGCGTAGTGCATGGCGTTTGCCATCACCTTCTTGACGTACCGGCGGGTTTCGGAAAACGGGATCGTCTCGACGTAGATCGCGCCCTCGAGCGGCCCGGCGTGGTCGCGCCACCGGTGGGCCCGGCCCGGCCCGGCGTTGTAGGCCGCGGCGGCGAGCACCGGGCTGCCGTCGAACTGGTCGAGCATACTCCGGAGGTAACCGGTCCCCAGGGCGGCGTTGACCTCCGGCTGCTGGAGGCGAGACAGGCGGTAGTCCTTCAGGCCGATTTTCCGGGCGACCCGGCGGGCCGTGGCGGGCATGAGTTGCATCAGGCCCCGGGCGCCCGCCGAGGACAGGGCATGGGCGATGAAGCGGCTTTCCTGGCGCACCAGGCCGAAGACCAGGGCCTCGTCGAGCCGGCGCAGGCGCGCCTGCCCGGACAGGACGTCGCGGTAGGGCGTCGGGTAACGGAGCGAAAAGTCGTGCGCGGCGACGGTCCGGTTCGCCGTGACGATGGCGCGGTCCCAGAGGCCGTTCCGGCACGCCAGTTCCGAGGCCACCAGCAGCGAGCGGTCGTCCAGGGAACGGACGGCCCATTGCCACTCCAGCGTGGCCTCGGACCTCAGACCGAGGCGGTAGAGCAGCAGCGCCCGCTTCAGACCGGGCTTCCCGGCGGCCGCGGCAAGCTCCTCCGCGGTCGGCGGCGCGGCGGGCGGCGGGACCGCGAGCGACCGTCCCAGCTCCTCCGCCGCCAAAAGCCCGTAGAAATCCGTCCCGCCGGCGAGCCGGGCGTACAGCTTCCGCCCCTCTTCCGGCCGGCCGAGCGCGACGAGCGCGCGCCCCTGCCAGTAGGTCCAGGCCGCTTCGCGGCGGGAAGCGGGGGACATCCGCTCGACGGCGGCGTTGACCTCCGCCCAGCGGTGCTGCCTGAGCGCGATGCGCGCGCGCCAGGCCAACTGTTCGTCCGTGAGCGGCGTCCCGCCAGCCCTTCTGAACCAGTCCACGGCCTCCGGGACGCGCCGGTAGGCGCCGTGGGTCGCCAGCACCGCCCAGACGTACTGCTGGTCCTCGATCGGAAACGCCGCCTGCGCCATCCGGCTCCAGCGCTCCGCGGCCGCCGTCGGGTCGTCCGCGGCCAGGCGCGACAGGGCGACGATCGCCAGCTCGCGGCTGGCCGCCGTCCGCAGATCCACCTCCGGACCCTCCAGAAACTGGGCCGGGGCCCGGGAAACCGCCTGGATCCGGTCCGGCCGGGGTGCCCGGTCTTCGGGCAGACGCGCCGCGATCCGTTCCGCCGCCGACAGCCGGTTGTTGCGGACGAGGAGCCGGAATCGGTCCCGGAGGTCGTCCGGGGTGAGCGCGCCGGATTCGTAAAGCGCGTCGGCGACCGGTTCGCAGGCGGCGGGCAGGGGGCGGGAGGCGTTCCAGAAGGGGTCTAGCCCCGGCCGGACCGGGCCTTCCCGCCGGCGCCAACGGTCCTGAAGCGCATAGCAGGTGATGTCGGCATCGCTTTGGGCCAGCAGCGGCCTCTCTTGGCGGAAGAGCGCCCATTGACCGGTGCGCCCCAGGATGCGCAGCCAGTCGCGGCGCAGTTGCTCGGCCAGGACGGTCCCGGCGTTGCGGGCGAGAAAGTCCCGAACGTCCGCCGGATCGGCCTCGGCCAGGCTCAGCTTGAGCCGCCATAAATCCACGTAGGCCTCGAGGGCATATCCGCGGACGGCCTCCGTGTGGCGGGCGAGGGCCGCCCGGTCGCCCCGGAGATAGGCGCGGTGGGCGGCCATCAGCGCCGTCTCGGGGGACGCGGCCCACGCCGCGGGCGCGGCCGGGAAAAGGCCGGTAAAGAGCGTGATGAGGGCCGTGCACAGGGCCGTGATCGCAACTGTCCGCATTCCGTTGACCTCCGCGCGCCCTTGTATCACAAGTTTCGTCGGAGTTCCGCTCAAAATTGCCTCTTTCTTTGCAGTCAAAACCCGGGGCGCGCCGTTTTCGGCACGTTCCCGGGAGACGCGCCGCCTCCGGGGACGCCGGGCGAATCGATTGCATTAGACAGACCCCCGACGGCTGCGCTATAGAAACATCTCCAACCGGAAAAACCGGATCGCGATCCCCGCGGTCCGGATCCGGCAGGGGGCGCACCCGTCCCCGGGAAGGAAAATCGCCTTGTTCAAATCCGGATTCATCGGCATCATCGGCCGCCCCAACGTCGGCAAATCGACCCTGCTGAACGCCGTCGTGGGCGAGCGGATCGCCATCACCACGCCGAAGCCCCAGACGACGCGCAACCGGATCACGGGCATCCGGAACGTCCCGAACGGTCAGATGATCTTTCTCGACACGCCGGGGATCCACCGGGCCGACACGCCCCTGAACCAGCTCATGGTCGGCGCCGCCACCGACGCCTTCCGCTCGGCCGACCTGCTGCTCCTGCTCGTCGAGGCCCCCGCCGGCGTGCACCGGGGGGACCTGTCCATCCTCCGCGGGCTGGAAAAGGTCCGCCGGCCGGTCATCCTCGTTATCAACAAGACCGACCTGGTTCCGGCGGACGCCCTCCCCGCCCTGACGGCCGCCTTCCGGGAGGCCTTCCCCTTCGCCGACGCGCTCGCCCTGTCCGCGCTGAAGGAGCGGGGCATCGACGCCCTCCTGGACACGCTCTGGCAGCTCCTCCCCGAGGGCCCGCCCTTCTTCCCCGAGGACCAGATGACGGACCGCTCCGAGCGCTTCGTGGCCGCCGAGATCGTCCGGGAGCAGGTCATCCTGCTGACGCACAAGGAAATCCCCTACAGCACGGCCGTCGTCGTGGACACCTTCCGGGAGGACGAGGCGAAGAAACTGATCTCCATCCAGGCGACGATCCATGTGGAGCGGGACTCGCAGAAGGGCATCCTCATCGGCAAGGGCGGGGGAATGCTGAAGCGGATCGGCACGGCGGCGCGCCTGGAGATGGAAAAATTCTTCGCCGCGAGGATTTACCTGGAGCTCTTCGTCCGGGTCCAGAAGGACTGGACCCACGACAAGCGCATGCTACGGGAATTCGGGTACAGCGAGAAGTAAGGCGGGCCGGACGTTACGGGCAGGGAAGCGTCCACCGGTTATCCAACGAAACTTCACCCAAAAAGGGAGCACCGCGGGCCGGATGTTCTTTGCGGCGAAACGTCCACCGGTTGTCCCATGAATCGACACCCAAAGCGGGAGAACAAAGGAGGGAGGCGCCATGAAGACGCTGGAGGAGATGACCCGGGAGGAGATCGTTGACCTCTTGAACCGTTCCTGGATGACCCACGACGGAATGTGGTTCTACCACTGTTTCCAGGCGTGCGGCATCGACACGGCCAACCGCGTGAACAAGGCGGCGATCGGGTCGCTCGCGCCCCTGGAGATGGCGCGGATGAAGAAGGCCCTGGGGTTCAGCGGGGACCGGATCCGGAGCTTCGCGGAATTCCGGGAGTTCTTCACGGCGGCCGCGCGGCTGTGCATCCCGCCCTTCATGAACGGGACGATGGACACCTCGCGCGAGAACGTCCTGCACTGGGAATTTGCACCCAAAAACTGCTTCGCCTACAAGGGGATGATGCGGATCGGCGCCCTCGACGGCTACGAATGCGGCGTGATCTACCGGCTCGCCTGCTGGTTCGACGCCCTCGGCCTGACGTACCGGGCCACCCCGGAAATCACGGGCTGCCGGATGCGGACCGGCGACACGTGCGGGGGCGACTTCGTGTTCGATTTCGGACCGGCCCCGTCCGCGGCTTGATCGATCGCCCCGTTTGTGGCATAGTCGCCCCGCCTTCCCGCCGGCCGAGGCCCGGGCGGACGCTTACCCCCTTTCGAGAGGAGCACTTCGACGATGAGTGAAAAGGCCTTCCAGGAATACTACCCCGACATCCTGAGCCACTGTTACGGCTGCGGCCGGCTGAACGAACACGGTTACCGTATCCGGAGCACCTGGGACGGTGACGAGTCCGTCTGCACCTTCCAGCCCGGGCCCTACCATATTTCCATGCCCGGCTTCGTCTACGGCGGTCTTCTGGCCTCGCTGGTCGACTGCCACGGCACGGGAACGGCCGCCGCGGCGGCCTACCGCGCCGAAGGACGCGCCATGGACACGGAGCCGCCCCTGCGTTACGTCACCGCCTCCCTGCACGTGGACTACCTGCGGCCGACGCCCCTGGGCCCCCCACTCGAACTCCGCGGACGGATCAAGGAAATCAAGGGGCGGAAGGTCGTCGTGGCCGTAACGGTCGCCGCAAACGGGCAGGTGTGCGCCCGCGGCGAGGTGGTGGCCGTGCAGGTGCCCGAGGACATGCTGCCTACCGCTTCTCCAG
>JALNWL010000182.1 GCA_023230905.1 Syntrophales bacterium
AGACACCCTGCCCGTTTTTCCGGAAGATCCGGAAGTGGGCCGTTGCATCCTCCAGGACCACGAGCGCGAACGACGCCCCGGTCGTGGCGCCGATGTACTGGTCGCCGGGATTGCACAGGACGACTCCGTTTTCTTTTTGCAGGACGGGCTTGTGGGCATGGCCGAACAGGAGGACATCGGCCGCCTGCCCCTTCGCCCAATCCGCCATCTCCTGCAGATCCTGCTGCCAGACCGCCGCCGGGTGGTAGGGATTGATGTTCATGTGGTGGCCGTGCGCCAGGAGGAAGCGCCAGCCGTCCAGGTCGAGCACAAGTTTGCCGGGAAGATCGGACCCGTAGTCCTCGTTCCCCTGGACGCCCTGAAAGGGAAGGTCCGCCTCGTGCGCCACCAGGCCGCCGTCCCGGACCCCGTCTCCCAGGTGGAGGACCAGATCGAGCGGACCGAACGTCCGCACGACGTCCCGCATGTCGTTCTTGTTGCCGTGGGTATCGGAAAAGACCGCGATGCGCATGATCAGGCCGGGATGAAACTTGCCGGGTGGACCTGCTTCAGGCCGATGGCCGCAACCGGGCATTCGAAGGCGCACAGGCCGCAGCCGATGCAGAGCGCCGGATCGACCGTGACGGCGCCCGCGCCGTTTTCGGAAATGGCCTCCACGGGACAGACCTCGATGCACAGGCCGCAGGCCGTGCAGCTCCCGGCGTCGACGTCAGCCCGGTAGCGGCTGGTCGCAATGACGCCCCGGGTCGCGGGGTTCTTGGCAAAGGGGATCCCGATGCAGCAGCAATCACAGCAGTTGCAGATGACGTTCCCGATGCCGGCCTTGTTTTCCGTCATGTGGACAAGACCCGCCGCCCGGGCCTGCTTCAGGATTTCCTTGCCCTCCGCGACGTCGATCCGGCGGCCGGTGCCGCGCTTGATGGCATAATCCGCGCCCCGGTTGAGCTGAATGCAGGCCTCCAGCAGACGGTTGCACTTCTTCATGACGAACCGGCAGGTGCACTTGGTGACGGCCAGGCTATTGGCGTTCTCCAGGATCTTCGCGGCATCCTCATAGGGCAGGACCTCGCTTTTCGACGCGATGGCCTCGTTGACCGGGATGACGCGGAAAAAGGAAGGCAGGCCCGCCTGGGTCACGAGGGCGGGCAGAGACGGGTACTCCTCCTCCGTGAATTTCACCCAGAGATCGAGCAGCGCCTGGGGGGCCTCCGGCCAGAGAATGGTGGCGTCGTGAAACTGGATGATGTGGCGGGGCATGCGGTAGAACTGCCGGCCGTCCTTGACATAATCGAATGCGACGCCCCGGTGGTATAGCTCATCGAGGAGAGCCTGCATCTCCACGACCGGCTTTCCGAACGTCTCCGCCAGCTCGTCTGCCGTTCCCGGCATGGCGTTGACGATCCGGGCCTCCTCCTCCGAGCAGATCATCCGCCAGAGATCGGGAACGATGGCCGAATGCGCCATACCGACCTTCTGCGCCAGTTCCTGATATAAGTCCGCTGAGTTCATTCTCCCCTCCCCTTTTTTTTCATTCTATACGACAGGTCCCGTGAAAATTGCAATGGATAAACGGTTCGGGTCGCGATGACGACAGAAGGTTGATATTGATCGGGTTTCGTGTTATTCAGCGACATCAGAATGATGTAAGGGGAGAAGTGCTTATGGAAGACGACACCGGGCTGGCGCTCAATCCCTGGCGGGAAATCTATCCGGAAAAGTTCGCATCGGAAGAGCGGGTGTTCGGCCGGATCCGCCGAGGGAACAGAATCTTCATTTCCACGGGCTGCGGCGAGCCGCAGTATCTGGTGCGCGCCCTGATCCAGTATGTGGAATCGCACCCGACGGCGTTCTTCGACACGGAGGTGCTCCACGTCTGGACCCTGGGCGTCGCCCCCTACACGGATGTGAAGTTCAAGGAAAACTTCCGTCACAACTCCTTCTTCATCGGTCACCCCACCCGGGACGCGGTCAACAAGGGGATGGCCGACTATACGCCGGTCTTCCTGTCCCAGGTGCCCGATCTGATGCGCCGGGGCATGGTCCCGATCGAGGTGGCCCTGATCCAGACCTCGCCGCCTGACAAACACGGCTGCATGAGCCTCGGCGTCAGCGTGGACATCGTCAAGGCCGCCACGGAGGCGGCTGGCCTCGTGATCACACAGGTCAACCGGCACATGCCCCGGGTCCACGGGGACAGCTTCATCCGGATCGAGGACGTCGATTTCATCATCCCCCACGACGAGCCCCTCCTCGAATACGAAGCGGGGGTGGATTTCGAGGCCGCCCAGCGGATCGGCAAATACATCTCCGAACTCGTCCAGGATGGTGATACGATTCAGGTGGGGTACGGCATCATTCCGAACGCCCTGTTTTCCAACCTGCAGCACAAGAAACACCTCGGCGTCCATACGGAACTGCTCTCCGACGGCATCGTGGAGCTGATGAAGAAGGGGGTCATCGACAATTCCCAGAAGCCGATCAACCGGGGGAAGACCATCGCCGCCTTCTGCATGGGGCACCGTGAAACCTATGCGTATATCGACGACAACCCCTTTATCGAGTTCAAGACCATCGACTATACGAACAATCCCCTCATCATCGCCCAGCACGACAACATGACGGCCATCAATACCGGCCTCGAGATCGACCTGACCGGCCAGGCCACGGCGGAGTCCATCGGCAAGACCTTCTACAGCGGGATCGGCGGCCAGGCCGATTTCATGCGCGGCACGGTGCTCGCGAAAAACGGACGGACGATCCTGGCCCTCCTGTCCACGGCGGACCACGGCCGGGTTTCGCGAATCGTGCCGTTCCTCAAGGAGGGGGTGGGGACCTCCCTGATCCGGGGAGACATCCACTACGTCGTCACGGAATACGGCATCGCCTACCTGCACGGGAAAAACATCCGGGAGCGGGCCATGGAACTGATCGCCATCGCCCACCCCGATTTCCGTCCGGCGCTCATCGAAGAGGCGAGGCAGGGCGGCCTGATCTACCGGGACCAGAAGTTCGTTCCCGGCAAGAGCGGCGAATATCCCGAGGAACTCGAAACCTATCGCACGACGAAGACCGGGGAGGAGATTTTCCTGAGGCCGGTCAAGATCAGCGACGAGCCCCTGCTCAAGGAGTTCATCTACTCCCTGTCCGACCGCAGCATGCATCGCCGCTTCATCACCCTGCGCAAGGACATGCACCATGACCGGCTCCAGGAGTTCGTCGCCATCGACTATACGAAGAAAATGGTGATCATGGTTTTCGGGCAGGACGGCCCGAAGGACCTCCTCATCGGCGTGGGGGAGTACGTCATCGTGGAAGAGACCCACACGGCGGACGTGGCCTTCATGGTCCGCGACGACTGCCAGAACCGGGGCATCGGCACGGAACTGCTGCACTACCTGACGTACCTCGCCAAGCGTCAGGGTCTCCTCGGTTTCACGGCCTCGGTGATTTCGGAGAACGAGCCCATGCTCCATGTCTTCGAGAAACTTGGGGCGGATATCGAGACGACCATCGATACCGGGGTGCTGGAACTGATGATGACGTTCCGCGAATAGGATGAGCAGGGAACGCCGGACCCGCACCCCCCGAGGGTGCGGGTCCGGCGTTTTTTTTGCGTATCGGATTACAGCTGGATGATCTTGGTGAGGATCTCTTTCATGATCTCGGTGGTGCCGCCGCCGATGCTCAGGATACGGGAATCGCGGTAGAGACGCTCCACGAGGTACTCGCGGGCGTAGCCGTAGCCGCCGTGGATCTGAACGGCGTCGAAGACGACCTGATCGCAGACCGAACAGGCGAAGTTCTTGGCCATGGAGACTTCCCTGACGCAGTCCTTGCCCGCCTCCATCTTGGCCGCCAGACGGTAGTTGTATTCCTTGGCGACATCGACTTTCATCGCCATGTCCACGAGTTTGTGCCGGATAATCTGGAAGCCCGTCAACGGCTTCCCGAAGGCCTCCCGCTGTTTGGCGTACTTGATGGATTCCTCCAGGGCCAGCTCGGCCACGGCATGGGCCATGACGGACAGGGCGAGCCGCTCGTTCTGGAAGTTGATCATGATGCCGTAAAAGCCCATCCCCTCGCCGCCCAGGAGGTTTTCCACCGGCACCCGACAGTCCACGAAGGACAGTTCCGCCGTGTCGGAGGCGGCCCAGCCCATCTTCCGGATCTTTTTCGAAACGCTGAAACCGGGCGTGGACGAATCGATCACGAGCAGGCTGATCCCCTTGTGGCCGGGGCCGCCGGTCCGGACGGCGGTCGTGATGAAGTTGGCCCGGCAGCCGCTGGTGATGAAGGTCTTGGCGCCGTTGACGACGTAGAAATCCCCGTCGCGGACGGCCCGCGTCCGGAGATTGGCGACATCCGAGCCGGCATTGGGTTCCGTGATGCCGAGCGCGGAGACCTTGTCTCCCGCCAGCACGGGAACGAGAAAACGCTGTTTCTGCTCCTCCGTGCCCAGGTTGAGAACCGGAGGCATGGCGATGGAGTGGCTTCCCAGGCCGGAGACGAGACCGACGGAACCGCCGCGGATCATCTCTTCGGTGAAGGCGACATGCATGAACTTGTCGCAGGGGACGCCGCCGTAGGCCTCCGGATAGCCGATCCCCAGCAGGCCGGCGTCGGCCATTTTCTTGTACAATTCGATGGGAAAGAGCTCCTCGTCCTCCCAGGCCTCGACGTGGGGTTTGAGTTCCTTCTCCACGAACTTGCGGACCGTGCCCCGAAAGATCTGATGGTCTTCGGTGAAGTATTCCTGAAACATTGAAAACCTCCTTTTTCTCTATCAGGATCGACAGTTAAGAAGAAGGGGACAGCACCTCCCGGATGCCGCCCCCTTCAGACTTATGCCTTCGCGGCGAGTTTGGTCTCGCATTCCTTGCGCAGGACGTTCTTCAGGATCTTGCCGCTCGGGTTGCGCGGCAGGGCCTCGACAAACAGGATGTTCTTCGGAATCTTGTAGTTGGCCATCGACTGCTTGCAGAAGTCGATGATCTCCTTCTCCTCGATGGTCTGGCCCGGCATGGGAACGATGATCGCCGTGACCGCCTCCGACCAGACCGGATCGGGCATCCCGATGACCGCCGCATCGGCCACCTTCGGGTGCTTG
>JALNWL010000183.1 GCA_023230905.1 Syntrophales bacterium
GAGGAGGCCTGGGCGAAGAACCGGCGGGACCAGTTCCTGGTTGAGCTTCCCCGTTAAGCGCGTGAGGGCGTTTTAAGTGAGAAAACCGTTATCTCTCGTTTCGCTGGCGGTCTTTTTGATCCTGGTGGGCTGCGCCAGCCAGCAGGATCTGAAGCGCGTTCGTGGCGAACTCGATCAGAGAATCACCGCCGTGGATCAGAGGGCGGCGCGCCTTGAGCAGCAAGACCTGGAGCGCCAGGAGGCGATGGCCGCCCTCATGCCGGAGGTCGGCAAGAACCGGGAGGACATCGCGGCCGTCCGTAAGGCTCAGGCCTCCCAGGGGGCGGACATGACGGAGTTGCGGGATCAGGTACAGCAACTCCGGGGAACGGTAGAGGGGCTCCAGAAGGAGGCGGCCGTCCTTTCCGGCCGGGCCGGCCGAAAGGACGAAGAGGTGAAGGACCTCCGTGAGCGGCTGGACGCCGCGGCGTTCAAGGTGAATTTCATCGAGAACTACCTCGGCATCGGCAAGAAGGAAGTCCGGTCGGAGAACGGCGATAAGTCCGGAAAGTCCGTGCGCGAGAGCCTCAAGGGTAAGACGGACAAGGATTCCGCGTATGCCATGGCCTACGAAACCTTCAAGGAGGGCCGTTACGAAAAGGCACGGGAGGAGTTCCAGAACTTTCTCAAGGCCCATCCCGCGACGGAGTATTCGGACAACGCCCAGTTCTGGATCGGTGAGTGCTATTATCTGGAACGAAAATACGAAAAGGCCATTCTGGAATACGAAAAGGTGGTCAAGGGGTATCCCGAGGGTGACCGGGCGCCCCATGCCCTTCTGAAACAGGGACTCTGCTTCCAGAGCCTGGGGGACCATTCATCCGCTCGTCTCATCCTGCAACAGGTCATCCGGGCGTATCCCAACACGAGTTCGGCCCGGATCGCCCGGGCGAAGCTCATGGAGATCAAATAAGCGCAAGTCCCAGCCGCTGAGATCGCACGGCCCCCTTGTGGGGCCGTTTTTCGTGGTGGCCGCAAAGCCGGCTCGACGGGCGTCGTCCCAGGGACCGCGCGCCGGGCCGGCGCCTCAGGGAGACCCCTCCGGAAGCCTTCGGGGCAGGGTTCCCGGCGGGATGGGGAGATCGAATCGCTCCGGGACGGTGTCCGGGGAAAGAACCGGGTCGGTGTAACGGACCGACATCTTGGTCGCGGGCGGGCCGGGGGCGGTGAAACGGATCCGCATCGGCCAGGGACGTCCGGAAAGGAGGCGGTAATCCTCGAACCGGACCGTGTAGAGCTCCTTGCCGTCCTCAGCGAAACGGGTGCAGCGCTGCACGTGGTGGGATGCCGGGTCGGTCCACAGGGTCAGGCGTTTCCCGTATGGATCGAACAGATCGAGACGACCAGCGTCCGTGTCCGCCTCCGGGACCGTCCGCACGGAGGTGATGCCTTCACCCGGTGGACAGCTCCCCCGCAGGAGTGCGATCAGCTCCCCGCCGGACAGGCCGATCGGCAAGAAGGAGGACAGATTTTCCCGGTTCGGTGCGCCCGTCCAGTAGGCCTTTTCCCCCGGGACCGAGATCTGCAGACGGCTTCCCGCCAAGGTCATGAAGAAGTCGGGCGGTCCCAGGAGGGGAAGGTGCTCGATGCGCAAGGCGTCGGGCCACTTCATGAGGATCGCGGCCTTCAGGGGATAAGCGCCCCGGTCTCCGGAGAGTTCGATGCGGGTCAGGGCCTGAAAGGTGCCGTCGAAGCGGTCGGCCGAGGCGAGCGCCGCCAGGGTGTGTTCGGGGATGGTCCCGACCGGGGTCGGCCGGAGGGCGCCGGTCGGCGGCCTGCATCCCGCGATGCCCAGCATCAGGACAACGAGCAGGAGGAGGGCGGTTTTGTTGAGCGGGGCAGGGCTTTGGGGAACGGTAGTGTGCATGCGTGAAGATTATTTTCTCTTTTGCAGATCCTGGAGCTTCTTCTTCAGGGACGCGCTTTCCGGGGTCAGTTCGAGCGCCCGGGCGTAGGCTTCCGAGGCCTCCCGGGAACGCCCCGCCTTGGCGTATGCGTCGCCCAGATGCTCGGCGATGGTGGCATCTCCGGGCAGGAGCCCGGAGGCCTCCTTCAGATATTTGACGGCCAGGTCCAGCTTGTTCTGACGGAAATAGAGCCACCCCAGACTGTCGATGATGAAGCCGCTCCCCGGAGAGATCTTAAGTGCCCGGCGGATCATGCGTTCCGCCTCCTTGAGATGGATGCCCCGGTCGGCGTAGCTGTAACCGATGAAGTTGAGGGCTTCGGCATGGTTCGGATCGATTTTGAGAACCTGTTCCATGGCCTGGATGGCCGCTTCGAAGCGGTTCGTCTTTTCGTACAGAACGCCGCGGCGGTAATGGAGATCCGTGCTTTCCGGAGAGAACCGGAGCCCCTCCGCCAGGCAGTCCTCCGCCGCCTGGAGGTTCTTCTGCTCCTCGTGGAGCTGTGACAGGTACAGGTATAGGGAGGGAAGCGCGACGTTCAGGGTCAGGGCTTCCCGAATGGAGGCGACGGCCGCGTCCGGTTGCCCCTGCCGGTTCAGGATCATGCCGATCCGGATGCGGGCGTTCCCGAAATAATCGGAGCTCACCGGCACTCGCCGGTATTCCTCCAGGGCTTTGGGGAAGTCCGCCTTTTCTTCGTAGGCGGAGGCGAGCAGGTAGGTCAGCTTCGCGTCTTCGGGGCGCTCCAGAAGCAGCGCCAGGAGCTGTTCGATGGCCTGATCGGGCCGGCCCTTTTCCAGATAGACGATCCCTAGGGCCAGGCGGGCCTCCTGGTGCGAACGGTCTTGGCTGAGGATTGTCGCGAAGGCCTGCTCCGCCTCTCCGAAGTTCTGCTCACGCAGATAAAGCTGTCCCAGTCGCAGCCGCACCGTGATCCGGTTCGGATACGTCGCCAGAAAATCGCGATAGAGTTGAATGGCGAGATCGGTGCGCCGCTGGCGTTCGTAAAGGCTGCCCAGATCCAGCAGAACCGCCTCCCACAGGGGTTTCAGGGCCAGCGTTTTTCTGAACCCCGCCTCCGCCTCCGTGAGAAGGCCCATGTCCTTCAGCACTCGGGCCAGGTAATAGTTGCCCATGGGGTGTTCGGGGTTGATCTCGAGAAGCTTCCGGAAGTGTTCCGCCGCCTTGTCGTACCGATGACTGTCCGCATAGATCGTCCCCAGGTAGAGGTGCGCGGATTCGTTGACGGGATCGAGCTCGATGACCCGGCGATACCGGCGCAGGGCGTTCTTCGTGTCCTGGGCGTTCAGGTACAGGCCGCCGGAGAGGAGATGGACGTCGATGTCGTCGGGATGGCGGAGGAGGGTTTTATCGCACAGGGCGATCGCTTTGGCGGGATTTCCCTTCTCCAGATAAAGAGGGGCCAGTTCGAGGGTGATGGCGGGGGCGTAGGGATCGTATCCCATGGCCGTCTCCAGTTCCCGGATGGCCTCATCGGTCTTCCCGTCCAGGGCCAGGAAAATGCCGACCGAATAGTGGTAGGCCGCCTCCCGCGAGGCCTTGTCCTCGGACGGTTCCGCGACCGGCGGCGCCGGCGGCGTCAGGGGGGCGCACCCGCTGAACGCGCCCAACAGCAAGAGGATCAGTAGGCCTTTTCTCAGAAGATCAAAATTCATTCGGGCCGGTTTTCTCATCGGCGGAGGGGCTCCCCCTCCAGGAGCAGGGAGGAAAGATGGACGGTTTCCGTCCCCTCCACCTTGAGAAAGGTCAGGGCTTCCCGCAGGGCGGCAAGGGTTTCCGGGTAGGGATGACCGATCATCACCAGAACGTTTCGGGCGCCGGGCGGGCCCTTCCGTACGGCCTGCTTGAGGATGTCGAGCGTAGCGCCCGCATCGCGGCCGTTGTCGAGAAAGATGTCCCGGGCGGCGAATGGGACCCCCGCAAGAACGGCCAAGGCCTCCACGCGGGAATTGGCCGTCGTCCGGCTGTCCACGAAGTACAGGTTTCGCTTTCCGATGACCGCCAGCGCCGCGGACACCTTCCCCTCTTCCGCCATGAAGGCGGAACCCATGTGGTTGTTGACGCCCCGGATATGCGGGACGGCATCCAGGGCGCGCTCCACGCGGCGGGCGATTTCCGCATCGTTCAACGCCACTAGAAGTGCGCCTTCCCCCGGATCCTCCCCGGGGTAACCGCGGGGTTCCATGGGGAGGTGGAGGAGAACCTCCTGCCCGGCGTCGTGAATCATCTCCGCGGCCTCCCGGGAATGGCGTCTGTAGGGGAGGACGGCGAAGTTCAGGGGGATTCCCAGCCGGAGCAGCTCACGCAGGGGGCGCAGGTCATGACCGATATCGTCGATGAGGATGGCGACCTTCCAGGCCGGGGCCCGGGGGGATCGGGGACGTGCGTCCGGTGGGCGCCGCTCCGCATCCGGCGGAAGGAGGTCCACCGGGGAGCTCTTTCCCCTACCGGTAGGGGTTCCGTCCGGGGTCGGTAGCCGCATCGCCTCCCAGTGGCGCGTCAACGGGATGAACAAGGCCCCCGCCAGGAGGGCGAGAAAGAGAACCACGACCCACCCGGTGCGTTTTTTTTTCTTCTTTTTTCCCATGGATTCCTGAGGGGCGCCAACCTTCGGGCCGTCCTCAACTCCGCATGTTTTTCCTGAAGACGTCCCAGCTCTTCAGAATATCGATGGCCGCCTTGAGCTGATTGTCCAGGTCCGTTTCCTTGCGGAGCTCTTCCGCCGGCGGGCCGTTTTCCTTCTGGGGCCGGATATGGCCGCGGAGATCCCTCTCCCGCAACGGTTCATCCGCCTGATCGTTCTCCTCGGCGGGCCGGATGAATTTCACGATCACGTCGGGCGCGATGCCCTCCGCCTGGATCGATCGGCCTTTGGGGGTATAGTACTTGGCCGTTGTGAGCTTCACGGCGGATCCGTCTTCCAGGGGGATGACCGTCTGAACCGAACCTTTCCCGAAGGTCTGGGTGCCGAGAATCAGGGCGCGGCCGTTGTCCTGGAGGGCGCCGGAGACGATCTCCGCGGCGCTCGCCGTTCCCTCGTTGACGAGGATGATCATGGGACAGGCCGGCTCGTCGCCGTCGTCGTTGGCCATGGACTTGGTTTCC
>JALNWL010000184.1 GCA_023230905.1 Syntrophales bacterium
CTGCTCGGCAAGAGCAAGGGCCAGCTCTACCAGTGGGTCAACCTTGCCAGCCACGGGCTTTCGGACTTTCCCTTCCGGAAGGCCGGGCGGTCGCTTCGCTTCTCAGAAAAGGCGATCCGGGAATGGATTCAAAAGAAATCTTTGCGCCGTTAGAAATCCGTTAGAAGGGTATTTTATCTCCGTGTAATAATGTTGATTTTAACAAGCTCTTTGGGTTTAAAAACCAACGGTCGCCCCTGATTTTGCATGACTTTGCCTGCGATTGGTTCTATACTCCATCCACGGATGGACCTGCATCAATCGACGATCTGCAAGGTCAAGTCTGAGGACGGAAAGGGGGTGATCACACAGCACGAGGACGCCGATGGAAGGATTCTCATCGTTCCTGATGACCGAGGCCGACGCCGAGGTGCAGGCAACGACAGGCAGCGGAGGTCGGTGAAATGACAGGCAGCATCCAGAAGAAGGGCAAGACCTACTATGCCGTGATCCCTATCAACGGAAGGAGGAAGTGGTTCAAAGGGGGCACGAAAAAAGACGCAGAGCGGGTTCTTGGAGAGAAGTTGGCAGAGGTGAGCCAGGGGAACTACAGGGAGATACCGAAGATGACATTCAAGGCGTTCGCGAAATTGTGGTTGAAAACACATGCGGAGATCAACGTGAAGCCCTCCACCCTGGCCGGTTATGAACACATCATCGAGAGGAATTTGATGCCCCGGTTCGAGCATCTCCAGATGTCGGACGTCACGACGGGCGGTTTGCAGGTTTACGTGGCGGATCGCAGAAAGGCCGTCTCCGGGAAGAGCGCCCTCAACGAGGTCGTGATTCTCAAGCAGATGTTCAAGCACGCCCACAAGTGGGGATACACCCGGTCCAACCCGGGCGAGTACCTGGAAAGGCCGAAGGTGATCAAGCCGGAAATCGAAATCCTGGATCCGAAAGAAGTGAAGTTGATGTTGGAAAATGCAAGCGAGTTGTACCGGACGGCCTTTCTCACCGCCGTCCTGACGGGCGTCCGGGCCGGAGAGCTCTGGGCGCTGCAATGGGGCGATCTGGACTGGAACGGGAAACGCCTGTTCATCCGGCGCTCCGTCTGGAAAGGCAGCTTCCAGACGCCGAAATCACAAAAGTCCGTCAGGAAGATCGACCTGCCGGACGGCCTGATTCCGGAATTGCGGAAGTGGAAGCTCCGCTGCCCCTTGAGCGAGCGGGACTTGATGTTCCCGAGCGCCGAGGGAAGTGTCACGGATCATGACAACGCCAGGAACCGCCATTTCGATGCGGCGCTGCGGAGGGCAAAACTCAGGCACGTTTCTTTTCACAGCCTGAGACACACGAACGCCTCCCTGCGGATCCGGGCGGAGCAGAACATCAAGTACATCTCCACCCAGCTGGGTCATGCCTCCGTGAAGATCACCCTGGACACCTACGGTCACCTGTTCGACGATCAGGACTTCAATCGTCTGCAGGTGGGTCTCCTGGAAACCACGTTCAACGCTCCCGTTAGAAATCCGTTAGAAGAACAGGCGGCGGAGGCGGGAGGAGAAAACAATTTAGAAGGCGCCGCGGAAGAAATTTCGGCGGCCAACCGCCCGATCGGGAAAAATGCACCGGCGGGCACCCTCCGAAGAGAGGATGCGGAAAGGGTTTTTGCCGCGTCCGTTAGAAATCCGTTAGAAAAATCCCCCCAAAATGCAAAAAAGGGATCAGCCGCTTTGGCTAACCCCTTGTAATTCTTTGGTAGCGGGGAGAGGATTCGAACCTCTGACCTTTGGGTTATGAGCCCAACGAGCTACCGGACTGCTCCACCCCGCGTCACGCCGATCTCAAAAATGAAAGTGTCTTTTAAACCGAAGCGCCGCTGCTTGTCAAGGAGTTTCTATCCCTGTGCCCGTTAATCGCGTAGATATCGATTTTTCTCGTCATCCCCTTGAGGGCCCGGGTATCGATCTTCTCGGCTTCGACAATGTCCCGTACCCGCTCGTAAGTCTGTTCGCAAACCAAAATCTGATCGACGCCGGCCAGGCCTTCCAGCCGAGCCGCGATATTCACCGTCGGTCCAAGCGCCGTATACTCCTTTTTTCGCTGTGAGCCGAAGATACCCGCCATGACCTCTCCGGTCGCGATCCCGTACCCCACCTCGATCCTGATCCCGGATTCCGCGAGGCCGTCATTGATCCGCCGCATCTCCTCTTTCATGCTCAGGGCGGTTAAGATCGCGCGTTCCACATCATTGCCATAACTGATCGGGGCCCCGTAAATCCCCATGATCCCATCGCCGATGTGCTTGTCCAACGTCCCATTGTAAAGGAAGATGATATCGTCGAAGGGAGAAAAATATTTCCGGTTCAGCAGTTCGGATAGCTCCATGGGGCTCAGACGTTCCGTCAACGCTGAGAAACCTCGAATATCCGTAAACAGGACGCTGACCGTGCACTTTCGCGGTGCCATACTCCCCATATCCCGCTGCAGCGCTTCGAGAACGGGCTCGGACACGAACTGCTTCAGGCGCTTCTTGACATTGTACTCACGCACTTTCGCCCGCAGTTCCGCGTTTTCAAACGGCTTGGTCAGAAAACCGTCGATCCCGGCATTGACGGCCTCGATCGCACTTTCCATGGTCGCATAGCCGGTCAGCATGATCCGGGTGATTTCGGAATTGAGCCGGCCGATTTGAACCAGGGTTTCCAAGCCATCGATGCCGGGCATCTTGTAATCCGAGATCACGGTCCCGATCTCCTGTGCATGAAGGCGAACCAGTTCGACGGCCTCTTCTCCCCGTTCCGCCGTAAAAATCCGGTAACCATCTTTTTGGAGGACCTTCTTGACGGACCTCCGCACCCCTTCTTCGTCGTCCACAATCATCAGGCCGATCATCCCATCCTCCCTCTTCTGGGCAGGGTAACGGTCATCGTCGTTCCCTCGCCCGGAACACTTTGCGCCGTGATGCTCCCCCCATGTCTCTGGATGATTTCATGAGAAATGTAGAGCCCCAGGCCGGTTCCCTTCCCGACTTCCTTGGTGGTAAAAAAAGGCTTGAAGATGTCTTTGATCCGGTCCGGTGGAATCCCCTGCCCGGAATCCCGGCAGGAAATCCACACGACATCCCGTTCGGCCCGGCACCCCGTTTCCAAAACGAGGCTCCCCTTGCCTTCGGGCAGTGACTGTAAGGCATTCATGAGGATATTGATGAAGACCTGACCCAGGTTGGCAAAGTTCCCGTTAATCTCAGGCAGATCCTCCTGATAGTGCTTGATGATCTCCACTTCCAGATGTTTGTATTGATTATACAGGATGCGCAGGGCATCGTCGAGAATGAGATTCATGTTTACCGGTTCCATGTAGGTTTGCGTCTGGCGGGAGAGCCCGAGAAGGCTGCGGACGATGGCGGCGGCGCGCTGAAGCTCCTTGAGGACAAACTTCATGTCGTCGATCAGTTCGTCTTTTTCCGACGGCGTCAGGTCCTGCTGGATCGATTCCAGGGAAGACTGAATCAGGCTGGTGGCGCCCGCCAGCGGATTGTTCAGCTCATGGGCCGTACCCGCCACCAGTTGGCCGATCGCGGCCAGGCTTTCCGACTGAATCAACTGCTGCTGTGTTCGTTCCCGCTCTTCCAGGGCCTTCTTGAGAGCCAGCGTTCGCGCCTCGACTTTTTTCTCGAGTTCGCGGTTCAGTTCCTCCAGGGCCTCGTAGGTCTGCGCGTTTTCGATGGCGGTGACGCTTTGATTCGCCAGCGTGGTCAGCAATTCCAGATCCTCATGGACAAACAGCTCCCCTGAGCGCTTTTCGCTCAAGAAGAAAAATCCGATCAGTCGTTTCCCGGACAACAGCGGAATGAGGATCACTGCATCGAGGAATTGCATGACGGATTCGACCCGCTTCTGTTCGACGGCGGGCAGGTCCAGCCGATGGGCCTGAGACCGCACGACGGGCTTGCCGGTCCGTGTCATCCACTGAATCAGCGGATGCTCGGGGGTGATGGAAATTTCCTCCCCTCTTCTGAAATGGCGACCATCGTGGACTGACAGGGCCAACCGTTCTCCGTCCGGACGCAAAACGGCCGCTCCGGCTTGCGTGACCTGGAGCGCATCGACCATCGTCGTGAGCAGAAGCCGCTCGATCTGCTCGTGTTTCAACATTCCTGCAAGTTCTCCGCTGACCGTGCGCAGCAGTTCCTGGTAATCATATTTGGCACGGAAGAAGACGTGATCGATCAGATCCTGAATGCGTCCCTTGAGTGGATTGAAGAGCAGGACGATGATCAAGGCCAGGACCATCGGCAGGAGGATGGATCGCCCGCCCGCGCTGTCGATGAAAACCAGATGAAAAAGATAGATGGCGGCGATATAGACGAGCGTCAGGACACCGGTGAGAAGAAAGTAGATCGTTCCCTTCCGGATCAGAACGCCGATATCGAGAAGATCGTATTTCAAAACGCCAAACGCCAGAACAATGGCAGGAATGAAGCTGAAGTTCCCGAGCGGGTAAATGTCGATTCCGCTGACGGGGAGGATGTTGAGCGATATCAGCAGCGCGCTGAAACCCATGCCGAACAGGATATAGCGGATCCGGTTGCGTTGCGCGGGGTCCTGTGTCCTCTTTACGGCATTCGCCAAGACCAGAAGGCAGTAGGTCATCGCCAGGCCGACAACCCCCGAAAATACATGGTAAACGGGACCCGCCTTCGCAATCGTTCCAAACGAGTAGGTATGGAAGCCGCTGATGAAGGAGGGTGTATGGACAAACGGCAGAAACAGGAAGGCAGCCGCGTAAGCCAAGGCGACCATCCACCCCCTACGCCTGAGGCCGAGAAAGCCATGCACGAACTGTATGAAAACGGGTATGCTGAAAACGAAGAAAAAATAGGTCCAGCGATCGATCTTCAGGGCGATGGATTTGTCGGGGATCAGATTGACCAGCGCCACATCGGCATTGATGATTCCGCCCATCATGCAGATGACGGAAAATAGGAGATTGTTCGGATTGCGGCGCCCCCGGA
>JALNWL010000185.1 GCA_023230905.1 Syntrophales bacterium
AAGTCGGCCCTCCAGTATCCGATGATTGTTCTCATCGCCCTGGTCGGGGCCTTCTTCATCCTGCTGACCTTCGTCGTCCCCAAGTTCGCATCCATGTTTGCGCGTTCCGGGCTGGAGCTGCCGGTGCCGACGCAGATCGCTCTCACGCTGTCCGAACTTATCAATGATTACTGGTATATCGGTCTGGGCGGCCTGATTGCCCTCGTCGTCGGGCTGAGATATTTTCTCAAGACCGAGCAGGGCCAGTACCTTAAGGATGCGCTGCTGCTCAAGCTGCCGCTGGTCGGACCGCTTTTCGTCAAGGCCATCATGTCGCGCTTTGCCAGCATTTTCGCGATCCTGCAGTCCAGCGGCGTCCCCATCATGGTCTCCATGAAGGTCCTGTCCGGGGCGATCGGGAACCAGGCCGTCGCCGTCGAGTTCGGCAAGGTCCGGGACCAGATGCACGAGGGGCGGGGGATCTCCGTCCCCTTGAGCCAGGCGAAATACTTCACCCCGATGGTCATCGACATGATCGCCATCGGGGAGGAATCCGGGAACCTCGAAGAGATGCTCCAGCAGGTCGCCGTCCACTATGACGACGAGGTGGCCTACAGCGTCAAGGGCATGTCCGACGCGATCGGGCCGATCCTGATCGTGGGGCTGGCCGCCGTCGTCGGCTTCTTCGCCCTGGCGATCTTCATGCCCATGTGGGACATGACCAAACTTGCAAGGTAACCAAACGTGGCCAAGAAAAAATACCAGGTTCAGATCAGTCTGTACATCCTCGTGCCGTTCATCACCAGCGGCGCCGCCCTGATTTGGGTGCTGCTGACGGAGCAGATCCTCCAGTATGTCGGGAAAAGCGGCGTCTCCGCCTGGGTTTTGCCCCTCTGGAAGCTGGGCGTGCTGGTCATCACCTATCTTATGAGCCTGCTCGTCACCTGGCTCATCCTCAACCCGGTCAGCAAATTCATCCGGAAGGCGGAGGCCCTGCCCGTCTACCCCCGGCCGCCGGAGGAGAAGAGGCCCTCTCAACCGGTGGACGCCATCGCCCATTACTCCCAGGTCTTCGACCAGATCACCTCCATCCTGAGCAAGGTGGAGGCAAAGGAACTCTTCCCCGGCATGGTCGGCCAGAGCAAGGTCATGCGGGCGATCTTTTCCCAGGTGCTGAAGGTGGCCCGGACGGATTCCACGGTGCTCATCGACGGCGAGAGCGGCACCGGCAAGGAACTGGTGGCCTCGAGCCTCTACGAGCACAGTTTCCGGCGGGGCAAGCCCTTCATCAAACTTAACTGCGTCGCCATTCCCGAAAGCCTCCTGGAAAGCGAACTGTTCGGTCACGAAAAAGGGGCGTTCACCGGCGCCGTGACGCAGAAAATCGGCAAGTTCGAGCTGGCCCACGGCGGGACGATCTTCCTCGACGAGATCGGCGACATGCCGCTCGCCACCCAGGCCAAGCTGTTGCGCGTCCTCCAGGAGAAGGAATTCGAGCGGGTGGGCGGCAACCAGACCATCCGCGTGGACGTCCGCTTCATCGCCGCCACCAACAAAAACTTGATGGAGATGGTCCGGCGGGGAACCTTCCGCGAGGACCTCTATTACCGTCTGAACGTCTTTTCCGTCCACCTCCCCCCCTTGAGGGAGCGGAAGGAGGACATCCCCCTCCTGGCGGCGCATTTCCTCGAACGGGCGGGCCATCCGGTCAGGCTGGCAGAGGATACCCTCCAGATCCTGACGGCCCATGCCTGGCCGGGTAACGTGCGCGAACTTCAGAACACCCTCGAGCGGGCGGCGGTGCTGGCGGAAAATGGCCTGATCACACCCTCGCTACTCCCGGGCCACCTCACCGGCGCCATCCTTTCCCAGGTGATCCAGCCACCGGATGCCTCGCAACCGAAATCCATCGACGAGCGCATCGACGAGGTGGAGAAGGGCCTCATCATCGAAGCCCTGAACCGTTCGGGGGGCGTCCAGGTCAAGGCGGCGGAACTGCTCGGGATCAATCAGAGAAGCCTCTGGCACCGCATCAAGAAGCTCCACATCGACGTCGACAGCCTGAAGAATCAACAAAAAATGTAGATGATCCGCCAAATCTTGTTGCTTTCTTCAAAACAGACCAATTCAAGCGCATATCAATCACACCCTGTCCATTATCTGCCGTGCATCAATAATATCGTTGATTATTATTAAATACCAAGAAGTTAGATGACGACTTCTTTTTTATTGAATATTTCGACCTAAAATAGTAATGCTTGGCACGACCTGTGCTTAGACAATAGGCCAAAAGGGAACAAAGAAATCTTCATGGGGATGCCCGGAAGCAGGGAGAGAGGAGACAGGAAAATGAAAACGTCAACAAAAAACCAGAGAGGGTTCACGCTGATCGAGATCATCGCCGTTCTCGTCATTCTGGGGATCTTGGCCGCGGTTGCTATCCCGAAGTATCTCGACATGCGGGAAGAATCCGTAAAGAATGCCGCCAAGGGTGCGGTCTCGGAATTGAATGCACGTGAGCGCCTGTCGCTCGCTCAACATAAGTTGAGAGATTCGGGGGCAAATGATGTGTATTCTGTTCCGACAACGATCGGCTATGAACTCGGTGACGACTGGTCAGGTTTAAACACTGTCTTAACAGATGTGGGCCTTTCAGGTACAGCAAGTGATACTGTCAGTGGCCTATTTAAGGGAGTTACGGTGACATTCGTGAAGAAAGGGGTTGACGCTACAGACATTAACACCCCCGCTTCGTGGGCATTGAGCATGGATTAAAGAGGCGGGTCGTCTGGCACACGGACCGAACCAATCCTTGGATGTTTAAAAACGCAAGAAGGGGAATCTCAGGGTTCCCCTTCTTGCGTTCAGCGGCCTTGCAGATTATTCAAAATGACAAACGCATCCGCCCGCGCTGAATCGAACAACCGTCAACATCCGGCGACGCCGCCAAGGCTTCTGTTCCCTTTCCTCGCCCTTTTCGTTCTCCTCCTGATCATCTATGCCAACAGCCTGTCCGGGGCTTGGCAGTTCGACGACATAAGCAATATTCTCTGCAACCCCTCCGTCCATTTGAGCTCGCTCGACGGGGAAGCTATCCTCCAAACCCTTTACGGTCTCGATCAAGGGAAAATATCCCGGCCGGTTGCCTACTTAAGTTTCGGGCTGAACCACTATCTGGGCGGCATGGACCCCTTGGGCTACCACATCGTCAATCTTGTCATCCACGCCCTTACCGCTATTTTTCTTTTCTTGTTCGTTTACAAAACGCTCACACTACCACGTCTCCGAGCAACTTATGGTCCAAACGCCTACTCCATTGCCCTCCTGAGTGCGACCCTCTGGGCGATCAATCCGGTCCAGGTGACGGCCGTGACCTACATCGTTCAGCGTATGGCCTCCCTGGCCGGGCTGTTTTACATCTTGAGCATGTACCTTTATCTTCTGGGCAGAACATCGGAAGATTGGATAAGAAAAAGCCTCTTCTTTTCTCTCTGCGCCTTGAGCGCCGCCCTGGCCATCGGCACCAAAGAGAACGCCGCCATGATTCCCGTGAGCATCTACCTCTATGACCTGATTTTGATTCAGGACATCACCAGAAAGATTTTCGTCAAACACTTAAAATATTTCATTCTTCCGGCTGCGATTTTCGTTTCGCTCTGGCTCTTTTTTTCCTTGAACATCCTCTCCATTGTCGACGGTTACGCCGGCCGGCCCTTCACCCTGACCGAGCGTCTGTTGACGGAACCCCGGGTGGTTCTGTTCTATATTTCCCTGCTCCTCTACCCCACCTATACCCGTCTGATGCTGAACCATGATGTCGAACTTTCCATCTCGCTTCTGGATCCCTGGACGACGGGACCGGCCATCCTGATCATCGCGGCTTGTCTCATCTGGGCCGTGTGGAGGGTCCGCAAAAGCCCCCTGGCGGCTTACTGTGTCCTCTTTTTCTTCCTCAATCATCTTATCGAAGGCTCCTTCATCCCCCTGGAACTGATCTACGAACACCGGAATTACATCCCCTCCATGCTCCTGTTTTTACCGGTGGCCATCTTCATCGTTCGGGCGTTGGAGTATTTTTCATACAAAAAGATCCTCCAGCTTTCGATTGTCGCGCTGGTCTCTTTCGTTCTCGCAGCCCAAGGACATACCGTGTCAATGTACAACCACATCTTCAAAGACACCTACTCGCTCTGGTCCGACAATGTCATCAAGGCCCCCAATCTAAGCCGGCCTTATATCGGCCTGGGCAACGCCCTTTGGGATCAGGAACGATTCGAAGAAGCCTATGCGGCCTATGAAACGGCCTGGAGACTCAATCGGTTTCAGCGCTCCGCTAATGCCCATTCCGCCATTTACAACATGGGACGCTATCATTTTCTGATCGGGGACAATGAACGGGCGCTGGCGTTCTTTAAGGCGGCCATCAAGATAGAGACCAAATACGAGGATACCTGGATCAGCCTTGCCCGGACGCTGATCCGGCTCGACAATCTCAATGGGGCCGAAAAGGCCATCCGTTTGGCACTGGCGCACAAACCAGACAGTATGAAGCTCAATGCCACTCTCAGCTTCGTTTTGTTGAAAAAGAAAGCCTATCCACAAGCCATTCAAACCGCATGGGAAACAATGACCCTTCACCCGGAAAGCCAAGACTTACATCGGGTTCTCTCGGAGGCTTATCGGCGCACCCACCACTTGGATCGGGCCATTCATCTGTTGGAAACGTATGTAGTGAACAATCGGAATGACACCGAAAGCAACCTCGCCCTGATCGAACTTTATGCCAGAACCGGCAAGACGGAAAAACTCGACAGAACCATCGCCCAAGTCATGTTGTTGAAAGGGCCGCAAAGCTGGAGATCCTTGATTGCGGATTTCCAGAACCGAAAGGCAGACCACGCTTATGAACCTGATTCACAAAGGCTTTTATCCATGATAAGGACACGCCTCAACCAACAGCCATAAAATGCGT
>JALNWL010000186.1 GCA_023230905.1 Syntrophales bacterium
CAAACACAAATACGAAAAAATGTACCTCAACGAGGCGGTCGGCGCATTCGCCCTCTACACCGTCCTGATGGCCCTCTTCACCAACCCCGTCGTCGAAATGGTGAAAAACCTCGTCAGCTGACAGGAACGTCCGGATCGCTGGAATTTGTTGTTCCCTCCTGAAGCCCCTTTACGAAACCGGTGAAGGGGCTTTCTATATGAGAATGACTGGCACTGCCATGAGGATATCCTCATCAATACCGATCCCGACGGCGCCATTACGCCGGGCTGCTATGCCAAGGGTCGCGGCCCGGTCAATTGCCGGACCTGTGGCTTTTCCCCGGTGTCGGAAGCCTCGGGCGCACTGGATCTCCTGCCCGGATCGTTGAAGGCGGGCTGGTCGATCTTCCTGAAGTGATTCACGTGATGCGTGCGTCTCCGGTTAGAATGGACGTCCGGGGGCGAAATATCCCCGGCTGTCTTTATGGCTTTTCAAGAACCTCGCCAGCCGTTCTTTTCCATGTCTCTTCATGCTGAGGAATGCTACGCCCACCCGGTAGATGGATTCGGGGGTGTCGCTCGAGACGTCATACCAGCGGACCTCTCCGATCGCCTCGAACGGCGGCTCGTTCGGAACGAGATTGATGCTCATGTATAAACGGTGCTGCCGGGCAAACGGGAGTCCCGACAGCAAATGGACGCCTTCAACCTCGAGAGACTTCGTTTCCAGACAGATGCCACTTTTGGAGATATTTCGGCTTTTAATGTGCAGGGGTGAACGCTGTTGGGGGGCTTCCGTCACGGGGACAATCTCAACGGCAACGTCCAACGGGCAGTCCAGACGCTGAAACTTCCTTTTTTCCAATCCATCGTTCATGGCCGACTCCTAACCGTTTCGGTACGCGCTGACCGAATCATCCGCATCGCCGCGCCCGGGGTTCTGATCCCCGAGCGCAGGAATCATCGGCGGGAGACGGCCGTGTGTTCCTGCTCATGCCGGGAGCCGTCTCGCCGGTGTCGAGGCGGAATAAAGCACAGTCCGGGCCGTCCTGTCAAAGTTTCGCTGTCGGGAAATATCGGAGGATCCCGCCGGGACGTGATGCCGCCCCTCCGTCGCTTGCCACCCTGTTCCCCCAATTCCACCTTTTGACGAACAGACAAAGCGGACCATTCACATGCTACAGAACCGGACTGTTCCGTTTGCTCCGGACACAGCCTCGCCTTCCATTGACATTCAAGGGCGTTCTTCATATACTCCCCCCACCTCGATGGCAGCGAGATTTGCGTGCATTCCCGACTCGATCAGCGACCCTGATGCCCGAACCCACGCAGGGATGCCGGCAAGTCCCACCCCGGAAAACCTCATCCCCCGGGATGGGAGGTTTGATTTTGCACGCCGCTTCGATCCGGTTTGGATTGCCCCCGCGGACACGATGACCCTGAATAAGGAGGGGAAGGGATGATTTTACGTATCGATCACGTTTCCATCGCAGTCAAGGACCAGGACAAGGCGGAATGCTTTTTCCGTGACATCCTGGGGGCTGTTGCCGGCGTCGGGGCGGACGATCCCGGAGCGAAGTTTTTCTGGCAGATCTTTTCGCTGGGCGACCTGTCGCGGCTCGAGATCATCTCCCCCACGGGAGAGGGCAGTTTCCTGGAGGGATTTCTCAAGGACCGGGAGGGAGGCGTCCATCATATGACGCTTCAGACGTCCGATATCGGCAAGGCCATGGCCCATCTGGAGGCGCACGACATTCCCTTCTTCGGCTACCACGAATACCCGGGAGGGGTCTGGAAGGAGATCTTCATTCACCCCCGCGACGCCTTCGGCGTTCTCGTTCAGATCGCGGAATTCGAGGCCGCGGACTGGCTGGCGGAGACGGTGAAACTCCCCCCGGACACGCGCTGGCAGGTCGAGAGAAACGCATCCGGCGCCGCCCTCGTCCTCGCCCACCCCGGTGGCGGCAAGGTTTCTCTGGACCTGACCCGTGACGAACTGAAAAAACTGGTGGCGGCGCTGGAGAAGTCCTGCGACTGAAACCGGAATCCCGGCAGCCGGCGTTTATCGCCCCCGGCGGGCGGATGACGTCCCGGCAAAGGAGCCCACGCCATCGCCGTAAAACCGCATCATCGGGGCCCCCGCAACGGCGTTCGCGGGAACGGAACGTTCTGACCGACTCACCCAAGAAAGGCCGTTATGGAAACCGTCTGGAACATGGGAATCTCGTGGAACCTCTTTTTCCAGAATCTGGGCACCGGTCTCAGGACGCCCATGGAGGCCTTTTCCTTCCTGGGGACGGAACAGTTCTTGCTCTTGCTCATGCCGGCCCTCTACTGGTGCGTCGAGGCCGGCATCGGCCTGCGCGTCGGCGTCATTCTCCTTTTGAACGCCGGGGTCAACGATGGGCTTAAACTGGCCTTCCACGGTCCCCGCCCGTACTGGTACAGCCCGGAGGTCATGGCTTACGCACGCGAGACCTCCTTCGGCCTGCCTTCCGGCCACGCCCAGATGGCGTTTGCCGTGTGGGGAATGCTGGCCGCCATCGTCAACAGGGGGTGGGGATGGGCGATCGCCCTCCTCGTCGTCCTGTTGATCGGCATCTCCCGCCTCTACCTGGGGGTTCATTTTCTGCACGATGTGGTGGTCGGCTGGCTGATCGGCGCGGGGTTGCTGTGGCTGGTCCTCCGGACCTGGCAACCGGTCGCGACAAGGTTGAAATCCTTGAGCGGGGGGCAGCAGTTCCTGGCGTCCTTCCTTGCCTCGCTGGGACTTTTTCTTTTTTCCCTGATCCCCTTCCTCTGGCTGAACGTCACGGGCTGGCAACCGCTGCCGGCCTGGGTGGAACATGCCCGGGACGCCATGTCGCTCAACGCCTCCCTCACCGCCGCCGGAACGCTGTTCGGGCTGCTGGCCGGCATGGCCTGGCTGAATCGCCGAGGCGGTTTCGACACCAGCGGGGCACTTTGGCAGCGGATCCTGCGCTACCTCCTGGGACTGGCCGGAATCCTTGTTCTTTACCTCGGCCTGAAGGTGGTCTTTGGATGGATCGCCCCGCATATGGAAGCCGCGCTCCCCTATCTTTTGCGCTATGTCCGCTACGCCCTGGTCGGGGCCTGGGTCTCTGCGGGAGCGCCATGGATGTTCGTCAATCTGAATCTGGCCAAACCCGCCTCACCCTTCCGGCGGGATCTCCATGATTTGCAAAGCCTTGCCCGGCTGAAATTTCGGTCCGGGAACTTTCACCGGGCGCGTTCCTCGCCGGGCTCTCCGCGACGGCGGCGTACGCTTCAGCCAGGTCGCCGTCGGACCGACCCCGATCGCGACGGATAAACGGCGGATGGATGAGGCCGAAACGGTCGGCACGGAACCGACGGGAGCCTCACGCGCCTTCACGTTGGCCCTTTTCGACCGGCCGGCTCAACAGCAGAAGCGCCAGGCCGGCGGCGACAAAGGCGGCCGCGCCGAAAAAGAGGAAGCGCGGCCCCAGGAGGTCAATGACAAGACCGCCGATGGCGGGGCCGGTGAGGAGCGCGCCGTTCTGGCAGGCCATGTAGAGCCCCATGTAGCCCGCGCTCTGCTCCGGCGGAATCAGCCGAAGATAATAGGTGTACGCCACGGTGAGCACCGCCGCATAGCCGATCCCTCCAAGGCAGAGCATGATCCAGACCGCCGCGAGCGACTCGGCCAGGCCGGTCGCGGCCAGGCCGACGATCAGCAGAACGAGCCCGATCGCGGTCACACGCCGTTGGCCGAACCGGTCGCCCAACATGCCCGCGGGGAGCGCGCTGACGCAAAACACCGCAATCATGAAAACCATGATCGTCACCGCACGTTCCGTGTTGATGGCGAACATCTCCCTGACGGCGATGACAAAAAACATGAACACCATCCAGAGTCCGGTCCACCAGCAGGCCATCGCTGCGAGGAAGATCAGCACGGGGCGGTGACGCAGGGTGTCGCGCAGGAGTCCGCCGGAGCGGATTGAGGGTGCCCGCGACGGCAATTCACGGGTCCCCGCCATCAGCACGGCCACCGATACCGCGATCCCGGCCACGGCCCAGAGAAACGGCAGGCGGGGCGACACATCCCAGCTTCTGGCCCCGAGAAACATGAACGAAAGAACCCCGATCCCGCCCATCAGAAACATCAGCCCGGACGCTATGCCGCGTTGTTCCTGCGGCGTGAGGTCCGGGAGAAGCGCAAAATACGGCCCCATCACGGTGAAGAACCCGGCATAGAGGACCACGGACAGCGGCAGCACAACGCGGATGTCCTGCGTCCAGGCCAGCAGCATGAGCGACACCAGCACCGCCGCCCAACCGGCGAGGATGAAGGGCTTCCTCCGGCCCCAGCGCGTATGGGTCCGATCGGACAGGCCGCCGATGAAGACGGGGAAAACCGCACCGAAGATCCCGGCGATGGAGAGGATGATCCCGGTCAGGGGTTTCGAGCCCGTGATGGCATTCAAATACAGCGGGAACGTGGCCATATTGAACCCCCAGAAGGTCTGAACCGCGAAGAGTCCGCAGGAAAAAATCAGGAGTTGGTGGAGAGTGCGCCGTTCAAGGGTCATGGGTAACGTCGTTTGTAACCGCAGTGTTCGACGCGTGACGCGCCGACGATGGGGCAAGCGGGGGAGGGTCGGACTGCCGTCGCTTGATGACGACCTCCCTTTACGACACCCCACCAAATCTTGCGGATGAATATAAAGAGAAATGAGCGGGATGACAAGGCATTTCCCGAACTCGCCATCGAATCCATCCGGCAGGCCGAACCGTTCAGGGCCGCCGACCCCTTCCGGAGGGGATGCCCTCTAAAGAAAGGGTAATCGTTCCGTTCAAGCCGTTTGATCGACTCATTCAAAATCCGGCCACTCGCCCTCCCGCCCGCCATAGATCCGAGCCACTCGGAAAATCCGTAACTGTCCG
>JALNWL010000187.1 GCA_023230905.1 Syntrophales bacterium
AATACGGGCGACAACACCCCCGCCGTTCTCCATACGGCCATCGTCCCCGGCGACCGCCTGCGGATCACGGCCCTGCCGAAGGGCGGCGGAAGCGAAAACATGAGCAGCGCGGCCATGCTCGTGCCCGCCGCGGGCGAGGCGGGCATCCGGGCGCACGTGCTTGACCGGGTGCGGCAGGCCGGGCCGAACCCCTGCCCGCCCGTGATCGTCGGCGTGGGCATCGGCGGATCGCTCGACCAGGCGCCGGTCCTCGCGAAGCAGGCCCTCCTGCGCCCGGTCGGCCGGCCCCACCCCACCGACGCGCGTCTGGCGGCGATGGAAGCTGCGCTGCTCGAAGAGATCAACCGCCTCGACATCGGACCCCAGGGCTACGGGGGCGAGGTGACGGCGCTCGCGGTCCACGTCGAGATGCGCCCCTGCCACATCGCGTGTCTGCCGGTGGCCGTCAACCTCCAGTGTCACGCGGCCCGGCACCGGACCGCCATCCTTTGACAGGGGATCAGGCCTTGAATTTCAACGCGTTGATGAAAAACCTGCCCCGCCGCATCGCCGCCCCCCTCGCGCCGGAGATCTGCGAAGACCTGAAGGTCGGGGACCGGCTCCTGATCGGCGGCGCGGTCTACACGGCCCGCGACGCCGCGCACCAGCGCATCGCGGCGGCCCTGGCGCGGGGCGATGACCCGCCGTTTGATCTCGACGGGGCGGTGATCTTCTACGCCGGGCCTTCGCCGGCGCCGCCGGGGCGGCCGATCGGCGCCATCGGCCCCACGACGAGCTACCGCATGGATCCGTTCACGCCCCTCCTCCTCGAGCGGGGGCTGAAGGGCATGATCGGCAAGGGCCGCCGCTCCGAGGACGTCGTCCGGGCCATCGCCCGGCACGGCGCCGTCTATTTCGGCGCCATCGGCGGGATCGCCGCCCTGATGGCAAAATGCGTGCAGCGGGCGGAGATCGTCGCCTACGAGGATCTGGGGCCGGAGGCGGTGCGGCGCCTCGAGATCGTCGACCTACCCGTCATCGTCGTCAACGATGCCCGCGGCGGAGATCTCTTCGCCCGCACCGCGGGCGGATGACCCGCAAGCACCCGTTCGGCAATGTCCGCGCGTCCGGACCCGGTTTCCCGGACCGCAAATATCCGTTGACAACCGGGGAAGAATATAATAGCGAACAACCCTTGTTTGTCGGGTATGTCCATGAATGCGTTGATGGAAATACAGGCGACCCCACCCCCCTTCCCGTCTAGCGGGGAGATCCAAGGATGGGGCCTCTGTTTATGAGTTGCAGGATTCCAATCGGGGAGAGAAGCCAATGTTAGAGGTCAGATGGCATGGGAGAGGCGGTCAGGGAGCGGTGACATCGGTCGAACTGCTGGCCTTGGCCGCGATCGGAGAGGGCAGATTTGCCCAGGGATTTCCCAGCTTCGGTCCGGAACGGCGGGGGGCGCCGGTCGCGGCCTTCAACCGGGTGGACGAGAAGCGGATCCGGCGGCGCTGCGTGATCGCCAGCCCGGACGTGGTCGTGGTCCTGGACGAGAGCCTGATCGGCCTCGTCAACGTGACGGACGGCCTGAAACCGGACGGGGTGCTCGTCGTCAATACGTCCCGCACGGCGGCGGAGATCCGGAAGGCCCTCAACTACAAGGGCCGGCTCGCCATGGTGGACGCCTCCGCGATCGCCGTGCAGGAGCTCGGTACGCCCATCACGAACACCACCATGCTGGGGGCCCTGATCAGGGCGACGAAGGTGGTGAAGCTCGCTTCCGTGGCGGCTCCCCTGGAGCACCGGTTCGGCCGCATCGCCCCCCGCAACCAGAAGGCGCTGCAGCGGGCCTACGAAGAGGTCAAAATCCACTAGTCCTATTGAGATCGAGGTATCCACATGGCACAGAAGAAATGGCCAGAAACCTGGCAGGAAGTCACCCCGGGCTGCATGATCTTTGAAGGCGGGAACAGCCGGGAGTACCATACCGGAAGCTGGCGGGCCCAGCGGCCCGTCTGGGACAACGCCAAGTGCATCAAGTGCGGCATCTGCTACATCTTCTGCCCGGAGGCATGCGTGAAGGAGGATGCCCGGGGCTACTTCGCCGCGGACCTGGATTACTGCAAGGGCTGCGGGATATGCGCCCACGAATGCTGGCCGGGCGCGATCACCATGATTGAGGAGGGATAAGGCATGTCGAAACGCATTGGTATGGAAATCGCCCTTGCCGCCGCGGAAGCGGTCGCCCTGTGCCGGCCCGACGTGATCGCGGCCTATCCCATCACCCCGAACACGCACATTCCCGAGCACCTCTCCGATATCGTGGCCGAAGGCCGGCTGGACGCGGAGTTTATCTGCGTCGAATCCGAACACTCCGCCATGAGCGCCTGCGCCGGCGCCTCCGGCACGGGGGCCCGGGCCTTCACGGCGACGAGCTCCCAGGGGCTGCTCTACATGGACGAGGTCCTGGGCATCGTTTCGTCCATGCGGCTGCCCGTCGTCATGGCGATCGGCAACCGGGCGATCTCCGGCCCCATCAACATCTGGAACGATCACAGCGACATCATGACCATGCGGGATCTGGGCTGGCTGTCCCTCTTCGCCGCCAACGGCCAGGAGGCGGTGGACATGATGATCCAGTCCTTCAAGATCGCCGAGGACGCGGCGGTGCAGCTGCCCATCAACGTTAACCTGGACGGGTTCCAGCTCACGCACATGGTCGAGGCGCTCTTCCTTCCCGACCAGAAGGAGGTGGACCGGTTCCTTCCGCGGCGCAAACCCTATGCGGCCCTGCACCCCGACCACCCCGTCACGATGGGCGCGCTGGGCATGCCGGACATCTTCACGGAGGCCACCAAGGCCCGCGACCAGGCCCTGGTCGATTCCAGGAAGGTGATCCTGAAGGTCTGGAAGGAATGGGAAAAACAGTTCGGCCGGCGGTACGAACCCATCGAGGCCTACAAGACAAAGGGGGCCGATGTGGTGATGATGACCATGGGCTCCATGGGCGAGACGGCCGAGATTGCCGTGGACGAGCTCCGCAAGGACGGCGTTCCCGTGGGGCTTCTGAAGCTCAAGCTCTGGCGGCCCTTTCCCTTCGAGGAAATGAAAAAGGCGGTGCGTGGCGTCAAGACCCTGATCGTCACCGACCGGTGCTGCTCCCTGGGCGGTCCCGGGGGTCCGCTGGCGGCGGAGGTCCGGTCCGCCCTGTACGCGGAGGCCGCACGGCCGGTCATCGAGAACGCCCTCATCGGGCTGGGCGGCCGCGACGTCACCGTGGACGACTTCAAACAGATGTTCCGTCAGGCGGGCAAGTCCAAGGGCATCTATGAATTCTATGGAGTGAGGGGATGATGAGTACGGCAAAACCGATATCGATCGTGGAGAACTTCGAGATCTACGCCCCGAAGCTGGTGGACAAGGAGGAGTTTTTCTGCTCCGGACACCGCGCCTGCCAGGGGTGTGGGGAAGCCCTGGCCATCCGCCTCATGTGCAAGGCCCTGGGCAAGGATACCGTGATCGCCAACGCCACGGGCTGCATGGAGGTGATCGCGACCCCCTATCCGGCGACTGCCTGGACGCTGCCGTGGATCCACGTTGCCTTTCCCTGCGCGGCGGCCGTGGGGGCCGGCGTGGAGGCGGGGCTCAAGGTTCTCAGGCGCAAGGGCGTGAACCCCGACCGCTACATCAAGACCGTGACCATCGGCGGCGACGGCGGAACGGTGGACATCGGCCTCCAGGCCCTTTCCGGAGCCATGGAGCGGGGTCACGACATGCTCTACGTCTGCTTCGACAACGAGGCCTACATGAACACGGGGATCCAGCGCTCGAGCGCAACCCCCTTCGGCGCCTCGACGACCACCGCCCCGGCGGGCAAGGCCAGCATCGGCAACAAAACCTGGAAGAAAAACGTGCCCGAGATCATGGTGGCCCACAACATCCCCTACGTCGCGACGGCCTCGCCGAGCTACCCGATCGACTTCATGAACAAGGTCAAGAAGGCCCGGTCGATCCAGGGGCCGACCTACATCCACTGCCTGTCCGTCTGCCCCACCGGCTGGCGGGCCAAGTCGGAGGAGTGCATCAAGCTGGGCCGGCTCGCCCTGGAAACGGGCGTCTTCCCGCTGTACGAGGTGGAGAACGGCGTGTATCGCCTGACCGTGGAGATGCCCGATCCGCTCCGCCCCGTGACGGATTACATCAAGACCCAGGGACGGTTCCGGCACCTGACGCCCGACGAGATTCGGGACATCCAGGGCCGTGTGGACCTGGAATACCGGAAGCTCATGAACAAGGTGGAACATTCCCTCTCGTGGACGGAATGAAGACCGCAAAACCGATCCGAAACAAAGGTGAACAAGGCATGAAGACAGTATCCTTTAGCAGTTGGGGCGGCAAGGTGATCGACAACCGGAAGGGCAGACCGGCCAAGGCCGCCAAAGTCGAAGCGCCGCTGACGATCGACGGGGGGGCGGTTGCCGCCCTCATGGGCTGGAACGGGATCGTCGTCGCGGACCCGAATGCCGACATCCTTTCCTTGACGATGGCCTATCTCGAGGAGGCGAGGAAGCTCTCCTGCGGCGAATGCTCCGTCTGCCTCATCGGCATCGACCGCATGCTCGACCTGCTGCGCGCGCGGGCGGCCGGCAAGGGTTCCAAGGCGGACCTGGACGAGATGGACGAGATCGTTCGGGGGGTTGCGGCGAACGCCAAGTGCAATTTCGGCCGCGCGGCCGCGCTCAACCCCGTGGGCGACGCCCTGAAATATTTCCGGGCGGATTTCGCGAATCCAGCGGCGTCAGCGGGCAAGACAACCGCGAAGACCTACCGCGTGGCCGTGACGGCGCCCTGCATGGAGGCCTGTCCGGCGACCCTCGATATCCCCGGCTACATCGAGCTGATTCGCAACGG
>JALNWL010000188.1 GCA_023230905.1 Syntrophales bacterium
GTGACCTGGTGGTCAGTGTGCCGCGATATTGGCCGGAGAGGATCTGCTGGGCCCTCTCGGATGACTACTGGCACGAGCCGGGCGGACATATCCGAATTTACAGAAAGGATGAACTCACCCGGATGCTCGAGGCGGCGGGAACCACCTGCTGGGGATTCGGTTACCGTCATGCGTTGCACGTTCCCTACTGGTGGCTCAAATGCGCGGTCGGTCACAAAAACGAATCCTCTCGGCCCGTGAGCCTCTATAGAAAATTCCTGGAATGGGATATTATCAAACGTCCTTTGATCACTCGCTGGCTTGACGCGCTGCTCAACCCCGTTCTCTCAAAGAGCATCGTGATCTATCTCAAAAAAGGATAATAACTATGGAATTGAATGTTTCCCGAAAGTTGACGCTGAGCCCAATTGACATTGACGCCATGACCGCCTTCATCAAACGCATACAGAAGATGAACGGCGAGATCCCCTGGTCGCTGGATGGAAAAACGGATCCCTGGGACCACGTCGAGAGCGCCATGGGGCTGTCGATGGCCGGTTGCCGGACGGAAGCGGAGCGGGCCTATCTCTGGCTGGTCGAGAACCAGCAGGAGGACGGGAGCTGGTGCGCCGCGTACCGGGACGGACGCGCGGAAGACCGGACGCGGGACACCAACATGTCCACTTATATCGCCGTCGGGACCTTTCATCATTATCTGATGACGGAGGACCTCAACTTCCTTCGCGAAATCTGGCCGGCCCTCAAGGCGGGCATCGATTTTGCCGTGCAGATGCAGGCCAATTCCGGCGAGATCTACTGGGCGAAGAACGAGGCCGGCGTCGTCGATCCGATGGCCCTACTCACGGGCTGCAGCTCGATCTACATGAGTCTCAAATGCGGCCTGGCCGTCGCACGCCTCTTGGGGAAAAAGAAGCCCGCCTGGGAGCGGGCGCTCGCGAAACTGGGACATGCCATCCGGCAGCGGCCCAACCTCTTCAACATGATCAAGTCGCGCTTCTCCATGGACTGGTACTACCCGGTCCTGTGCGGCGCGATTACCGGTGCGGCCGCTATAAAGCGGATGGAAAAGCAGTGGGAAAAGTTTGTCGTTCCGGAATGGGGGGTCCGCTGCGTTTCGGATCGTCCCTGGGTCACGATGGCCGAGACATCGGAACTCGTTCTCGCCTTGGAGGCCATCGGTGATTACACCCAGGCCGAACTGGTTTTCAGCTGGCTGCAGGACAAGAAATTCGACGACGGATCCTACTGGATGGGGGTCACGTTCCCCGACCGGGTCATCTGGCCCGAGGAAAAGACCACCTGGACGGCTGCGGCCGTGTTGATCGCCTATGACGCCCTGATGGATCTGACGCCGGCGGCCGGACTCTTCCGGCATGATTTCTGGGAGCGGAGCGGCTATCTGCCCGCGGATCTGCTTCGCGACCTGCCGGCGGCATTCCCCTCGCCCCTCTCCGCCGGGATGTACAAAGTCGATGCGCGCGTTTCCCTCTCCGAAACGAGGTAGGCCGTGCTGAGGGATCATCGCCCCTACATCCTGAAGCGCTGGGACATCCGCTGGCAGGATTGGTATGCGCAACATTTCCTGAAGCCTCAATTCGCACGGATGGGGAAGGGCGGTGTCTTCATGAGGCCCTGGTACGTGGAAGTCTTCGGTGGACCGATCAGCTTGGGAGATTATCCACACGTCATCGCGACGCCCGACAAGCGCGTCCGCCTGACGGTCTGGTCCACGATCGGGGGAAACGGACGTATCAGCATCGGGGACTACTGCCTGATCTGTCCCGGCGTCAGGATCAGCGCCGGTAGCGAGATCACCATCGGCAACAGCTGCATGATGGCCCAGGGCGCCTTTATCACGGATTCCGACTGGCACGACATCTATGACCGAGGCCGGTCCGTCGGACAATCCGCGCCGGTCCGGATCGAGGACAACGCCTGGATCGGGGACAGCGCCATCGTCTGCAAGGGCGTCCGTATCGGGAAGAACAGCATCGTGGGCGCTGGCGCCGTGGTCGCGAAGGACGTGCCGGATAACGTCATCGTCGCCGGTAATCCCGCCAGCGTCGTGAAGGAGATCGATCCGGCGCGGGACATGAAAACGCGTGCGGAATGGCTCGCGGATCCGGCGGAGCTCGCCGCGCAGTTCGATGAAATCGACCGGTCCCGGATGGGAGCAAATACCCTGCGGGGCTGGCTTCGTGCCCTCATTTTCCCCCGATCCGGGGATTAGCGGCAGGACCCAAAATTCGAACACTCAAGGAAAACGGACCCCCATGAAAGTCGCCATCATTGCGCCACCCTATCCCCTGGAAGAAGCCCCCGCACCCCCCTTGGGCGTCACCTATGTGGCCGCCGCCTTCGAAAAAGCGGGAGCGGACGTCCGCATCTTCGATTATATCGTCAATCGCTATACGCCCGAAAGGCTGAAAGAGCAGCTCGACCGATTCAGACCGGACGTCGTCGGCGCAACCTCCGTGACGCTCAATTTTATCGCCGCCGCCGACATCCTGCGCACGGCAAAGCGCCACAATCCCCGCATCGTAACTCTGATGGGCGGCCCGCACGTGTCTTTCTCGGAGCGGGAAACGCTGACGGCGTATCCGGAGATCGATGTCGTGGTGCGGGGCGAGGGGGAAAAAACCATCCCCGAACTCATGCCCCGGCTGGAGGACCGCCGTGGCTGGGAAAGCGTTCGCGGCATCGCGTTCCGCCAGGGGACGGACATCGTTCTGACGGAACCCCAGGAGCTGATCGAGGATCTCAATACGCTGCCGCTTCCGGCGCGGCATCTGTTGCCCATGTCGCGTTATCAGGCCCTGGGATATCCGGTGAGCATCATCACGGGGCGGGGCTGCCCCTATGCCTGCATTTTCTGCCAGGGCCGTCGCATGGTGGGCAAGAAGTTCCGCCAGCGCGATGCCTCGCTCGTCGTCGATGAGATCGAAGAAATCCTATCCTACGGCATCGACCGGATCAACGTGGCCGACGATCTTTTCGCCTCGAACCGGGATCGCGTCAAGGCCGTCTGTAGCGAGATTCAGAAGCGGGGCCTGAAGTTCAGCTGGAGCGCCTTTGCCCGGGCCAATACCGTCGATCGCGAAATGCTCAGGATCATGCGCGAGACGGGATGCGACAGCATCAGCTACGGCGTCGAATCGGGCAATCAGGAAATGCTCGATCGGATCAAGAAAAAGATCACCCTGGACATGGTTCGCGAGGCCGTCCATCTCGGCCTCGAAGCCGGCATGGTCGTCCATACGTCCTTCATCGTGGGGCTGCCGGGCGAATCTCCGGAGACCCTCAAGGAAACGCAGGCCTTCGCCGACAGCCTGGGCGCCATGTACGGCTATCACTACCTGGCGCCATTCCCGGGAACGACCGTTCGTGAAGAGGTCGATCAATTCGACCTGGAGATCCTCACCGACGACTGGAACCGATACGACGCCAACAGCGCCATTGTCCGGACATCCAAGATTTCGCCCGAGGAGATAACGCGATTCGTCACGGATTTCGAGAACGAGATCAACGAGGCCTGGGAAAAGCAGATCCGGGGTTACTGGGAAAAGACGAACCCCCCGGAGAAGGATCTGCACGTGGAGGGTTTCTTCCGGACTCAGTTTGTCTTCAATCTGCTTTCGAAGGACCTGATCGAGCGTTACGGTCGGCTGCCCGGTCCCTGTTCCCCAGAGGCGTCCTTGGGGGAGCTCTGCGCCCGGCTGGTTGAGGCGACGGGCGGGAATGAGGAGATCATCCGGAAGGCGATGCAGCGATTTATTGAAGCGGGATACATCAAGCAGACCAGAGAAGACGACGGCTATCGCTGGTACTGGACACATAACAACCGCGTTGATTTTAATTCCTTGTAAGAAACGGGACTGGTGGCTCCGGGAATTCCATGAGGCAAGGGTCCGAGAGGCGCAGCGGTTTCTCGTCGAAAGGCCGCTGGTAAAGAAGCGTTAGTGATCGGAGGCTTTGGCCGTGCCGGCCGCCTGCAGCGCCTGCCACTGGCTGATGGCGGCGGCTGTCAGATCCTTCCCGAGGGGCCGCTGAAGAATCGCCAGGGTCCCAACTATTCCGCAATCCTCATACAGGCCGGAGGCGAGGGCCAGTCGGTAGATGCAGAAGGGAGCCTGTCCCCCCTGGCTCGGATCGGGGAAGATGTCGTGGATCAGGAGATATCCGCCGGGCATGAGATGAGGAGACCAGCAAACGTAGTCAGTCAGGGCGGTTTGGAAGGTATGCCCACCGTCGATGAAGACGAGCGACAGCGGCGTGGACCAGTGGCGCGCCACGAGTTCCGAGCGGGCGGCGATCGGGATCACGGTGTTCTCGAGATCCAGGCTCCGGAGGGTCCGGCGAAAATGCGGAAACGTGTCGATTTCTCCCGTGCTCGGGTTGACGAGGTCCGGATCAAAATAAGCCTGGCCAGGCTGTTGCTCTTCGGATCCGCCGTGATGATCGATGGAGAAGAGCACCCCCCCCGCTTCCCGGCATCCCGTTCCCAGATAGGCCGTGGAAAGACCGCAATAGCTCCCGATTTCGAGACAGGGCCCCCGCTTTGCGGCTAGACTGGCCCGCTTGTACAGCTGAGCAGACTCTGCGTCGGCCAGGAAGCCCTTGATGTTCAACGCCTTGATTTCCGGAAAGACCATGACCCCCTTCTCCCTGACGGCGAACGGTTGCTCTCGTTCCGTGGGGGGTGTCATACCGTGATGAAGGACAAAATGCAAGAAAATGTGCGTCAGATCACGTTTTGAGGGGGCTCGATGAAGACGGCCGAACTGGAATTGGAACGGATCAGAAAGCTGACGCAGATCAGCATTGCCCTGTCGACACAGCACGATATCGA
>JALNWL010000189.1 GCA_023230905.1 Syntrophales bacterium
ACGTGATCGGCCCCGGAAGCGTCTGGGTCCGCGATGTCCTGGACAGCTACCGGAGACTCACCGTGCCCCTCATCGACGGGGGACGCTGGAGCGCCAGTCTTGTCTACGTGGAGAACCTCGTGGACGGGATCGTCCGGGCCAGCACGCAGGAGGCCGGCCGCGGCAAGACCTATCAATTCCGGGACGACTGGAACGTCACATGGAAGCAATACCTGACCGATCTGGGTGCCATGATCGGAAAGGCCCCGGGTTTCAACATCCCCTTTTCCGTCGCCTGGACCGCGGGGGCCGTGTGCGAAACGGTCCTCACGCCGCTGAATCTCCGCGCCCCCATCACCCGTCTGGCCGCCGGTGTGATGGGGAGGGACAACGACGTTGACACGACGAAAGCACGGACGGAACTGGGCTGGCAAACGGTCGTCTCCTACCCCGAGGCCCTGCGGCGGATCGGCGTCTGGGTCCGGGAGCGGTACGGCTGACGGCCGGGAATCGGCCCCCGGACCCGCCCGGGATCACACCCGCCTGAAGACCGTCCGCACGGACAGGTGGAGGAGCGCCGTGAAGGCGATGGTGGTGAGCGTGGGCCCGACCGGGATGGGGAAGGGTTTGATGAGATAATAGAAGCCGATACCGACCAGCAGGGAAATGGTCGCCGCCAAGTCGGCCCGGCGTTCGCGGTTGTCCCGCTTCAGGAGAAAATAGTCGCACAGGAGAACGGCCACAAGGGGCGAAAAAACCGATCCCAGAACGTAGAGAAAATCGGTGTATCTGTCGATCGGAAACACCAGGGCAAGCCCGGTCCCGAGGACGGTGAAGAGCACGGCGACCCAACGCCGAGACAGGCGGGGAAAGATGTTCAGCAGCGACACGCCCGCCGAGAAGACGTCGAGGAAGGTCGTCGTCACCGTGGACAGGACGAGAATGGCCAGGGCCGCGAGCCCCAGGTTGGCCGCGAGCATCACGCCCGTCGGATCGGATGTCCCCGCGTAGATCGCGCCCACGAGGCCGATCGCGTACATCCAGCAACTCCCGATGAAATAGCCGATCAGGGGCCCCGCCACGGCGGCGCGACGCGACGGCGCAAGCGAGGTGTAGTCGGAAATCAGGGGGACCCAGCTCAACGGCATGATGACGGCCAGCTCGAACCCCATGCCGAACAGGCCCGGGGACCGGGACGCCGTTGCCGCCGCGATGTCGGGACGGGTTAGAAGAACGAAGCTCATCACGACGGTCAGGCCGAGCAGGAAAACCGCGGCAATCGTGTTGATGTAGCGGAACCCTTCGACGTCCCAGAAGACCCACAGGCCGATGAGGACGCCGATTCCGATCATCATCGCCGCGGGGTGATTGAACTGCCACAGGGCCTTTGCGATGGCGTTCATGGCCACGCCGCCCTCGACGATCATGATCGCCGTCCAGCCGATCAATTGGAGGATGTTGATCGCGGAAATCAGGTAGGACCCTTGCCGCCCGAACGAGATCCGCGTGGACATGATGGCGGGCAGTTTTTCGTTGAACCCGATGAGGCCGGCCAGCACGAGGAGGGCCACCCCGACCGCATGACCGAGGACAATGGCCCAGAGCCCCCTGACGAGCCCCAGATCCGCGAGAAATCCCCCCGCCAGGATCTCCGCGACGGACACGGCGGCCCCGAACCAGAGGAAAAACAGGTTGACGCCGCTGAGCTGAGGCCGCTTTTCCATGCAAATATTCCTATCCCGGCATTGGGGCGGGGCGTTCGGCCTTTTGCCTCTTATCCTTCACCCTTTACCCCCGCCATGTGGTTCGTCGGGCCGTGGCCGCCGCCGATCCGCCAGGCATGACGGATGGCCTCGGTGATGTAGCGTTTCGCCGCCGCGACGGCGTCCGGAACGTCCTTCCCATGGGCGAGACCCGTGGCGATGGCGGCGGAGAAGGTGCAGCCCGTCCCGTGCGTGTCCCGCGTCGCGATCCACGGCGAGGCCAGACGATGGACCTCCCGCCCGTCGTAGAGGACGTCGGTCGCCTCACCCAGGCCGCGGTTCAGGTGCCCGCCCTTGACGACGACGTGCCTCGCGCCGGCCCGGTGGATCCTCCGGGCCGCCTCCTCCATGTCCGCCAGCGAGGCGATCTTCATCCCCGCCAGGATCTCCGCCTCCGGGACGTTCGGGGTCACAACAAAGGCGAGGGGAATCAGCTCCGCGAGGAGGGGGGGCTTCGCCTCGTCGCGGATCAGGGGCGTGCCCCCCTTGGCGATCATCACGGGGTCCACGACGAGCTTCTCGATGCCGTACTCGCGGATTTTCCGGGCGACGAAACGGATGACGTCCGCCGTGGCCAGCATACCCGTCTTGGCCGCATCGACACCGATGTCCGACGCCACGGCGTCGAACTGCGCCTCGATGAAATCCAGGGGAACGTCATGGATGCCGTGGACGCCCAGAGTGTTCTGGGCCGTCAGCGCGGTGATGACGCTCATCCCGAAGCCGCCCAGGACCGTGATCGTTTTCAGGTCCGCCTGAATTCCGGCACCGCCGCCGGAATCGGAACCCGCAATCGTCAGTACGCGTCGCGGTATCATGGCCGGTCTCCTTTCTCGAATGCCGCTTTGGCATAATGGACGACCAGGAGGACGCCGCCGGCCACGGTGACGACCGCCGTTTCCCCCGTCAACAGATTGCTGACGCCCAGGGTCGATCCGATCTCGAGCGTCGCCTCATGCAGCGGATAGGCGAACCCCTCCAGCGTAATCCCTTCCGCCCGCTCGCCGAACGGAAAGATGGAAACGATCTCCCCCGCCTCGCCCGAAATCTCGTGGCGGCCTCGGACGAGGAAGACCTCGCAGTGCTCATCGACCAGCACCGTCCGGACGCCGTGCTTCAGGCCCAGGGCCAGAAGCGAAATGTTGCCCAGGGTGTGGTCGATCCGGCTGCCCATCGCCCCGTAGATCCGGATCTCGTCCGCGCCCGCCTGGCAGGCGTATTCCAGGGCCAGTTGCGTGTCCGTTTCGTCCTTGGCGACGGGATAGCGGAGGAACCGGCTGCCCGCGCGCGTGAAGTGCGCCTGAAGGGCGGGCTCCAGGGAATCCATGTCGCCGATGATCAGCTCCGGCACCAGCCCCAGCGGCTGGAGGTGGCGCGCCCCGCTGTCCGCGCAGATCAGCGGAGGGCGGCCGCGGCGCTCCCAGCACTCGCGGAAGCGAGCCGGATCGCCCAGGGCGCCTCCGGCAATCACGAAAATTGTTTTTTTCACGATTCCTGCCTCGTCACATCCCTTGCGCACCCCGGACATCCCGATCGCGCGGGCCCACGCGGGAGATTCTTTCCCGGACCCGGCCCCACGAAAAAAGGGGGCCTTCCCCCGGGTGGGAAAAGGCCCCTTGTCGGCAATCCGCTGTGTTGATCGCTGCCACTCCCTGCGCTGGCATTACCCAGATCAGGTTCGAAGGGTATCTTCTCAGCCGCTTTCGGCACCCCTGGAAGAACGGTTATTGTCTACGATTTTGTTTCGGGAAAAGCAAGCGAATTCGGCAAGCCGAAGAGCCTCGCGGCATTCTGCGTTGTCGCCCGGTCGAGTTCGGCGAGCGGGATGCTCCGAACCGCGGCGATCTCTCCGGCCGCGTGGACCACATAGGCCGGCTCGTTCCGCCGTCCCCGGAGGGTCTGCGGGGCCAGGTACGGGGCGTCGGTCTCGACGAGCAGGCGATCCAGGGGAACCCGGCGCGCGATGTCCCGGAGCTTCTCATTCTTGGGGTAGGTGACGGGACCCGCGATCGAGATGTAGAATCCCAGGTCGAGGCACCGGCGGGCCATCGCCCAGTCGCCGGAGAAGCAATGGACGACCCCGCGCTTTCTTCCCTGCCAGACCTCCAGGGCGGCGAGCGTTTCCGCATGGGCCTCGCGATCGTGGATGATGACGGGCAGGTCCGTTTCCGCCGCCAGCGCCAATTGCTCGCGAAACCGCTCCATCTGCGTTTCGCGCGGCGAGAGGTCCCGGTAGAAATCCAGGCCGATCTCCCCCCAGGCCACCACCTTGTCCCGACAGGCCATCTCCTTCAAGGCGTCGTAGGTTTCCGGGACGATATCCCGGGCGTCATGGGGGTGGATGCCCACGGCGGCATAGACCTCCGGGTATTGATCCGCGATGGCGACCGCCTTCCGGCAATCGGCCAGGGTCGTGCCCACCGTGACGATGGCCTCGACGCCGGCCCGGCGGGCGCGCATCAGCGTCTGCGGCCGATCCCGGTCGAAATCCGTCATCTCGAGATGGGCATGGGAATCGATCATTCAGTCTCCCGCTCCGGGAGGTCATCGTCCGGCTTCTCCCAGCTCACCTCAAAGAAGTTCGCCTCAGCCTTGAGGTCGGGCAGCGTTTTCAGACCGGCCTTCAACTCCGCGGCCGTAATTTCGCCCCGCATGAGCATCCGCGACAGGGTCCGTTTATCCGTCTTCGCCATCCCTCCCGATGGGTCCTTCTTCATCTCCATAACCTCCCGGCATCCAGAAATTCAGAGGATTCTTTAGTACAATCCACACATTTTTTCAACCCCTCCGCCCCGTCAGCAACCCCACTACTGCAACGGACAAGAAAGAAGGGGAGCGGGTTGCGCCCCGCTCCCCTTCCGTTTCCGATCCCGGAACGATAGGTCTGCGTTTTTCGCCCGGCGGACTTATTCCTCAAGGGCGGCCTTCGTTTCCGCCAGGACGGCCCGCGCCTCCTTGACGATCCGCTCGATGAGTTCGCCCACCGCCGGCTCGTCGTGGATCAGGCCGGTGACCTGGCCCACCGGCAGGAGACCGCCCTCCGCATCCCCCTTCTCCGTCGCCTCCAGAATCAGCTTGA
>JALNWL010000190.1 GCA_023230905.1 Syntrophales bacterium
CGGGGCTCTCCAGCACCGTGCCTTCCTGATCCCGCTTGAGATAGCGCCGTTTGAGAACGGTCAGGGCATTGGGGGTCAGTTGCGGGATCTTCCGTGCGCCGGTCTTTCTTTTCATGCCGATGGACTCCTCAAGAGATCGAAAAAAATCAAAGCCTTCCCCCTGCCGAGGGGGCGCCGGCCCCTTGTGCGTGAGGCACAAGATGTAGTGTTTAGGAATCTCTTTGACCACAAGATGTGGGAGATGTCAACAAGAGAATGGGAAAAAATCGCAGGGGGGATGGGAAAAAAATGCCCTTAAGCCTTTTCCGGCGGGACGAGGGGTTCGAGGGCCTGGACGATGCCCGGCAGGTCGTCCTGGATCGTCCGCCAGACCGCTTCGATGTCCACGCGGAAATAATCGAAGATCAGGCGGTTATTGCTCACGGCAATGATCTCCCGCCAGGGGATCTCCGGATGGGCCTCCTTCATCTCCCGTGAAACCTTCTTCGCCGCGTTGCTGATGATCACGAGCCGGTCCACGACGGCGTCCTGGTGGAGCTGGCTCGCGTCGAAATCCTTCCAGGTCATGCCCTTCACGAACCGGAGCGCCCATTTGGCCGCCACGACGATATCCAGCAGGTGGGCGTCATCCCGCCACATAAAGGACCTCCCGATGCTTCAAAATGTGTTCCCGGCGCAGGTAGTTCTCGTTCCGTTCCACGGCCCTCCAGTCCACGGCATCGACCGGCCGCCCGACGAGGGCGGTCAGCTCCTCCTGAAGGTGGACGAAATCGAACATACCATACTTGACGTCTTCCGCAAAGCGGACAAGGACATCGACGTCGCTCTCCGGCCGAAAATCCTCGCGCAGAACGGACCCGAAGAGGGAGAGCTCGACGATGCGCCATTTCTGGCAGAAGGCGGCAAGCACCTCCGGCGGGGGCAGGGCGACCCCGGCCATTCCTCTTCCCTTTGGGTCGGTCCTGACGGTCATGTCGTTCCCCGCAGACCGGCGGCCAGACCGGCGAGCCCCCGGGCGGCGTCCCTGTTGAAATGAAAGCGGATCACCGGCCGCCCCGCCTTCCGGAGGGCCTCGCCGTCGCCCGCCGCCTGGGCGCGCTTCAGCGTCCCGAAGGTGACTGCCCCTTCCGGTCCGTCCATCCCGTCAGGGATGACCGCATCGCGGGGATCGTCCGCCGTGATCTGGATGAATCGCCCCCGCCCCGCGTCCCCCTTGTGGAGCTGTCCCGTCGAGTGGAGGAATCGGGGGCCGTACCCCGACGCGACGGCCAGGCGATAACGGTCGCGGATGGCCGTCCGCAGGGCGAGCAGGGCCCGATCCGTCTCCGGCGCGGGCCGGACGTACGCCTGCAGGACGACGTAGCCCCCCGGACCGGTTTCATCCAGAAACGCCGCCAGGGCCGCGCCCGGTGTTTTTGCCTGCAAATCCCCGTAAACGCGAACCTCCCCCGCCTCGATCCCCGCCGCTTCCTTGGGTAGCCGTCCCTGCGCCCGGAAGGCGGCGAGGCGTTCGCGGGCGAGGACCTTCGCGGACTCGACGTCGGGCTGATCGAAGGGGTTGATTCCCAGGTGCCATCCGGCCACAGCCGTCGCGACCTCCCAGAGGAAGCACTGGGCGCCCAGATCGTCGGCTTCGACCATGTCCACGCGGATGACGGGGTGTCCGGCCGCCGCGAGGCCCGCCGCCTGCCGCCGCAGGACCCGGTCGCCCGGGAACCCCATAAGCGCAAACACGCGGTCCGGGCCATATGCGGCCGGATCGGCCGGGGTTTCGCCCACGATGGGGAGGATGCCCTTTCCCTCCTTGCCCGTGCTCTCCGCGATGAGCTGTTCCAGCCAGTCGCCGAAGGCGGCGAGCGGCGGCGAGAAGAAGAAAGTCAACTTGTCCCGGCCCGCTACGGCCAGTCCACCCAGGGCCGCTCCGATCAGCGCCCCGTTCAGCGGGAGCGCCGCGTCCCCGGCCCGCGCCGCAGGGGTCCCCGCGCCGAATCCTTTTCCTGGCCCCTCCCGCTCCGTGTCCACCTGTGCGACGGCCCGCTCCAGGAAGCGCCGGACGTCGAGGCCAATCAGGGCGGCCGGCACCAGGCCGAAGCAGGACAGCGCCGAATACCGGCCGCCGATGTCCGGGTTGTTGAGGAAGGTGCAGCGGAAGCCGAACCGGGCGGCCATCTCGGCCAGCGCGCTCTCCGGGTCCGTGATGGCGATGAAATGCCGGCCCGCCTCCGGGGGACCGAGCGCGTCGACCAGGCGCCGGTAGAAGAACTTCATGAGGGAGAAGGTCTCCACCGTTCCGCCCGACTTCGTGGCGACGATGAAGAGGGTTTGGACGGGATCGAGGCCCTCGGCCAAGGCCAGGACGGCGCCCGGATCGGTGCTGTCCTGGACGGTGAGATCGAGGAACCCCTCGCGGACGCCGAAGGTTTTCCGGAAGACCTCGGGAGCCAGGCTCGATCCGCCCATGCCCAGGAGGACGGCCCGGGTGTAGCCCGCGGCCCGGATTTCGTGAACGCGGGCGTGGATCTCCGGGAGTTCGGCCAGCATGTCCCGGGGGCTGGTGAGCCACCCCAGGCGGTTGGCGATCTCCGTCGGCGCAGGCTTCCAGAGGGTGTGGTCCTTCCGCCAGAGCCGCGCCACCACGCGCTCCCGGTCCAGGGCCTCCCAGGACGCCGCAATGACAGCCCCGTCGAGCCCTGCTTGTATCGACAGGTTCCGTGCCGACATCGCCCCACCTCCCTTACCGGTCGTTCTCCGGAATCGACGGTCGGAGGCCCCGTCCCGCGGTGCGGTCGGGGCATACCGAAACCCGACCGGTCCGGCCGTCCCAACCCGGTGCGCGCCGCGGGTTCTCCCGGGACCGATCACCCACTGTCCTGTCATGAATAGCGAAAAAGACAGCGGAAGGCAAGTCCCGCGTCTGCCGAGCCCTTGACGGATGCGGGGTTTTCCTCTACAAGGCGGACCATGGAACGGATCATCGTGCAGCTTTACGAAATCCAGGAGCCCCGCGAGGCGGAGTGCCTGCTGGAGCTGGGGGTGGATCACATCGGCAGCGTGATCCTCTCGGAGGAGGCCTGGAAATCGCCCGCCCTCAAGGACGTCGTCCGCCTGGTCAAGGACTCCCCGGCGAAGAGCAGCCTGATCCCGCTCATGAAGAACGCCGATAACATCCTCCGCGCTTTGGACTACTACCAGCCGCAGCTCGTGCATTTCTGCGAGGCGATCCCGCTTGCGCCCGAAGACGGCGCCCGGCGCGCCCGCGTCCGCGCGGATCTGATCCGAACCCAGCAGCGGGTGAAAAAGGAGTTTCCCCCCTTCGGGATTATCCGCTCCATCCCGATTCCCGCCCCGGGGCTTGCCGATCCGCCACCGATCCGGGAGGTGGTGCTCGAGCTCGCCCGCACCCTGGCGCCGCACAGCGATTTCTTCCTAACCGATACGCTGCGCGGATTTGAGGATTCCGAGGACGCCCAGCCCGTGGCGGGCTACGTGGGCATCACCGGGGAGGTCTGCGACTGGACGCTCGCGGCGGCCCTCGTTGAGGCGAGCCCGATCCCCGTGATCTTGGCTGGGGGGATCTCGCCCGAGAACGTCCACGACGGAATCCGGCGGGTCAGGCCCGCCGGGATCGACAGTTGCACCCAGACCAACGCCCGCGACACGCGCACCGGCCGCCCCATCCGCTTCCGGAAGGACTTCGACCGCGTTCGCCGCCTGATCGACGAGGTCCGCCGCGCCGATGCGGCCGCCTGACCCCTCGTCCATCAAAGTCAGGCACCGCTGTATTGCTGAGAATCAACGATAACCGCTTGAAGTCTGCATCGTTGCCAACAGAGAGTAAATTGCACCTTGTTATGCTGTCCAGTTATTGGGAGAGTTTAATCGCCTGCATGAGAGAGCCTTTTTCGGCTCTTATTTTCTCGCTGTATTTTCTGGATGGTTTCCGGATGGAAACCAGATGGCCATGTCATGGTGTTCTTACTTTCCCTCTCCGGATTTTTGCTTTCCAATCCATAATTGGGGCGTTTGTTCGTTGTTGTACAGTTTTCTGGCAATGCGTTCCACATTTTGTTTCACATAGGGATAAAGTTTTTCCATGTCCATATGGCCACCCTGATTCCGGATTGGTTCCTCTTTAATCCCCTTCAAGATAAAATAGGTCATCAAACCATGTCCTTTTTCCAGATATGTCGAACTGACCTGGTTGCCGGCGGATGCAGACAGAATTGTGGTATTCGCTCCGACGATCTCCTGATTTGCAGCCATGACGACAAGCGGTCTCAACCCTTTGGCTATAACTGATCGATTGCCGGCGCCCGAAAAACAGGAATCCAAGATTACCACGTTTCTTTTTGATGGCAATTTGTTCAGGGCTTCATAAAGCCGGTGAGGCGGATAGATAGCCGGTTTCCGTAATATATGTAGGGTCTCCGTCGAAAGGGACAAGATAGGCATCGCCACCCGAAGGACTAGGCGCGCCGTGTCCGGAGAAATAGATAAAAACATCGCTTTCTTTAGAGACGTTGTTGGGCAGCCATTTGTGGAAATATTTTTCCAAATCGCTCTTTGTCGCTTTGTCGTTGGTCAGAATTATTAGATTTTCCTCAGGAACGCCGAGTGATTTTGTAAAATATTCAGCGACCAGACGAGCATCGTTTGCGGCGTATTCCGCCTTAGGTAGTGTCCATCCGGAAACCATAACTGACTGAAAAATATCACAAAATGGCGACATTTATGTTGGAAAATTCGGCGCAATCTGTTATGGTCCTTTCACAAGAGTTTGATATCATTGAGTACACAC
>JALNWL010000191.1 GCA_023230905.1 Syntrophales bacterium
GGGCTCGAAGCCGCGCCCGATGCGGATGTAAACGGGCCCGTTGATATCGAGACAGGCCCGGACGGCATTGGCGCATTCGATGCCGTCGGCCGGAACGATCACCGTCATGTTGGCCATCGCGCGGGTGATGGCGATGTCCTCCGTGCACTGATGGGTGGTCCCGGCCTGCCCGAAGGAAATGCCGCCGTGGGTCGCGATGATCTTGACGTTGAGGTTCTGATAGCAGATGTCGGTGCGGACCTGCTCGGCCGCCCGCATCGTGGTGAACACGGCCATCGTCGACACGAAGGGAATCAGACCGGCCTTGGCGAGGCCCGCGGCCATACCGAACATGTTCTGTTCCGCGACGCCGGCATTGAAGAAACGATCGGGAAACATTGCGGCGAATTCGCCGATCTTGGTCGATTTCGCCAGATCCGCCGACAGCCCGACAATGTCCGTGTTTTCTTCTCCGAGCCGGCAGAGGACCTTGCCGTAAATCTCCGCCTGGGTCATGGTGTTTGCGTCATACACGTTCCATGTCAATCCGACCGCCATGATAACCCTCCCCGTGAGTGCGTCCGTTCCATGAGCCGGCCATGATCACCCGATCACGGCCGTTTCGATGTACCGCTTGGCTTCGACGATTTTATCGGAGTCGAGCCCGCCGTAATGCCAGCGAACGTCATCCTCCATGAAATCGACCCCCTTGCCCTTGATCGTGTGCGCGATGATCACCACCGGCGCCTTCGTTTCCGCCTGCGCCTCCTCGATGGCCTGCGACAGCGCGGCATAACTGTGGCCGTCCACCTCCTTGACGATGAAGCCGAAGGCCCGCCATTTATCGCCTAAGGGTTCGATGCCCATCACGGTCTCCGTCGGACCGTCCACCGAATATTTGTTCCGGTCCACGAACGTGATCAGGTTCGTCGTCTTGTAGTGGGCCGCCGCCATGGCCGCCTCCCATACGGACCCCTCATTGCACTCGCCGTCGCCCAGGACGCAATAGGTCCGCCACGAACGGCCCTTGAGCCTCGCCCCCAGCGCCATGCCGACCGCCATGGACAGCCCGTGTCCGAGGGAACCAGTGGAGACATCCGCGCCCTTGACCTTGTTCCCGTCCAGATGCATGCCGAAGGGCGAATTGAACTTGTTGAAGTCCTTCAGGAGTTCGAAATCGAAATATCCGCGGCGGGCGAGCATCGGGGCAAATCCCACCCCGGCATGGCCCTTGCTCAGGATGAATCTGTCGCGTTCGGGCATGTCCGGATGGTCGGGATCGATGTGGAGATACTTGTAATAGAGCAGGATCATGATCTCCACCAGGCTCAGGGCGCCGCCGATGTGCGCGCCGCCGGCCCAGAAGGTGACGTCGATAATGTCCTTCCGCAACTGTTTCGCATGCCCGCGCAGTTCCCTCAATTCCTGATCGGTAATCGGCATTTCACAAGCTCCTTCATGGGTGTGGATGGCTATTCGGCCGTATCCGGACCGATGATCCGCCCTATTCGCACACCAGGACGGCCTTGATGATCTTCTCTCCCCCGCTTTGAATGCGCCTGAAGGCCTTCCGATAATCCGCAAGCGGAAAGCGGTGGGTAATAAATCCATCCAGATTCACGACCCCCTGGGTGATCATTCGGAGGGTCAGATCGAAGCTGCTGATTTTTTCGCCTTGATACGTCTCCAATCCATGCGCGTTGACGCCGGTCAGGTTGATCTCCTGGTTCCAGATCGGCGTCTGGTCGAATTTGACCGGGGAAAGCTGGTTTCCGATCATGACATAGTCGCCGCGGGACTTCAGCCACCGGAGCGCGTCATGGATTGTGGACGATTGACCGACACAGTCGTAAATGAGGTCGAAGCCGCCCATCAGGACGGTGTTCCCCAGCGGGCCGCGGTAGAGGCGGGCGCCGGTATGGACGGCCACGGACTCGTACGGATCGCCTTCCAGGATAACATCGGCGCCCATCTTTCGGGCCAAATCCTGTTTGAAGGCCATTTTTTCGAGGACAAAAATCCTGCACTCGGGCTGGAGGAGGCGTGCGAAGCGGATGACGTTCAGCCCGATGACGCCGGCGCCCAGAACCAGAAGGCGCTCGCCCTTCCGGGGCGGACGCTTCATGACGGCGTGAAGGGAGACGGAGGTCGGCTCGATCATCACCGCGGTATCGTCGGAGATCGAATCCGGGATCTTGATCAACTGGGACCGATGCGCGATGAAGTGGTCCCCGAATCCTGCACCCAGATTCTCGGGCATTTCGCCTTCGGAAAAATTTTCACAGAGGGTGTAGTTTCCTTCCCGGCAGGGGTCGCAGGGGGGCTCGATCTCCTTGATCGAGCAGCAGGGAAGATAGCGCTGCAGCACCACCCGGTCGCCGACCGCGAGGTCGGCCACGCCGGCCCCGGTTTCCATGACGGCGCCCACCAGTTCGTGCCCCATAAACGCCCGCGGCACGCCCGGCAGGGCGGCGATCGTAATCCGGGGATCCGCCTTCACGAAAAAGAGCGACAGATCGGCGCCGCAGATTCCGGCCTGCCTGTTCTTGACCCGTACCCAGTTTCTCCCCGGCAAATCCCGGTCGGGGATTTCCCTGTATCGCACGGGCGAAACGGAAGAATAAAAGGCGCGGGGAAAAGGCTTGGCCAACAGCTTGGTGAGGATGATCTTCGGAATACTGACCTCGAAATAGATCGTTTTCATAACGCTCCCTGGTCAATGTGAAGATGCTGATGGGGATTTTCGATGCCGCATGACTAATGGCGGCGAGAGTGTAAGCGGCAACGCCCGGGGAAGTCAAGACAATATTGCCCCCTGTCCCTGCCGGGAATCACGGGCGGACGGATCAAGGAAATCAAGGGGCGGAAGGTCGTCGTGGCCGTAACGGTCACCGCAAACGGACAGGTGCGCGCCCGCGGCGAGGTGGTGGCCGTGCAGGTGCCCGAGGACATGCTGCCTACCGCTTCTCCAGGCGCTCGAGGAGATCGGCCATCCGCTTGAGTTCATCGCCGTACCCGCCCCAGTTTCCCTGACGGAGATGGTCCTGGGCCTTGCGGTAGTGGTCGAGGGCCTCCCGGATCCTCCGGCGGTCGCTCCACCCGGAGGGCTCGTCCTCCGTGCGCATCGGGCGAACATTGCGCTTCACCCCCTCCCCGGCCGACCGTGACCGTTCAGGTTGGCTTAAACGGCACGGTCCGCCCGCGCAAAGGGGATCCTGGCTGCGTGAAACCGTCCAGGACTCAAGGATCGGGCAGCAATGTCCGGAGGGTCTCCCGGGTCGTGTATTTCGGTTTGAATCCCATCACCCGGCCGATCTTCTCCACATCCATCGACAGCGGGTAACGGATATAATCCAACTGCGCCCTCCCGAAAGGCACGACGCGGAGGCGATAGAGCAGTTCCACCAGCGGATAGATCAGCCAAACCGGCAGGGAGATCATCGGTTTTCCCAGCACCCTGGCCAGTTCCGAGTAGCGAAGCCCCCCGTCCGCCGCAAGGTTGAAGACGCCCTGAACGTCTCGCACGGCCGCGAGGTAAAAGGCCTCCGCGGCGTCGTCCTCATGGATGAATTGCATGATGGGATCGTATCCGCGCACGCCGATGATGACCGGGTCCTTCATGGATTTGGAGGTCGTGTTGTTGGCATTCGGCCCCATCACGATACAGGGCCGCAGGATCACGACGGCGCATTCCGGCGTGTCGGCGATGAAATCGGCCAGCAGTTGTTCTATGGCCGCCTTGTTTTCCGAGTAGGGGAAACCGGGCGTGGACCTCACCGGCGCGCTCTCCGAGAGGTAATCGGGCGTCCCCTCGAAGAATCCGTAGGCGCAGTCCGAGCTGGCCACGACCAGTTTCCTGATCTTCAGGCTCTTGCAGGCGTGCAGGACGTTTCGGGTGCCGTTGACGTCGACGTCGTACTCGAATCCCGGATCCCGGGTCGGGTTGGCGATAAAGGCGAGATGAATCAGGGTGTCGACGGCTCCCTCCCGAAGGACGGCAGACAGCCGCTCCCGGTCCCGGATGTCGCAGCGATGAACCTCGAATTTTTCCGGCGGGGCCTCCGGCGGCGGCAGGATGTCCGTGCAGATGATTTTCTTGAAAGCCGTGTCATCGCAAAGACGCCTGATCAGCCGCTTGCCGATGTACCCGAAGGATCCGGTCATGCCCAGAATTTTGTCCGATTCCGCCATCGCGATTCTCCTGTCGGTTTCCGGCGGGTCCGTCCGGCGCCGCCTCGCCGGTTACATGATGAGAGACTGGATCTGCATCATGAAATTGCCGATATCCCGCGCGTATTCCGGAGACCCTTCCAGCGCGAGATAGCCCTTCTCAACCGCCATCACCATGTTGACCTCATTGAGGATGATGGGCAGCGCCTCGTCGACGCTCCGGAACTTCATGTGCACGAAGGGGCGGCGCTTCGCGTAGAGGCCGGGTCCGGCCTGCGTCTTCCCGGCCTTGACGCGCAGATAAGCGGCCATGTCTTCGCGTCCCGCGACCGAGAACTGGTAGATCCGCTCGGGCTGCATGGACGTCCATTTCCGGATGTCCGGATTGCCCAGCTTGTTGAACTGGCTGAGCGATGCGGCCATCATGTAAAGCGTCAGCTTGACCTTCAGCCGTTTCTTCTCGGGGTCGGTCGGCCGGGCCGTCGGCATCAGGAGGGTCAGGTTCATCAGGAGCGCGAGCACCTTCAGCAGCAGAGGCACCTTGTAAAACCCCCTGATCCTGAACAATGCCGGCTTGCCGCCCAGCATCGCGTTCATTCTCTTGACGCTGGCAAACAGGAAGGCGATATCCGGCTTGGGGCAGACC
>JALNWL010000192.1 GCA_023230905.1 Syntrophales bacterium
AAAGAAAGAGCAGGGTCAGGGCGTCGATGCCTTTCCGCGGCCGCGTGACGGGCGGTGGCGTGGGCGCCGGGCTGCCCGTCAGGGTCACGCCGGCATCCCCGGCGATCACCTCCGAGACGGCGAGCGCCGCGTTCAGGAGCCCCTTCCCGTAGTCCCCGGCGCGGAGGAAGGGGACGACGTGGCGGTCCAGGATCTCGCCGACCCGGCCGTCCGGCAGGATGCCCTCCACGCCGTAGCCCGTCTCGATCCGGATTTTCCGCTCCTTGAGGGCGAGAAAGATCAGCACGCCCCGGTCCTCGCCCTGCTTGCCGATGCCCCAGGCCTGGTACAGGCCGTTCACGGTGTCGTTGATCTCCGCTTCCCCCAGGGTGGCGAAGGTGGCCACGACCACGGAGGCGCCCGTCTTTTCCAGAACCTCACGGGACAGGGCGTCGATCCGACGCGACTCCTCCGGACCGATGACCTGGGCGAAATCGTTGACGGTCCCGACGGGCTTGGGAAACTCGCCCCGTCCCGGCGCCGCCGGGATCAGGAACAGCAGTCCCAGCAGGAGGAGAATCGGGAGGTGGGTGGTTCGCGAGCGGAGTACGGGGGCCATCTTCATTCATCCGACGGGATTTCCGGAAACATCGAGCCGGCAGCGGGGTGAAACTTTGGGCCCGCTGGAACCCGAGTTACGGAAGCGGGCGTAATATATGCAGCGCGGGGTAAAATAGCAAATGGTATTTTCGCGCCGGCCCGCCGGAATGCCCCGTCCCGGCGCCGGCGAGACGAGGAAAAAGATCTTGAAAAAAAATGAGGGGACTGCGATATAGCTTCCATCATGTTTTGAAAAGGGGAGGGTGCGTCAGGGATGAAGTCCGGACATCGCGGCGTCTTTTATGAATTCATTCTGTTCGGGTTTTACCTGGCCTCGAAACTCATGCGCCACAAGGCGCATCTGCTGGGGCGAGAGAACCTCGCGCGCATCCCGACCCCGATCATGTTCGCCGTGACCCACGACAGCTATTTCGAGGTTCCGTCGCTCTCCCGGGTCTACTATGCCCTGAAACCCCGGCCGGATTTCATGGTCATGGCCAAGAACGATTTCCTGAGCGGCCGCTATCTCTCCACGAACTACGGTAAAAGGAGCCCACTGCTGCGAAGCATCCTGCTGATGATCGACAAGTCGGGCCTGCCCATGGCCGTTTTCCGGAAACTGAAATTGGCGGCCATCGACCGGCCCTTTGTCGAGGTATTGAGCAAGAAAAAGGAGGAGTTGAGGCAGGAAATCTCCGATCAGTTGAGCCGGTTCAGGGAAGGCAGCGCTCAGGGGGTTTCGACACTGATTTTTCCCGAGGGGACCACATGGGGATTCGGCGGCCTGAAGAAAATCCGCAGTTCCGTGTACCAGGTCCTCGAAAACACCTTCCAGGAGACCGGCCGGAAGGTGTACATCCTGCCCATCAACGTCAAGGTGGACCGACTCGTGCGGGGGGCGAAGGACGTGTTCATCCGCGTCGGTCCGCCGATCTTCTTCCGCAAGCCCAAGGACGAATTCAACCGGACGCTCTACGAGATTCTGCAGGGGCTTCATACGATCACCTTCAGCCAGGTGGCGGCCTACTACCTGAAGCGCCTGGCGGAGATGAAGCGGGAGACCGCCCGGACGGTCCTCTTCCGGAAAGAGCTTTTCCTTCAGAATCTGGAAGGGATCCTCATGGAGATGAACCGTCTGGCCCAAGACCGCGCCCTGCCCGATTTCGACCCCGCGCTGCGGGACCGCCGGTATCTTTCCGACAAGGCGGAGCGGTTCCTGAAGTACTGCCTGAAGAAGCGTTATCTGCACAAAAAGCGTTTGAGTGACCGGAAAGAGGCCTTGCTGCTCGACATCGAGAGAATCCTGTCCAGTCCCCCCGTCAAGGAGTTCCGCAAGGCCAATCCCCTCGCCTTCTGTGCCAACGAGCTGAACTCCCTGGGCGAACAAACCATCCGGCCAGTGTTCGACGCCCGCCTCCGCTGCCGGTAGGCGCGCGTCCGGTGCCGGTTTCCCGCAGCCGATCCGCGTCTCGAGGCGGCCGGGAAGGCCGTTTGGAACGGGTCGGGTTTGAGCGGCGGGACGGAGACAAGGAAACGGGGAGGCCGAGTGCGGGAAAAGGGCGGCAGGCCGGATCGAGGGGGCCTTCCGGATGCCGCGTTGAAGGGAGAGACCGTCGGATGCCCAACAGGTTCAGCACGTATTTGAAAAAGAAGGTCCTCAAAAAGGACCAGAACCTCGTTTCGCTCGACGATCCCTACGAGGTCGTCAGGGCACTTTTGCGGGGTCACGCCGTTCGAGGGATTCTCGACGCGGGTGCGAGCAATGGACATGCCTCGAAACGGATCCTCAAGAACTTCCCCTCGGCCCACGCCTATGCCTTCGAGCCGAATCCGATGTACCGGGAGGGCCTGATCGACTACGCCCGGCGGGATCCCCGGTTCCATCCCCAGTTTGCGGCGCTTTCGGACCACGAGGGGACGGCCGAACTCAATATCACGGCCTCGGCCGGCAATGCGTCCCTTTTGACCCCGTCCGGCAGGCTTCGGGACATCGACCCGGACGGCGCCGGAATCCGGAAGGTCGTTCAGGTGCCGCTGGTGACGATCGACGGCTGGGTGGAGCGAAACGGCGATGTGCCGATCGAATTCATGAAATTCGACATTCAGGGGTATGAGCTGACCGCCCTGAAGGGGGCGACCCGAACCCTGAGAAAATCGACGCTGATCGTCTACAGCGAGATCTGGTTCAATGGAGCGTACGAAAAGTGCGTCCTGTTCGGCGAGCTGGATCTTTTCCTGCGCGAGCAGGGGTTTTCGGTCTACGATATCTACAAGCCCGGCTACAACCGGACCGGCGGCCAGGTGATCTGGGCAAACGCGATCTTCATCCATGCCGACAAAGTCAGACCCTGAGAGGAACCCCTCCATGCCCTCCGTCCCTCCATCCGATTTTCCCTCCCCGTGGAGGCTGTCTCCGGCCGCCTGGTGTGTTCTGCTCGCCGGATTTTCCGTCAGGATCTACCTTGCTTTTCGGCTTCCCACCTTGAGCCCCGACAGCCACCTCTATTTTCAGCAGGCCAAGGCGCTCTACTATGGTCTCTTCGATCAATTGCTCGCTTACTATATCTACGTATCTCCCTACCCGATCACGGTCTCCCTGTTCTATTCCGTTTGCGGAAACTGGATCGTCGCCGCCCAGGGTGTGAACATCCTGTTCGGCACCCTGACGATCGCCGTCCTTTACGGGCTGTTGCGCAGGTTCTTCGCGGATGGCGTCGCCGCCCTCGGCGCCCTGGTCTTCGCCTTTCTGCCGACGTTCGCGGAGGTGTCCAGGGACGCCCTGCGGGATCCGATGTTCTGGTTTTTTTCGGCCCTGGGGCTGTACCTCTTCATTTTGCACATCGAGAAGCGGCGGCCCCTGCTGCTCCTGGGCTGCAGCCTTTGCCTGGCCCTCGCGGCCTGGGCGCGCTTCGAGGCGGGGCTTTACATCGCCGCGACCGCCGGCTGGATTTTCTTTTTGAACCGACCCGCACGGTGGAGGGACCTGCTGGTTTTCGGGCTTCCCTATGCCTTTTTGGGGTCTCTCTTCCTGGGCCTGTCTTTCTATCTGGATCTCAGCCTGGTCGAGATCCTCAATCCGAAACGAATCCTGAATCTTCCCTTGAACATCATTGCTCAATACGATGCGCTTCGCGACGAATTGAAAATCCTGGCCCGACCGGCCTACATCATCGGGATAAAAAGCTATTTTTTCGACCGGATCCGGAGCCTCCTGTGGATCATCGCCCTGGTGGCCCCGGTCGTCCTGATCGTCGAGACCCTGTTCTATGTTTTCTTCGTTGTCCTGATCGGGGGTGCGGTTTCATCGCTCCGCCGTCGATGGGCGGACGGGCGCATCCGCTACCTGGCGGTGGTGTCGATTCTAGCGCTGGGGGCGCTTTATTTACAGACGCTCTATACCTGGCACGGCGCTTCGCGCCATCTCGCCGTGTTCATCCTCCCGTCGTTCGTTTTCATCGGGGCGGGGATCGAGGCCGGTCATGCCCTCCTGAGGTGGCGCTTCCGGTATCGGCCGGCCGCCGCTTATGCCCTGGTCGGCACGGTGGTGCTCCTCACCCTCCTGCCGCCGGTCCTGTGGGTGAACTTCGATCGGGACAAACTGGTCTACCGGGAAATCGGCCGTTACATCGCAAAACGCGAGGCGAACACCCGGCCGGTCAACGTTTGTGGGGCCTTTAAGCGGGTGGTGGACGTCCAGTTCTATGCCAACCTGAACACGCCTTCAGCGACGTTTTCCGATTATAGGGCGCTGTTCCATGAGGCGAATGCCCTGAGCGCCGATTCGATCTGTCGCGCGCCCTGTGATTATCTGGTCCGGGACGAAAAGGGGTGGCGGGAATCGAAGGTCGATTTCTCGCACCCCTCGGCCTCCTGCACGTTTCGCGAACTTGAGCGGTGGCCTTCCAGAAAGCAGGGTGCCCTGATCCTCTACGAGGTCTCCCGATGAAGGTCGGGCTCGTCTGCCGCCATTTTCTCTCCACCAAGGGCGGGCTGGAACGGTACACCGTCACCCTGGCGGCTGAACTGCTTCGCCGGGGCCACGACGTTCACGTGTTCGCCAACAGCGGCGAACGGCTCCCGGGCCTCCATTTCCACCCCGTTCCGTTTTTCCCTTTGTCCTCCCCTGGGAAAAACCTCTCCTTCGCCTTCATGGCCTCGCGGCGGATCGCGCCGCTTCGCCTCGACGTGG
>JALNWL010000193.1 GCA_023230905.1 Syntrophales bacterium
CGGCATTTCACGGACCGGATCGCCGGTCACCGAGACACGATTCGTGTCTCGGTGACCGGCGATCCGGTCCGTGAAATGCCGGTTGCCTACGGCATTCTGAGGGCGCTCGGCATCCGGAGACGCGGCGTGGAGATTATCTCCTGCCCGACGTGTGGGCGCTGCGAGATCGATCTTGTGACGTTGACGAAGCGGATGGAGAAGGCCCTTGCCGGCTGCACCACCCCCTTGAAGGTTGCCCTGATGGGCTGCGTCGTGAACGGTCCCGGCGAGGCGGCGGAGGCCGATGTCGGAATCGCCGGCGGGCGGGGATTCGGGTTTCTCTTCCGGAGGGGGAAGGTGATCCGCAAGGTCCCGGAGGTGGAGTTCGTCACGGCCCTGTTGACGGAAATCGATGCGCTCGCCGAACGGGGAGACGCTTAACACAAGGAGGTTCAATGCGTTATTCGGAGTTGTTTCTGCCGACCGGGCGGGAGGTGCCGTCAGACGCCGAGCTGGCGAGTCACCAGCTCATGATCCGGGCAGGGATGATCCGGAAACTGACCAGCGGCATCTATTCCTACCTTCCCATGGGGTACCGGGTGATCCGCAAGGTGGAACAGATCGTACGCGAGGAGATGAACCGGGCCGGCGCCCAGGAACTCTTCATGCCGATGGTCCAGCCGGCGGAGCTCTGGCAGGAATCGGGCCGATGGGTCCATTACGGCCGGGAGCTGCTTCGCTTTCGGGATCGCCACGAGCGGGAGTATTGCCTCGGACCCACCCATGAGGAAGTCATCACGGACCTGGTCCGCAACGAGATCAAGACCTACCGCCAACTTCCACGGAACCTCTACCAGATCCAGACGAAGTTCCGCGACGAGATCCGCCCCCGCTTCGGCGTCATGCGCTGCCGCGAGTTCGCCATGAAGGACGCCTACAGCTTCGACGCCAACGAGGCCGGTGCTGAGGAGAGCTACCGGAAGATGTTCGAGGCGTACGGCCGCATCTTTCGCCGCTGCGGGCTCGACTTCCGGGCCGTGGAGGCGGATTCGGGAAGCATTGGAGGAAGCTACTCCCATGAATTCATGGTGATGGCCGATTCCGGCGAGGACGCCGTCGTCTTCTGTACAGCCTGCGACTATGCGGCCAATCTCGAGAAGGCCGAGATCGCTCCGCCGGAGAAAACCCCCTCCGTCGATGAAGCCCGGCTGCCCCTCGAGGAGGTTCACACCCCAGGCGTACGGACCATTGAGGAGGTCTGCGCCTTTCTGTCGGTGACCCCCCGGGAGGTCGTGAAGACCCTCATCTTTAACGCCGACGGCAAACCCGCGGCCATCCTTGTCCGCGGGGATCACGACGTCAACGAGATCAAGGTGAAGAACGTCCTGGGCTGCGACGAGCTGGAATTGGCGATGGACGATATGATCCTCGACGTGACCGGCTCGCCGCGGGGCTTTGCGGGTGCGGTCGGGATCCGGGCGCGCGTGATCGCGGATTACTCGCTGATCAACATGACGCACTGCGTGATGGGCGCGAACCGGGAGGACTACCACCTGAAAAACGCGAGTCCGGAACGGGATTTCTCCGTTTCGGCCTATGCCGACTTGCGGGTCGTCCGCGCGGGCGATCCCTGTCCGCGCTGCGCCGCCCCCGTCCGGATGGCCCGCGGCATCGAAGTGGGGCATGTGTTCAAGCTCGGCACGAAATACAGTCGGAGCATGCGGGCCGTCTATCTCGATGCGGCGGGCAAGGAACAGACGATGGTCATGGGGTGCTACGGGATCGGCATCGGCCGCACCGTCGCCGCCGCCATCGAACAGAGCCACGACGATCAGGGAATCGTCTGGCCCATGACGCTTGCCCCCTACGCGGTCATCATCACGCCGGTGAACAGCAACGAGGAAACCCTTGCTCGGGCCTCAGAATCCCTCTATCAGGCACTGTCGGCCAGGGGGGTGGAAGTCCTTCTCGACGATCGGGACGAGCGGGCGGGGGTCAAGTTCAAGGATGCCGACCTTATCGGGATCCCGCTCCGGATCACGGTCGGACCTAAAAAACTGGCCGAAGGCCGCGTTGAACTCCGCATCCGCCGGACGGGCGAGGTCCGGATGCTTCCACTCGGCGAGGCGGTGGACGGGGTCAGTGACTTGATCCGCGCCGAGTTGGAGAGGATCGGCGGATAGACCGGCCGGAAGGCAGAACGTAAACCATGCTGCGCATCACCGACATCATCGACAAGGCCCAGGCGTATCTTGCGCCGGCGGAGCTCGAGATGATCGAGAAGGCCTATGTCTTTTCAGCCTCCGTTCATCAGGGGCAGGTCCGGCTGTCCGGGGAACCCTACCTGACGCATCCCATGGAAGTGGCGGGGATGCTGGTCGACATGCGGATGGACGCCTCAACGCTGATCACGGGTCTTCTGCACGATACGGTCGAAGACACCCTGGCCACGCCGGAGCAGATCGAGGAGAACTTCGGGGAGGAAGTGGCCTTTCTCGTCAGCGGCCTGACCAAGATCAGCAAGATCACCTTCGGCAGCCAGGAAGAGCGGCAGGCCGAAAATTTCCGCAAGATGATGCTGGCCATGTCCACGGATATCCGGATCCTGGTCGTCCGCCTCGCCGACCGGATCCACAACATGCGCACCCTGCAGTTCCAGACGCCCGAAAAGCAGCGCTACATCGCCAAGGAAACCCTCGACCTCTACGCCCCGCTCGCTAATCGCCTCGGCATCAACTGGATGAAGGTGGAACTGGAGGACCTCTCCTTCGCCTATCTCCAACCCATGGCCTACGAAGAGATCAAACGGCGAATCGCCATGAAGAAGGACGAGCGGAACCAGTACACCGAAAAGGTCCGGAACGTCCTCTACCAGGAGATGGAACGCTTCGGCCTGAAGGGTGTGGTGGAAGGCAGGGCGAAGCATTTCTACAGCATCTACAAGAAGATGGAAGAACAGCACATCGATTTTGACGAGGTCTACGACCTCATCGCCTTCCGGATGATTCTCGATGCGAACCGGGAGAAGGAGTGCTACGAGGCCCTGAGCGTCGTACACGCCCTCTGGAAGCCCGTGCCCGGCCGCTTCAAGGACTACATCGCCATGCCGAAGGCAAACAATTACCGCTCCCTCCATACCACCGTCATCGGCCCCTACGGGGAAAGGGTCGAGGTCCAGATCCGGACACGCGAGATGCACGAGTGGGCGGAGGAGGGGATCGCGGCGCATTGGCGATACAAGGAGGGGCGGTCCCGGGGGGGGAAGGACGACGATGAGCAGGTCCGCAAGCTTCGGGAACTCCTCGAGGTTCAGCAAGAGCTCAAGGACCCCCGCGAGTTCATGTCCAATCTGAAGCTTGCCCTGTTTCCCGACGAGGTCTACGTTTTCACGCCGGGCGGCGATGTCCGCTCTTTTCCCAAGGGGGCGACGCCGATCGACTTCGCGTACAGCGTCCATACGGATGTGGGGCATCAATGCATCGGGGCGAAGGTGAACCGCAGCATCGTCCCCCTCAAGTACCAGCTCCAGAACGGCGATACGGTCGAAATCATTACCCAGAGCGGCCACCACCCGAGCAAGGACTGGCTGAAGTACACCGTGACTTCGCGCGCCATCTCCAAGATCCGGGCGTGGATCAAGACCGAGGAGCGCAAAAAGAGCGTCACGCTGGGCAGGGACCTCCTGGAGAAGGAATTCCGAAAGCACCACCTCAAGTTCAGCCAGATCGCCAAGAGCGACGAATTGAAGAAAATCTATGAGGAGCACTCGCTGAACTCCCTGGAGGACCTCCTGGCCATCGTCGGTTACGGGCGGATCTCGCCCCGCCATGTGGTCAACCTGTTTCTGCCTGAAGAGGATCTCAAGGAGGAGGCGGTTCCGGAAAAGATCAGGCGCAAGGCGACGAGCCACGAGGATTTCGGGATTTCGCTCACGGGGGTGGAGGATGTGATGGTGCGCTTTGCCAAGTGCTGCAACCCCATCCCAGGCGACGAGATCATCGGCTATATCTCCCGAGGGCGCGGAATCACCGTTCATACGGCCAATTGTCCAAACTTCCGGGATATGGACACCGAGCGTCTGGTAGAGGTCAAGTGGAGCATACGGGAGAAGCACACCTATCCGGTGTCGCTGCGCGTCGTCTGCCAGGACAAGAAGGGCATCCTGGCCGAGATCAGTTCCGTGATTGCCGGCATGGATGTCAACATCAGCCAGGCCGAAGTGGAAACACACTCCACGGAAATGCAGGCTGTCTGCAACTTTCGGATGGACGTGAATGATTTGCAGCAGTTCAACCAGGTCGTGGCCGCGCTGAAAAAGATCACGGAGGTCCTGTCCACCGAGAGGGTCCGCGGGGTCTAAGCGACAAACCGTGTTGACGTCGGCGGGCAATTGCGGTAAGAAGCCAACGGCTTTGTAGGCATCGAGGAGACGTTATTGCATGCAAAGAGGGGAAGGAATGCGACATCCGTTGGGCAAGATCCGGTTCTGTCTCGTTGCGGCGGCCCTGCTGCTCCTGGTCGCGGTAGCCGCGTGGCGGCCGTGCTGGGCGGCGCCGCTTGTCCTGATCGATCCGGGTCACGGCGGAAACGAGCGTGGCGTTCGTCTGTCCGACGCGGTGTACGAAAAGGACGTGACCTTCGCGATCGCCCGGATGGTGCGGCAGGACTTGATCGAGTCAGGGAGGATCGCCGTGCAGTTGACGCGGACGGAGGATCGCCGGATTTCCATTCAGGAACGCGCCGACCTGGCCGCCCGTCTCAACCCCCG
>JALNWL010000194.1 GCA_023230905.1 Syntrophales bacterium
CGTCCATCATGCGCTCGTCCATGGTTTCCGTCATCGGGCGCCCCCGCCTACCGAAGCGTCATCAAAACGAGCCGGCTTCCGGACAGGGTGAGCCGCGTCATCCTGACCTCGAATCTTTGCGGCTTCACCGGGGCATCGAGAAATTGCAGGTCGAACGTATGGGATTGTCCCATCCAGGCCTGCCGCAGCTCCCACGCGAAATCGTCCCGGTAGCCGGGCTCGAGCATCTCCCGCAGGCTTTCGCCGATCAACCGGTCCCGGGATTTTCCCAGGGTCTCCATGAGTCTTTCCGAAACGCCCTCGATCCGGCCCTCCTGGTTCAACAGCAGCCCCATCTCCTCCTGGAAGAGCTGTCTCTTCAGATGGTCCTTCTCGTCGCGCATCCGGGCATAGGCCATCCCCAGTTGCCGGTTGGCCTCCTCGAGCTGGCTGTTCACGGCCTTCAAGGCCTCTTCCGCCCGCACGCGGGCGGTGACGTCCAGAACGAGGACGATGGCGATCGCGGCGGATGCCGGACCGTTGCGCCGACCCCCGAGGGAAACGGTCCGCAGCCGGACCTGGACCGTCTTTTCGAACCGTGGATCGGCCAGTTCCGTCTCGACCGTCTCGCCGACGCGGACCCTCCCCAGGGACGCCTTCAAAAACGACGCCAGGGCGCATTCGGATTCGGAACAGCCGGGATGGAGGACCTCGTGCAGGGGCCGGCCGATCGCCGCCTTTACCGATCCCAGGGACCAGGCCTCCAGGCTCCGGTTGGCCCGCACCACCCGCCCCTGATCGTCCACCAGGAGGATCAACCCCTCCAGGGAATCCACGGAGCCCTCCCATTCGATCTTGGCCTGCTCGATCGTCGAGACGCTCCGCCGGTAGGCGCTCCGGAGCTCCTTTTCCCGGGTGATGTCCCGACCGACGGCCTGGCACTCCAGGAAGCGGCCCCCGGCGTCGAAGATGGCCCGCGCATTCCACAGCAGCCAGCGCGCCCGGCCGTCGGGGAAGGCGATGCGATGTTCGTTGTCGGGCAGATCCGGCGCCGCGGGCGTCAGGACGCGCACCTGCTGCAGGATCCGTTCATAGTCGTCCGTGGGAATCAGGGTGCGGAGGCTCGTTCCGGTCAGTTCGTCCCGCGGTTTTCCGACCAGCCGGCAGAAGGCGTCGTTGACGAAGGTGATCGTCCCGTCCGCCCGGAAGCGGCCGATGAATTCCGACTGGAGTTCGATGATCGCCCGGTAGCGGGCCGATTCGGTTTCGAACTGGCCCCGCGTCTTTTCCAGCGCATCGAGCATGCGGTTGACGGCCGCCGCCATCCCCGCCCCGTTGTCCCGACCCTGGGTCGAAATCCGCTCGGAGAAGTCGCCGCACTCGCCGATCCTCGCGATCTCCCCGGCGAGACCCGCGAGAGGGCGCAGGGCGAATTTTTCCAGAAGGACAAAGCCGACGAGGCCGACGAGAAGCAGGGGCACGATCAGATCACTGTTTGAGCTGAGCCAAAGGATCGCGATCAGGGCCAACAGGGTCAGCCCGAAAATGATCAGGATTTTCCGGCGCAGCGTCATGGATCTCGTCTCCGGTGCGTGAGGGTCGGGCGGTTTTTCGGCGGACGGGTGTTGTGTACAACGGCTTCGCCCGATAATCAAGGAGAATCCGTGCGCATTTCCCGTTGATTCCTGCCCCATCTCTGCTATAGTTCCCGCACCTCAACGGAGCGGGCCCATGACCTCCAAAAAACTGCTCGTCCTGGCCATCCTGGCGTCGATCTTTGCCCACGCGGTCGTCCTGTCTCTCACGGGATTCATCGACATGACCGGGGAGAGCCGGGACCCGGAAACGCTCACGGTCAGCCTGAAGGAACCGGAGAAGGCGACGGAGGAACAGGCGACGAAGCCGGCCGCTCCCGCCGCCCGGAGGGCGCCGGCGGCCCTTCCCCCCGTTCCGCAGGAGGACACCGTCGCCCTGGAGAACCCGGACAGCCCCTACACGCCCTACCTGCTCAAGGTCAAGTACCGGATCAACCGGCGCTGGGCCTACCCCCCCGAGGCGGTCTCACGCGGCCACGAGGGGGAAACCGTGGTCCGTTTTTCCATCGCCGCGAACGGCAGCCTCGCCGGGGCGGACGTGGTGACCTCCGCCGGCTCGGAGCTGCTCGACCGCGCCGCCCTGGACGTCATCCGGACCTCCTCGCCGTTCGGGCCCCTCCCCCGGCCGTTCCGGCTCGACCGGCTGCACATCGTCGCCCGCTTTCAATACCGTCTGAAGGAATGATCCCGCATCCCCCGGCCCCGCGCGCCCCCTGGTCGTTGACAGCCGCCGATGTTTCCCGTAAGATCCCACGAAGCCCGAAACCCGGGGCGAGCTTTGCGCCCCGCGTGGACCGGGCGCACGCGTACACGGAGGGAACATGTCAGACGGAAGCGCGCTGAGCCCAACGGTCGAGATCCTCATCGCCGTCAATACCGCCCTGACCAATCTGCGCCTCTATCCTCCCACGAGCGCCATGATCCGGACCACCCTGGAAAAGCTGCACCATACCCTGGGGCAGGTCCTGGAAAACGACGAGGAGGTGACGTTCGCCGAAGCGGAACAGACCCTCCTCGTCAATGGAACCCCCCTGGGCCCGAAAGACCGGGAAAGACCCCAGGTCGCCGCCTTTCTCCAGCTCATGATGAACGTCGGCGCCCACAACATCGTGTTCTCCCGGGGCGTCGGCGCGGACGAACTGCTGGCCTTTCTGGATATTCTGACGGAAAAACCGGAGATGCTGGCGGAGCGGGGCGGGCTCCGGAAGGTCTTGGAGGCGCGGGACCTCCCGCACATTCGTCTGGGCGAGAAGCGCTTCGTCGCGATGGACCCGGACCGGCCGTTCCCCGGGACCGGTGGGATCGGGGAGGAGTCGATCCTCGATTATCTCGCCGGAACCGCGGGCGCCGCGTCTCTCGATCCCGTCAGGATCCGCGAGATGGCGCAGGATCCCGAGTGGTTCGGGAGGGTCCTTCGGGCCGGCATCGCGCAGATCGCCGCCGGGGATGCATCACCACCGGAGGGGCCATTTTCGGACCGCCTTGGGTCCATGATGCGGATGCTGGGCGAGACGGCCGCGCCGGAAGAGGCGGAGTCCCTCTCGCTCCTGATCGCCAGGACCGTGGTCCAACTGGACGCCGGGGTCATCCAGGCCCTCCTGTCCCGCGGCACGGAAAGCGGGTTCGAGGAGCGTTTCTTCCAGCACGTCCGCGACCTGCTGCATCGCAACCTCCCTCCGGCGGGGGGGGGGAGACCCACCGACCCCGGGGCGCTCTCGGGAGACCCCGCTCTCGCGGAACCGTTGGCGGACGCCGATCTCCCGCCGGGGGCGCGGGCGCCGAGGGGTCGGAATACGGGGATCTTCGAACGACAGGTTGCGGCCTTGGAGACGATGATCAAGCGCCACGGACAGGGCGAGCCGATCCTCTCGGTCGACGGGGGCCCCGCGGCCACCCCCGTCGCGGCGCCGGCGGCGGCTCCCAAGGAGGCTCCCGCCGAACGGATTGGCCTCCTTTACGCCCGCGGGCGCGGCGCCGAAGCCGAGGAGATCATCGACGAGCTGTTTGCGACCCTGGCGAGCGAACGGGCGGCCGAGCGCGAACAGGCGTCGGACAACCTGGCCCGGATCCTTCCGGGACTCGTTTCCGACAACCGCTACGAACCGGTCGTCCGCAACCTGGAAAAGCTGACCGCGTGGATCGGGAAGGAAACCGCCGCCACCACCGCCTACACAAAGCTCTGCCGCCAGGTGGGGGAACTGGGGCAACGGCTGATCCGCGAGCGCCGGTTCAGCGCCTGCCGCGCCATCGTGAAAACCTTTCACCAGATTCATACCGGCGCGCTGGAGCGGAACGATACGATCCAGCAGCTGGCGGAAGACGTCCTGCGGGACCTCTCGCAGGCGGAGCTGATCGATATCCTGTTCAACGTTTTCCAAACCCGCGACCGGCAGGGGCTCGACCAGCCCGGCCAGCTCTTCGAAAGCGACGAGGCCGGACGCCTGTTGGTCCGCTTGGAACCTGCCGCCGCCCATTTCCTGGAGCTGCTCGGGAAGAGTGAAAACGCGGAAGAGCGCATCCGGATCATGAACCTCATCAACGACATGGGAACCCTGGCCGTATCCGCGGTGCTGACCGAACTTCGTCAGGACGGCGTCTGGTACTACCAGCGGAATCTGGCGCGCCTCCTGGGCCGGATCGGCGGGGACATCCATGTCCGGGCCCTGCAGCCGCTGCTCCTCCACGCCGACCGGCGCGTTCAGAAGGAGACGCTGAAAAGTATCAACGGCATCGGCGGCGACGAGCGGGGGCCGCTCCTGACGGAGACCCTTCCCCAGGCGCAGGAAGCGCTCCAGCTCGACATCGTTCCCCTGCTGGGCAGCCTGCGCCATCCGCCGGCCGTACCCGTCTTGATCGATCTCCTGAAGGCGAAACCCGTCAAGTCCTCGGCGGCCAGGGAAGAGCTGGAAGAAAAGATCTGCGCGGCCTTGGGGGCCATCGGCGAGGAATCCGCCCTGCCGGCGCTGACATCCGTCCAGCGCCAGATCGGATTCCTGAGCCTCCGGGCCTTCAGCCCAAGGGTGAAGGCGGCCGCGGGCAGGGCCATCGCGGAAATCGACAGGAAGCGGAAGCGCGGCGGCGGGGTCGGAAAGCGGTGACCGCGCGGCCACGACCCCCTCAGGCGTATCCCAGGTCCGCCAGGCGATCCTCGTCCATACCGAGGAAATGGGC
>JALNWL010000195.1 GCA_023230905.1 Syntrophales bacterium
CCCTCCCGAAAGACGAAGCTCCCTTTCGGATACACCCGGCCGAACCGGCGCAGGAGGCGTTCATCGACCGACGACCGGGCCTTTCCCGGCGTGAGCAGGGCCTTTTCCACTAGCAGGATGTCCCGCCGCTGGTAGGACGCGATCAGCTCGGCGCAGAACAGAAGGATCAGGGCCACGTAAAAGACCCAGATCACGAGGATGACCACCGCTTCGAGCCCACCGAAGATCACGTGGTAACGCGTGTAGTTGGCGATATACCAGGCAAAGAAGTGCTTCGCCACCTCCATCAGGGCCGAAAAGAGCAGGCTCGCCATCAGGGCCGCTCCCCAGGAGACCCGTGCGGTGGGCGTCGCCTTGTAGACGACGGTGAAGAAGGCGACCGTGATGGCGTAGGGCAGAATGTACCGGAACAGGACGCCGTGAAGCAGGGAGAGATAGGCAAAGTGCTCCATCAGCAGGGGCTGCCGCGCCAGGAGACTCCCAACATACGCCAGGCCCACGCTCGCCCCGATGATGATCCAGCCCAGGAGGATCAGGGCGACGGCCAGAAGCTTCGACAGGACATAACTGCGCCGGACGTGTGAACGGAAGATGATGTTCATCACCGTTTCGATGGCGTTGAAGATCATGGCGGAAAACCAGACGAGGCTGATGATCCCGACCCATCCCAGGATCTGGCGTTTCTGGTCGATCCGGCCGAGCTGTTCGAGAAGGCTCTGGGACAGGTAGGGGCTCACCCCCTGCGCCCCCTGAACGAGCTGCTGCTGGATCTGCGGATTCGAGCTGAAGACGAGGCTCGCCATCAGAATGGTGAGGATGAACAGCGGGATGATGGAGAGGATGGCGTACAGGGCGATCGCCGCCGCCTGATTGGTGTCGCCGTTGATCTGATAATTCCGGAGTGTGTCCCGCAGGACGTCCCGTGCGGTCTCGAACCCCAGGCGGAGGCGTTTTATTTCCGGCTTTTCGTGCTTTTGCATACGCTCCTGGAGACCGTCGAAAACCGCGATCCCGCCGGCAGGGCGTCTCCGGCCTTCTTCTGCATCGCGCGATCCCGGAAATCCGGGGCCGATTTTTTAAACTATACCCAAACCGGTCCTGTCAAGCAAAAAGAGCCGCAATTCCTGTTGCAAACCGGAGGTCCTTGGGCTAGTTTGGCGTCATGCGCATCCGGCTTCCGATCCTTCCCCTGTGCCTCGCCACCCTGCTGGTTTGTTCGGCTGCCTGCGGGCAGCGCCCCTCCGAACCGGGCCCCGCCGGACCGGGCGCGGAATCACCCCCGGCCCACGGCGACGTCCTGGTGGAAGGGGCCATCGGCGACGCCTCCAACCTGATCCCCCTGCTGGCCTCCGACAGCGCCTCGCACGACATCGCGGGCCTGGTCTACAACGGCCTCGTCAAATACGACAAGGACATCAACATCGTGGGCGACCTGGCCGAATCCTGGGAGATCGGCCGGGAGGGGCTCGAAATCACCTTTCACCTCCGCAAGGGGGTCCGCTGGCACGATGGCCGTCCCTTCACGGCGGAGGACGTCCTCTACACCTATCAGGTCACCATCGATCCAAAAACACCCACGGCCTACGCCGGCGATTTCCTGCGGGTGAAAAAGGCCGAGGTCCTCGACCCCTATACCTTCCGTGTCCGCTATGACCGCCCCTTCGCCCCGGCCCTGATGAGCTGGGGAAGCGCCGTCCTGCCTAAACACCTCCTGGCGGGCCGGGACATCACTCAGAGCCCGCTCGCCCGACATCCAGTCGGCACGGGCCCCTATCGCTTCAAGGAATGGGTGACGGGCCAGAAAATCGTTCTTGCCGCCAATCCGGACTACTTCGAAGGGCGCCCTTACATCGACGGCTACGTCCTCAGGATCATCCCCGACACGGCCACGATGTTTCTGGAGCTGCGGGCGGGCGGGATCGACCGCATGGGCTTGAGCCCCCTGCAATACACCCGCCAGACTGAGACCCCCCTCTTCCGCCGGGATTTCAACAAATACCGCTACCTGTCCTTTTCCTACACCTACCTCGGGTACAACCTGAAGAACCCTCTGTTCGCCGATCCCCGGGTCCGCAGGGCCATCGCCCACGCCGTCAACAAGGACGAGATCATCCGGGGCGTGCTTCTGGGGCTGGGCCAACCGGCAACGGGACCACTGAAACCCTGGACCTGGGCCTACAACCCGCGGGTGGAGCGGTATCCCTACGATCCGGGGAAGGCCCGGGCGCTCCTCGCCGAGGCGGGGTGGCGGGACCGGAACGGCGACGGGGTGCTGGACCGGGACGGCCGCCCCTTCCGCTTCGAAATCATCACGAACCAGGGCAACGAGGTCCGGCAAAAGACGGCGGAGATCCTCCAGCGGCGCCTGGGCGAGGTCGGGATCGAGGTGAAGATCCGCGTCCTGGAGTGGGCCGCCTTCGTCAACGACTTCATCAACAAGCGCAAGTTCGAGGCGACGATTCTGGGCTGGACGATCCCGATGGATCCCGATCTCTACGATGTCTGGCACTCGTCGAAAACCGGCCCGGAGGAACTCAACTTCATTTCGTACCGCAATCCCGAGGTGGACGCCCTGCTCGAACAGGGGCGAAGCACGTTTGACCTGAAGCTGCGGAAGCGCTGCTACGACCGGATTCAGGAGGTCCTCGCCGACGAACAGCCCTACCTCTTCCTCTACTGTCCCGACGCCCTGCCCATCATCCAGGCCCGCTTCCGGGGGATCCGGCCGGCCCCCCTCGGCATCGGCTACAATTTCATCCGGTGGTACGTGCCGCACGGGGAACAGCGGCTGGTGATGACGCCGTAAGCCGGCGGAAACCGTCAGGCCTCCCGTTTCAGACGGTCCAGCAGATACTGCCGGAAGGCCCGATAATCGGCGCGCAGGGAAAGCGCTTCCCCCGTGCGTTGATCGAGGTCCCGCATGCCGGCGGGCGGGACCGGATCGATCCCGAGCAGGGCGCGGATCTCCTCCGGGAATTTCGCCGGATGGGCCGTTTCGAGCACAAGGCACAGGGGGGAGTTTTCCTCACCGCGCACCTCGAGGAACAGCTCGAGTCCCCGCCAGCCCACGGCCCCGTGGGGCTCCAGCAGGATTCCGTACTGATCGTACACCCGCCGGATCGTCCGGCGCGTCTCATCGTCGGAGACGCTGACGGAAAAGATGCGTCGGCGCATCTCGGCCACGTCCGGCAGACGGTGGACCCGGCCGTTCCGGTCCACCGTCCCCCCGTATAGATCGAAAAAGCGCGCCAGATTACTCGGATGGCCCACATTCATGGCGTTCGACAGGCAGGCCCGGGACGGCTGGACCTTTTCGTACGCCCCCGTGGCCAGGAAATTCGGGAATTCGTCGTTCTCGTTCGTCGGCATGACAAGCGTTGCCACGGGCAGGCCCATCCGCCGGGCGTATTCGCAGCCCAGGGCGTCGCCGAAGTTTCCGGAGGGCACGGAGACGACGACGGCCTCGCCGTTCTCGGCGAGTTGGGCGTAGGACCAGATGTAATAGACGATCTGGGGCAGGATCCGTCCGAAATTGATCGAATTGGCCGACGTGAGGTTGAAGGCCGCGAGATCCGGATCGGCAAAGGCCTGCTTGACCAGGGTCTGGCAGTCGTCGAACTTCCCGTCGATGGACAAGGCCTGGATGTTTGCGCCGATCGTGTCCAATTGCCGCTTCTGGCGACCGCTGACCTCCGCCCGGGGGTAGAGGATCGTGACGTCGATGCCGGGGACGCCCTTGAAGGCCTCACCCACGGCGCTCCCCGTATCGCCCGAGGTGGCGACGAGGACGTTCAGGCGGCGTCCGGCCTCGCGGAAATGGCCCATCAGGCGGGCCATCAGGCGGGCGGCAAAATCCTTGAAGGAGGCCGTGGGCCCCTGGTCGAGGCGCAGCAAGTATTTCCTCCCGGTGACGCGCTCCAGGGGAACACTGAAGGGATAGGCGTCTTCGACGAGGCGCTTCAGGTCGTCCCGGGCGATCTCGTCTTTGAGAAAGGCCTCCGCCACGAAGAAGGCCGCCTCGGGATAGGGACGGCCCTTCAGGGCGAGGATCTCCGCGAGCGACAGGGTCGGGATGGCGGCAGGCATGAAAAGCCCCTCGTCGGGGGCCTGCCCCATGAGCAGGGCCTCCCGGAACGCAACCTGTCCCTTGAAAGGGGTGATCCCGGGGACCCCGTCGAGTTCGCGGTTCGTGCTGTAATATCGTATGGTTGCTGAGGACATGCCGAATTCCATTCCTTCCCGCGGCGTTGCCGCCGCCTCCCGGCGCCCGCGGTCCCTCCGGATCGGGGCCGGACCGGCCGTTCTTTTTACCAAATCCGCCGTCCGGAATGCAAGGCCCGATCTTCGCCGGGAGGCCGGAAGCGGGGCGGCGCCCCCTTTCTTCTTTCCGCGGCGCGGCGTTTGACGCTGCGATCCGGATGCAGAATCGCCTTTATGAACGGGGGCCGATGTGATAGAGAAGAACGCCAGGATCAAACCGTCGCCCTCCGCAAACCCACCGGGTCGGGACATCCGGCCGATATCGGGTGGGCGGAGGGGAGGGCGGGGCGCCGATTCCGGCCCGACGATCGTCCCAGCGAGGAGCGCCCATGAGCGACCCCGAGAAGGCCGTCCGACTGACCGAAACCGTCCACGGGGCGGGGTGAGCCTGTAAAATCGGTCCGGGCGACCTGCACG
>JALNWL010000196.1 GCA_023230905.1 Syntrophales bacterium
GTAGTGCAAAAACGACCCCGCCAGGACCCCGCCCGCCGCCAGCAGGCTCAACGGTTTCAGGAAATCCTTCCAGACGATGATCGCCGCCGGAACCCGCGGATGCTTCGGAAGTTCGTCGTAAACCTCCGGCTTCTGGCCCAGAACATAGATCACGTGCGTGCCGTCCACGAACTTGTCCCCGTAGACGTTGGCGTTGCCACCCAGTTCCTTGACGCGGGCATAGGCCTTCCGGATCATCGCATCCTTCGCGCCGATCGTGAGCGCCCCCGTGGGACAGGCCTTCACGCAGGCCGGCTGCTGATCGGCCCGCAGGCGGGTCAGGCACAGGTCGCACTTGTAGACCTTGTCCGTTTTCCCGTCGTACCGGGGGATGTCGAACGGGCAGGCGGCGATGCACTCCTTGCAGCCGATGCACTTCTCCTTGATCAGGCCCACCGTGCCGTACTCCGTGTAAAACAGGGCGCCCGAGGGGCAGACCTTGACGCAGGCGGCGTCGGTGCAGTGCATGCAGCCGTCCTTCCGGAACAGCCACTCGAAATTCCCGTCCTTGTCCTCATATTCCTGGAATCGGATCAGGGTCCACGTGTTCCACTGCAAATCCGGCGGATTCTGGTAGGTGCCGAGCTGCCGGGTTTTCAGGCCGGGCAGCTCATTCCATTGCTTGCAGGCCACCTGGCAGCCCCGGCAGGCGGTACACAGGGTGGTGTCGATCAACTTTACGAGTTCAGGTCCTTTCATCGTCGCCTCCCTCCTACAACTTTTCCACGTTGACCATGAACGCCTTGTACTCGGGGCAGAAGGTGTTCGCGTCGCCGACGGTCGGGGTTAAGATATTTGTGCTGTCGCTGGTGCTGTCCTTGGGAAAGAGCCAGCCGTAATTGAAGGGCATGCCGACCTGATGAACCTCTTTTCCTTCGACCCTGAACGGCTTGAAGCGCTTGGTCACCATGGCGACGCAGGGCGCCTCGCCGCGGATGGAGGTCACCTTGATGCGCTGGCCGTTCTTGATGCCTTTTTCCTTGGCGAGCTTCTCGCCGATCTCGACGTAGAGCTCCGGCTGCATCTCCAAAAGCCACGCCTGCCAGCGGGTCAGGGCGCCGCTGCACCAATGTTCCGTGCAGGAGTAGGTCGTACAGACGTAGGGAAACTTCTCGCTGGCGCTGGCGACCTTATCCATTTCGCCTTTAAAGATTTCAATGGCGGGATTGATGAGCTGCCCCGACAACGGATTCTTCGTCAATGGGCTTTCCAGCGGTTCGTAGTGCTCTGGGAAGGGACCTTCCGCCATGCCGGGTCCGAACAAGGCACCCAGGCCGTCTTTCTGCATGATGAACGGATATTTTCCTTTCGCCCTGTCCGCCTGCGGCGGCCAGGGGCCGTCCGGCACGTCGCCCACCCATTTGCCGTCGGTCCATTCCAGGAGCCTGCGTTTGGGATTGTAGGGCTTGCCGTTCAGGTCGCAGGAGGCGCGGTTGTAGAGGATGCGGCGGTTGACCGGCCAAGCGAACGACCAATTGGGGAAGAGGCCAAGACCCGTCGGGTCCTCCTTGCCCCGGGACTGCATCTTGTTAACGCCATCCGCGGTGTAGCTGCCGGACATAATCCAGTTGCCGCAAGCCGTGGCACCGTCGTCTTTGAGCATACCAAACGTCGGCACAAGCTGACCTTTTTTAAACACCGTTTTGGTTTTCTTGGCGGTATCTTCAATCACCGTATCCTTGGTGAAACGACCGTTGATCTGTTGCGCCACCTTGACAACATTCATATGCCCCTTGCCATCCAGGTAATCCCATTTGAGATTGACGATGGCTTCGGCATTGGGACCGCCTTCCTTTTCGTACAGTTTCTTGATTTCCGACAGGATCTTGATTTCGATTTCACCGACGGGAATCGCATCGCCGGGGGCCTCGGCGGCCTTGTATTTCCACTGCACCCAGCGGCCGGAGTTGCTCTGTGAACCTTCCTTCTCCATCGATGCGGACGCAGGCAGGAGGAAGCATTCCGTCTTGATCTTGGCAGGGTCGACTCCGGGACCTCTCCAGAATTCGTAGGTTTCGTTGTTGAAGATGTTTTCGCCGACCAGCCAGTCCAGCTTTCCCATCGCCTTGCGGACCTTGTGGGAATTCGGGGTGCTGACGGCCGGATCCGCGCCGATGGCGAAAAATCCCTTTACCTTTCCCTCGTACATCGCGTCGAACAGGTGCATCGTGGAATAGGCCTTCCCGTCGTCGATCTTTGGCATCCAATCGTAGCCAAAATCGTTGTTCCGGGTTGCCTTGTCATCCCACAACGATTTGAGGAAACTGACAAAGAACTTCGGATAATTCGAATAGTAGTTGGCCGATTGCGGATCCTTGGAGACGGGCGTGTATTTTTTGAGGTATTGTTCCAGCGTACCGAGCGACGCGGGAAGCATCTTCAGATAACCCGGCAGATTGCCGTACAGGATGCAATGGTCCGTCGACCCCTGAACGTTGGGTTCGCCGCGCAGCGCGTTGATGCCGCCGCCCGCGATGCCCATATTCCCGAGCAGAAGCTGAATGATGGCCATGGTGCGGATGTTCTGGCTCCCAACGGTATGGTGGGTCCATCCCAGGGCGTAGCATTCCGTTCCCGCCTTGTCGGCCACACCGGTGGAGGCGTAGATTTCATAGACCTTGAGCAGATTTTCTTTGGACACGCCGGTGATGCTCGACACCTTGTCCAGCGTGTAGCGGGAATAGTGCCTTTTCAACAGTTGGAAGACGCTGCGCGGGTGGCTGAGCGTCCTATCCCGTTGGGGAACGCCCCGGCCGTCCTGGTCGAAAACCCAGGTGGATTTGTCGTACTTTCTCTTCTTGGCGTCATAACCGGAAAACAGGCCGTCCTCGAAACGGAACCCGCTGTTCACGATGAACGACGCGTTGGTGTAGTTGAGAACGTAGTCCTTGAAGTATTTGTCGTTCTCGATGATGTAGGCAATCATCCCGCCCAGGAAGGCGATGTCCGTTCCGGAACGAAGCGGAACGTGGAAGTCGCAGCGGGCGGACGTTCGCGTATAACGGGGATCGACGTGAATGATGGTGGCGCCATGCTCCTTTGCCCTCAGAATCCACTTGAAAGCAATGGGGTGATGCTCCGCCGCGTTGCTACCCATGATCAGGATGACGTCTGCATTCTTCAGATCACAATAGTGGTTCGTCATGGAACCGCGTCCGAACGACTCTCCCAGAGCCGCTACAGAGGGACTGTGTCAGACCCTGGCCTGATGATCGATGTAAACCAGACCGAGCGCCCTGGACTTGACGCTCATGATCCAGCACTCTTCGTTGTCCACATTGGAACTGCCGTAGTGACCGATCGCCTCGCAGCGGTTCACCAGTTCGCCCTTGGCATTGCGCACGGTGAAATTCTTGTCCCGGGTGTCCTTGACCAGACGGGCGATGCGGGAAAGCGCGAAGTCCCAGTCTTTTTCTTCCCATTCGGTTCCATACGGCTTACGATAGAGGACTTTGCGCAGGCGGTGCTTGTTGGCCTCGGTCAGATCGAAGAAACCGGCGCCCTTGGCGCACAGCGACCCCTCATTGATGGGATGATCGGCGTCGCCCTCGATATTGAAAATCTTTCCCGTCAGCTTATCCACGCTGCAAACCAGACCGCAACCGACGGAGCAGTAGCAGCAGATCGTCGTGACCTGCTTCGCCGCCTTGATGCGATTCATCTTGTTGAGCTCGTCCGCATACGCCCGGGTCGGCCTCAGGTTGATGCCCAGGGAGGACAGGGCAACGCCCGATCCAACGGCGCCGGACAGGTTCAAAAACCCCCTCCGCGTCAATTCCATAGATGCCTCCTTGCAAATATGTCAGTCATGACCTATGTCAGCACGGGCATAACTACGTTTTTTTTCACCCATCGTCAAGCAAAAAAGTGGGGATCGCGAGAAATAACGGAGGCTTGTGTTAAGTAAAACATATGCCGCGGAGGCCGTGCGGGACGTCCGGGTCCTGCCGGGACGAATGGAACCGGGACACACCGCCACGCGCGGCGGTCGGTGAAAACGCGGAGGCGCCCGGAAGGTTTTCGGCCGGGCCGGAAGACCATGGGGGGGGTTAGAAAGTGTTCCAGTCCGTGACGGTCATGGGGGTGAAGTGCTTATCCTGCAGGATGCAGTCGAGATGAACGAGCCCGAGGGCCGAGACGTCCAGATCGCGATCGTTGAGATCGCTCATCCGGCTCAGGGTAACCAGGTAGCGCCGGCACCGATCGCAGGTGAAGACCGATTCCTGCACCTGGCCCTCGATGTAGAAAAAATCCATCCCCTTCTGCCCCTCGTGGCCACAGGCGGGGCAGGTTACGCGACTGAACCGCCAATCGTGGCCACAGCCGGAACAATGGAGGAGACGTTCCCCGAGTTTTTCCTTGATCACGGACAGGGACGGAAAGGTCCCGCAGCAGGGACAATAGCCCTGCTCCCAGTCCGTCTTCGCCAGCCATTCCGCGAGGCCGGCGACCCGTTTTTCCAGGACCACCCGGGAAACCTGACCGAGGAGCAGGCCGAGGGCCCCGGCGGAAA
>JALNWL010000197.1 GCA_023230905.1 Syntrophales bacterium
TCCGCGAGGTGGCGCTGGGCGGCCGCCTCGTCAAAAGGAGGCGCCTCGCGCTCGACGATGCGGAGCGCCCCGATGGGGCACTCCCCGATGCAAGCGCCCAGGCCGTCGCAGAACGTCTCCGAAACCACCCGGGCCTTTCCGTCCACGATTTGCAGGGCGCCCTCGGCGCACCCCGTCACGCATTGACCGCACCCGTCGCAGAGCGCCTCGTCGATCTCGATGATCTTGCGCAAGATCCTGTTCATGACACGACCTCCAGCGGAAATCACCGCCCCTGCATCATCGCCTCGACATCCGTCCCCACGTCCGTGATCGGCCGGATGTTGAAATTTTCCACCAGGACCTTGAGGACGTTCGGCGATACGAACGCCGGCAGTGTCGGCCCGAGGCGGATGCCCTTCACGCCGAGGAAAAGCAGCGCGAGTAGCACCGCCACCGCCTTCTGCTCGTACCAGGCGATGTCGAAGGAGATCGGCAGTTCGTTGATGTCGTTCAGCCCGAAGGCCTCCTTCAATTTCAGCGCGATCACGGCCAGCGAGTAGCAATCGTTGCACTGCCCGGCGTCCAGCACCCGGGGAATGCCGCCGATGTCGCCCAGGGCCAGCTTGTTGTAGCGGTACTTGGCACAGCCCGCCGTCAGGATGACCGTGTCCGGGGGAAGCGCGCTGGCGACGTCGGTGTAGTAGCCGCGTGTCTTGTGGCGGCCGTCGCAGCCGGCCATGACGATGAAGCGCTTGATGGCGCCCGACTTCACCGCGTCCACCACCCGGTCGGCCAGGGCCAGCACCTGATGATGGCCGAAGCCCGTCACCAGCTCGCCCGTCTCGATCTCCGTCGGCGGCGCGCACGTCTTGGCCAGCGCGATGATTTCCGAGAAATCCTTCATCCCGCCGCGGGGCCGGTCGGGGATGTGTTTCAGCCCGGGGTAGCCCACGACGCCCGTGGTGAAGATCCGGTCCCGGTAGGCCTCCTTGACCGGGATGATGCAGTTGGTCGTCATCAGGATCGGGCCGTTGAAGGACGCGAATTCCTCCGCCTGCCGCCACCAGGCGTTCCCGTAATTGCCCGCGAAGTGGGCGTAGGTCTTGAACGCGGGATAGCTGTTCGCCGGCAGCATCTCGCCGCGTGTGTAGACGTCCACGCCGGTCCCCTCCGTCTGCTTGAGGAGTTCCTCCAGGTCCTTCAGGTCGTGGCCGGAAATCAGGATGCCCGGGTTGCCCCGGACGCCGATTGGAACCCTGGACATTTCGGGGTTCCCGTAGGTGGTCGTGTTCGCCTTGTCCAGAAGCGCCATGACGTCGACGGCGCATTCCCCGGCGCGCATGACCAGGGCGACCCTGTCCTCGACGCTAAGATCGCGGGTCGTCGACGCCAGCGCCTCCATGAGGAAGCGATCAATTTTTTCGTCCTCGAAGCCCAGCACGGCGGCGTGCTCCGCGTAGGCGGCGATGCCCTTGAGGCCGTAGATCAGAAGCATGCTGAGCGAACGGGCGTCCGGATCCTCCATGGAGAGGATGCCGACCTCGGCGGCCTTCTTCGCGAATTCGTCGGCGTCGTCGGAAAACCACACGGCCGAATCGTGCCGGACGTCCTGCGCATCCGCCCCGCAGATTTCCTTCAACGCGTCCCGCAGGGCCAGCGCCTCGCGGATGAGCGCCGTGATCCGGTCGTTGTCGAAGTTCACGTTGGTAATCGTCGCGAATAGCGCCTCAGCGACAAAGCGCCCGTAGCGGCGGTCCAGCGGACCCTTCTGTCCGGCCTTTTCGGCATAGAGGGCGATCCCCTTCAGGACATGGATCAGCAAATCCTGCAGGTTCGCGGTTTCCTCCGTCTTCCCGCACACCCCCCGGACGCCGCAGCCTTCATTCTTCACGGTTTCTTGACACTGAAAGCAAAACATGTGAAACCTCCTTTCTCCGATTCGATGTCGTTGCGTTCCTGTAACCGAAACTGACACGCGCGTCCTTGACTTATGTCAAGAAGCGGATATAGTTCCGCCTCAAAGGGCTTCATCCATGCGAAACATACGCGACATCCTGACGAAGAGCCAGCTGTTCGGGGGCCTGCCCGAGGAGCACCTCGCTGAGGTCGAGAAGATCGCGGTCGAGAGGCGTTACGAGAAGGGGGAGGTTATCTTCGCCGACGGGGACGAGGGTATCGGATTTTACCTCATCGCCTCGGGAAGCGTCAACGTGTACAAGCTCTCTCCCGACGGAAAAGAGCAGATCCTCCATATCGTGAAGGAGGGCGAGACCTTAGGCGCCGTTCCCGTCTTTTCCGGAAAATCGTTCCCCGCCAACGCGCGGGCGATCACCCGGAGCCACCTGCTGTTCTTCGACCGGCAACGGTTCGTCCGGATGATCACCGGCAAACCGTCCCTGACGATGAACCTGCTGGCCCTTCTCGCCATGCGTCTCCGGGAGTTCACCCTCCAGGTCGAGAACCTGTCGCTCCGGGAAATCCCGGGGCGTTTGGCCGCCCACCTGCTTCACCTTTCCCGGGAGCAGGGGGACCGGGACGTCGTTGCGCTGAACCTCTCCAAGGCGCGGCTCGCCAATCTCCTGGGCACGGGGCCGGAATCCCTGTCCCGCGCACTGGGAGCCCTGAAGCGCAAGGGACTGGTGGAGGAGGACGGCCCCCGCCTCCGGCTGCTCGACCGCGACCGTCTGGAAGCGCTCGCCGAAATGGGAAAGGACGCGGGGTAAGATCGCTGGGCGCGATGGGTGCGCCCCGCCGCCGAGGACGTCACCCACTGTCCGGCCGGCGGGCCGGATCCGTTGATCTTGTATCCTATTTAACCCAATGAATCGTCAGCGGATAGGGTTATTATTTGGATAGAAAGCTGGACAGCAACGGCCAAGACCATAGAAAATCCTGTACGCTAAACAACCGGGTGTTCACGATGTCATGGCACTCAACATTTAGCCGATAAGCGATCTCCTTTGGGGACAGACAAACCATGGCGTGCGGATGAAAAATATCTGCAAGGCCATCTGATAAACTCCGCCGGCTCGGAAAAGTCCTCTGTTGTGGATGGATAAGTGAGAATGTGGAGACGATGCTGGGAATCATCATGCTCAGGTTCAAGAAGTAAAGAAAAAATTGCCCTGAATCCTAACTTCTGGTACCATGGCAACCGGCAAGGGAGGGATTTTCATGAATGCCTACGACATGATAGAGACAAAGCCGGAAGTAATGCGGGGCAAACCCGTCATTAAAGGGACGAGAATTCCCGTTGATCTCATCGTAAGAAAATTGGGTGAAGGCGCTTCTTTTGAAGACTTGCTCGATGGCTATCCAAGGCTGTCAAGAGAAGCCATCCAGGCGGCGTTGATTTACGCCGCCGATATGATCCGCAATGAAACCACGATCTTCTTGAAGACAGGCACTGTCGATTGAATCCAAAACCATTGAGATTTTTGGCAGACGAAAGCTGCGATTTTTCAATCATTCGCGCCTTGCGGTCGGTTGGATATTCCGTCGATGCCATCGCGGAAATATCCCCATCATTGCCGGATGAAGCGGTATTGAAATTGGCGGTGGCGGAAGGCCGGCTGTTGATAACGGAAGACAAGGACTTTGGCGAGTGGGTTTTTGCACATCAGCATGCGATGGCAGGCGTATTGCTGATCCGCTATCCGGCAAGCATGCGCTCCTCAATGGTTGCAACCGTGATTGATCTGGTAGGCGTACATTCACCAGAGCTTGACGGCCGTTTTACTGTTTTAGAACCCGGAAGAGCAAGAATCAGAGAAAAATCAAAGAGTAACATACATACCGACTAAAGCCGGCACGAACGTTACTCTATAAAAGTATGAATTACTGAGGAGGTTATTGATGAAGCAGATAGCCCCGGCTTCGACAGTGGTAGGCAAGCGATACGGGGATTCTTTAATAAAATTTAGATCGTACGGGAAGATCTTAACAGAGCCATATTCTCTTTGAATATCTCCAATAATTCATTGTTCCCTAATTTACTTGCCCTTAAAGCATCTCGGTAACAAAGGGAATATTTCCCTAGATAATAGTAAGATATGCCGCGGTAAGCGTAAGCATCAGCATAATTTGGTTTCAGGCTGATAAACCTGTCATAGTCATCAACGGCATGTCGATATTCTCCCGTCTGCATATATGTAACTGCCCGGTCAAAGCGAGCTTCGGCATTGCCAGGTTCCATGCGAATTACCTTTGTGTAGTCTTCAATGGCCGGTTGATATTGCTCCAGCTTACAGTAAGCATTGGCGCGTTTCGTATAGAAGCGAGAAGTATTCGGGGATATTTCAATTGCTCTATTGTAATCCTCGATAGCTTTTTCATAGCTGTTTGTTCTTTTATGCACAAAAGCCCGCCAGTAGTAGGCGTTCGCATCCCGTGGGTTTGATTCAATGGCTTTGTTGAATGCATTCTCGGCATAAATAAAATTCTTTGATCTGCAGGCATAGAGCCCTTTTTCATACCAGTCGTATAATGCAATTGGTGCCATTGTTTTTGTGGTCATGTTTATAATTTATCATTAATTTTAAACAACTATCATTCCATGATTCTAA
>JALNWL010000198.1 GCA_023230905.1 Syntrophales bacterium
CACATCCGGGCTTCAGAACGCGGACGAGCTCGGCAACGGCCTTCCGGTTGTCCGGAATGTGCTCCAGCACCTCCGAACAGATCACCAGGTCGAACCGGGCGTCGTCGAACGGAAGGTTCGTCGCGTCCGCCCGGGTGATCAGCCATGCCCCGTGATCGGCCATCTCCTCGCAGATCAGATGGAGGGTGTAGGCTGCCCGGCGCAGATCGTCCCTGTTGAGATCCACCCCGACCACGTCGATGCCCGCCGTCCGGAACGCCGCGCCGAGATGACGACCCGTGCCGCATCCCACATCCAGGATCCGCATTCCGGGGCGGATTCCCAGCCGGCTGAAATCAACGGTCAGCATGGATCGCTTCCCGATAGACGCCCACGGTCTTCTCGGCGGCATGCCGCCAGGTGAACGCCTCACGGACCCGCTTCAGCCCGGCCTGTCCCAGTGCGTGACAGCGCTCAGGGTCATCGAGCAGGGCCACGATCGCCTCCTCGAGCGCTTTTCTGTTGCCTGGCGGAACGAGAATCCCGGCATCCCCAACCACCTCCGGCAGCGCCCCACCCGTGGTGCTGATCACAGGAACCCCGCAGGCCATCGCCTCTCCCGCGGGCATGCCGAAACCCTCGTAGAGCGAGGGGATGACCGCAACGGTGGCCTCGGCGTAGTAGCGCGCGAAATCCTCGCCGGGAATCCGCCCGGTGAAATGGACGTCATCCTTTAGCCTCAATTTACGGACGAGGCGCTCAATCACGCCATCGGGCTTCGGCTGTCCGATCACGGTCAGGCGGATGGGGCGTCTTTCCCGGATGGAGGCAACCGCCTCCAGGAGATACCGGAGCCCCTTCAGGGGCGTATCGGCGCTGTTGGTCACGATGAGGTGGTCGCGCTGGCGTTCGACATGCGTGAGGGGGTAGAAATAATCCATGTTGATCCCGTTGGGAACTACGCGGAATTTCTGCGAGGGAATCGCGAAAGCATCGCTGATGTCGCGCTTGGAGCATTCGGAGACTGTGATGATGTGCGACAGGCGCCGGGAAACCTTCTGCTGCATGCGGATAAAGGAATACCAGCGCCGGACCTTGATTTTCCTGTACCAGGGTCGGGCCGACTGGATGTCCACGTCCCGATCCACCGTGATGGGATGATGGATCGTCGCCACCGTCGGGTATCCCAGACGGGTGAGATCCCCGATGCCGTAGGCGAGGCACTGGTTGTCATGGACGACATCGTAGTGAGGATGGTGCAGCTGGAAATGACGACGGACGCGCATGCCGAACGTCATCGGCTCCGGAGAGCCACCGGAACACATGCTCAGGAATTCGACCTGATTGATCGGTGATGTTAAGTCCCGCAGGCGTCGGACCTTGAACAGGTGGTCGGGGTTGTACAGGTCGAGGCTGGGAATCTTTTGGAGGCGCACCCCCTCGTCCAAGACCGGATACGGCGGCCCGGAGATGACCTCGACGTGATGTCCGAGTTCCTTGAGGGCATGGCTCAGATAATAGATATAGACCCCCTGCCCCCCGCAGGTTGGGTTGCCGCGGTACGTCAAGAGGCAGATCTTCAACGGTGTGTGTGTGCTATGCCCGGTTGCGGGACGGTCGGCTTGCCTTGGCAACGTCTGTCTTTCCTTCCTCAAAGTTGTATTTTCTTCAGGAGCGCCTCCGCATGGGCGATCAGGGCGGATATCTCCGTCTCGTCCAAGCCGGCGCCGGCTGCGATCCGAGCGGCCTGGACAGCCGAAATCAGATCCCCCGGCGCGTGCGCGTCCGTATTGACGATCAGGCTCGCGCCGTGCCTGCGCGCCAGCTTCGCCACGTGCCCGTTCGCGAGGGCGTGACCCCGTCGCGCGGAAAGTTCCAGAGCGATCCCGTTTCGGGCCGCCAGGAGCACGTCTTCCTCGGCAATCAGACCGGGATGGGCCAGAATGTCTATCCCCGCCAAGAGCGCGGCATGGTTGGTTCCGGGGGCAACGGGCTCCGCGAGCGTTTCTCCGTGGACCACAACAATCCGCGCGCCCAGTTTGCGCGACTCCCCCGCCAGCGGTGCGATGTCGTCGGGCGGAACATGGGTCAGTTCGATGCCGGGGACGAGCCTGATCCGATAGGAGGACTGAAGTTTACGGCAGACATGGACCAGACGGGGAATGATGAAATCGATGTTGGCCGCGTCACCGTGATCCGTAAAGGCCAGCCCCCGATATCCGGCCACCTCCGCCCGGCGCGCAAGTTCAGAGGGGATGAGTGCCCCGTCGCTGAAGATCGTGTGCGTATGCAGGTCAATCATTGCCGCGCTCCGTTCGCATGCCGCCGTTCTCACTCCACGCTATGATCCGCCTTTGTCCGCGGCGGAGATGAGCATTCTGGGTTGTCGGAATGGATGCACTTAACAAATTTAATCTTTTGGGTCAACAAGGAACTGGGGGCTTTTTCTAAAGAATTATTTGTCCGTGGGTCGGTTGGGGGTTCGCCCGCGGGCATCCCCGCGTCGAGTCCGCCACTCGCGAAGACGCGGCGTAATCTTTGACACGTACCGCGCGTTTCGCTATAGTGCGCCGGAAATCACCTTCCGGGCCGCACGCGGCCCACTCGAGGATGGTCATGAACGTGGATATCATGCGGAAAATCGATCTTTTCGTCGGCGTTCCCCTCTGCTTCGTCGTCACCTTGCTATACCGGCTCAATCCCTTTTCCCGGCGCCGCAAACCGGACCCGATCCGGCGTGTTCTCTTCATCGAGCTGTCCGAGATGGGCAGCGCGATCCTCGCCGATCCGGCCATGAGAAAAATCCGGAGGCGCGCCGGGGCAGAGCTCTTTTTCCTGATTTTCCGGTCCACCCGGCCAAGCCTGGAGCTTCTTCAAACGGTTCCGGCCGAAAATATCTTCACGCTCCGCGGAGATCGCCTTTGGACGCTCGCCTGGGATACCGTGTGTTTCATCCTCTGGACGCGGCGTCAACGGATCGACACGGTCATCGACCTCGAGCTTTTTTCGCGCATCACGGCGCTTCTGACCGCCCTGAGCGGCGCGGCGCGGCGCGTGGGATTCCATCGCTTTCACACCGAAGGGCTCTATCGCGGCAATTTCCTGACTCATCGGGTCAGCTACAACCCGCACGTTCACATCGCCAAGAACTTCATCGCGCTCGTCAACGCCGCGCTGTCTCCGACACCGGAGTACCCCTATTCCAAGACCCTTATCAAAGACGACGAACTCGTCCTGGCCAAGGCCGCTGTGACGGACCTTCAGCAAACCGCCGTTCGGGACCGAGTCCTCGAACGATATCCCCGCTATCGCTCCGATGTCCATCGGCTGGTTCTGGTCAATACCAACGCCAGCGCCATGCTGATCCAGCGCCGCTGGCCCCCGGATCATTTCCGCCGTTTGATACAGACGATTCTCAACCGCTACGACAACATCCTGATTCTTCTCACCGGCGACCCCGGTGAGGCCGCAGAGGCCGAAACGCTCAAGCAGGCGGTCGACCACCCGCGCTGCGTCAATTTCGCCGGCGGGATCGCCTTCCATCAACTCCCGGCCCTGTATGCCATCAGCGCCTTCATGCTCACGAACGACTCGGGGCCTCCGCACTTCGCCGCCGTCACCGACATGCCGACCTTCGTTCTCTTCGGACCCGAAACGCCGCATCTTTACCGTTCTTTGGGACGGACGACACCCATCTATGCGGGGCTGGCGTGCTCTCCCTGCGTCAGTGCCGCCAATCACCGCAAGACCTCATGCACTGAAAACCGATGCCTGCAGGCCATCACGCCCGAGCAGGTCTTCGAGATCCTGGAGCCCTCCCTGGAAACCTGCCGGGAATAGCGATCCGGCTTTGTCAATCTTCCTTGTATTTTGACGGGTTTTCGTGCTATCTCCCCTGCAGGCTTGCCTCGGTTCTTCCCTCACCCGGTGATGCCGGTACACCCTTGACGAGGAGGATTTTATGACTGTCGTGGAATGGAAAAAAGAGGAAACCATCGCCGTGATCACCATGACCCATGGTGAAAATCGTCACAACCCGGTCTTCGTGGAGGCCATTCTCAAGGTCTTCGATGAGATCGAACAGGACCCATCCGTGACGTCCGCGGTCATCACGTCGGACGATCCCAAGAACTGGTCACAGGGAATCGACCTGACCTGGATCATGTCCGCTTATGGGGAAAAGCGGCTGCAGGAGATCAAGGACTTCATGTACGGCCTCAATCGGATGTTCAAGCGAATTCTGCTTATTCCCATGCCGGTGATCGCCGCCATCAACGGCCATGCCTTCGGCGACGGCGCCATCATGGCCTGCTGCTGCGACTTCCGCTTCATGCGCGCCGATCGCGGCTTTTTCTGTTTTCCTGAGATCGACATCAGCATCCCCTTTCTGCCGGGCATGCTCGCCATCGTGAAGAAGGCCTTCCCCTATTACAAGCTCGAGGAAGCGGCGTTCAGCGGCAAACGCTACGGAGGCGCCGAACTCGAGATGCATCATGTGGTCGTCAAGGCCTGTGCCGATTCGGAGGCGTTGCTCGCCGATGCCATCTC
>JALNWL010000199.1 GCA_023230905.1 Syntrophales bacterium
AGGACGCAAAGGCCTCTTCGGGGATGTCGATCATGGAGAGGTCCTCGCTCTTGATCGACGTCACCGCCGCGTCCACCTCCGGCAGAACGTGCTTGATGAAGTACCGCGCGGCCGAAACCTTCCCGATGTAAAAGGCCGCGTCCGCGTCGGCCTTCGCCAGGGCGGAAACCTTCGCCCCGTCCGAAAGGTCGATCCCCCGCCCCGAGGCGATCCCCTCCAGCTTCTCCCGGGCAACCCCCGACTCCCACAAGAGAAGCCACGCCATCACCACCTTCCCCATCAGCATCAGGAAGGGGTACGCGTTCCCGACCGGAATCATGAACTTCCCCGCCTTCGCGCTCCCCGCGAAGTACATCGCCATCTCCGCCAGCGTGTTCGCCGCCTTCTGCACGTCCGCCGCCAGATCCTTCAGCGCCGCGTTCCCCTGATACGCCGCCACCGTCGCGTTCATCTCCCCCAGCAGGCTCATGAAGTACAGCCCCTTCTTCATTCCCAGCTTCCGACCCACCAGGTCCAGGGCCTGGATGCCGTTCGCCCCCTCGTAGATCGAGGCGATCTTCAGGTCGCGCATGAACTGCTCCACGGGGTACTCCGAGCAGTAACCGTAGCCGCCGTAGGTCTGGATCGCGAGTTCCGTCGCCTTGAAGGCCATGTCGGAACAGTACGCCTTGCAGATCGGGGTCAGGACCTCCAGGATGCCGCGGAACTTTTCGCGGTCCGCCTCCGCCGCCATGCCGTGTTCGCGGTCCACGCAGTAGGCGGCGTAGTACATCATCGCGCGCATGCCCTCGACGTGGGCCTTCATCCACAGGAGCATCCGGCGGACATCGGCGTGCTGAATGATCGGCACCCGCGGGGCCTCGGGGTTCTTCATCTCGAACAGCGACGAGCCCTGCAGGCGCTCCTTCGCGTAGTTCAGGGCGTGCAGATACGCGATGGAGGCCGAGGCCAGGGACTGCAGGCCCACACCGATCCGCGCCTCGTTCATCATCTGGAACATGATCTTCATGCCCTCGCGTTCCTCGCCCAGGAGCTCGGCGTAGCAGTCGCCGTTGTCGCCGAAATTCATCACGCAGGTTGAGCTCCCGTGGAGCCCCATCTTGTGCTCGATGCCCCCGATGGCATAGTCGTTGCGCCTCCCCAGGCTTCCGTCGTCGTTGACGAGGAACTTCGGGACGAGGAAGATCGAGATCCCGCCCGTCCCCGCCGGGTCGCCCTCGATCCGGGCGAGCACCGGGTGGACGATGTTTTCCGTCAGGTCATGGTCTCCGGAGGTGATGAAGATCTTCGTCCCCTGGAGGCGGAAGGTGCCATCCGGCTGCCGAACAGCCTTCGTCTTGACGTTGCCCACGTCCGAACCGGCGGAGGGCTCGGTGAGGGCCATCGTGCCGCCCCAGACACCGGCGTACATCTTGTCCATGTACTTGCGCTTCTGGGACTCCGTGCCGTAGACTTCGATCAGATGGGCGGCGGCCTGGGCCGGTTCCGGATAACAGAGGAAGGCGAAGTTGTGGATGAACCACTCCTTCGCGGCCAGCGTGATCACGTAGGGGAAGCCCTGCCCCCCCGCCTCCGGGGTTACCCCCATGTTGATCCATCCGCCGTCGCGGTAGAGTTCGAGACAGCGGCGGAAGGAGGGCGGGGCGTAGACCTGTCCCCCTTCCAGGCGGCACCCTTCCCGGTCCCCCGTGGTCAGCGCCGGGAAAATCACCTCGACGGCGAGCCGTTCCGCCTCCGTCAGGACCATGTCGAACATGTCGGGTGAAAACTCCTTCCACGCCGCCATTCCGCACAGATCTTCCGTCTTCAACAACTCGTGCAGCAAAAATCGCTGATCCCGACCATCCAGTATCAAATTCGCCATAACCCCTCCCACCCGTTCACCCGGGCCTGTATCCGCGAAAAGGCTTCCCGCCCTTTCCTTTCAAAACGGATCGTTTCCTGCCGTTGTTGTCCACGGGCACCCGTCCGGACGTCCCGCACCCTTTTCCCGACGCACCTCTCCCTTCCTGGGAAAATTCCCCGCGCGGCGCGCAAACGCCACCTCGGGGCATACTTCCCGAAATCCCGCCCGAACCGCAGAGGCCGGGCCTGGATAGATGTCAACCCGGGAGGAACGCTGTCGCCCCTCCCGACCTGTACCGAACGGCGGGAGGGGCGACATGGGAATTCCTACGGCAGCGCCGCGACAAAACTCCCGTTGATCTTGACCGCACCGAGTCCGTCGGCTGCCTGGATTTCGCAGCGGATCCGCTTCTCGCCGGCCTCCTCGAACTTCTCCACGACCTTGCCGGTGACGGTGATCGTCGCCCGCTGTTTCGTGTTCTCGAAGTCGTGCAGATCGACCGGTTCGGTCATGCCAGCGAACCGGACGCTGAATTTGCGCAGGGATTTATCCTCGATCCATTCCGTGATGGCCCGTCCCGTGATGCCCATGATGAGCATCCCGTGCGAGATGACCCGCGGCATCCCGAACATCTTGACGAAGGTCTCGTCGTGGTGGAGCGGATTGAAATCGCCCGAGGCCCCGGCGTAGCGGACCATATGCGTCCGGGTCACGGGATCCGACGTAAAGGTGGGCATCGCGTCGCCGACATTGACGCTTGCGAAAGTGATGTTAGCCATGGCTCCCTCCTATCGTTCCACTAAGGTTGAACGGGACCGGATCACCAGTTCCCCGCGCTGATTTCTGATTTCCGTCTCCAGAACGGTAAACTCCATAAACTTCCCCGGCTTGTCCTTTTTCTCCTTGTCGTACATGCTGACGACCTTGGACTTGCCCGTCATGACGTCCCCGGGATGAATGGGCGCCAGGTATTCGTACTCCTCCTCGCCGTGCAGCAGCCGACCGAGGTTGATGCTCAGGGTCTGCAGGATGGGCATCAGCCCGCCGCCGCCCCAGAGCGCAAAGCAGGTCTGGAAGGTAGGCGACGGCACGACGTCGCCATACCCGGCTGCCTTCGCCGCCGCGGAATCCCAGTAAATGGCTTTCACCTGGTCCTTGCTCTCCTTCTGGGAGACGGCCATGGCGAATTCGGCGATCTTCCCCTTCTCCACCTCGAAGGTGTAGGGGGGGAACTCCATTCCCAACTTCGTTTTGTCTGCCATAAATCCCTCCTGTCCAAAAATTGGATTCTCTGTGCTTGCCTGGTTCAATTGCCTGTAAACGTCGGCTTGCGCTTCTCCATGAACGCCCCTACAGCCTCCGTCAGATCCTCGCACGGAAGGACGGCGGCATTCTTCTGGGCCACAAAATCCAGCCCCGGAAAGATGCCGTTGTCCCGGGTGAAGAGGATGACCTCCTTGACCCCCTGCACCGTCAAGGGGGCATTGGCCGCGATCTCGTTCGCCAGTTCCCGGGCGCCCTGGACGAGGGACTCGCGGTCTTCGTAGAACCGGTTGATGAAGCCGATCCGGTAGGCCTCCTCAGCCGTGAAGTCGCGACCCGTCAGGGCCAGCTCCCGGAACAGCCCCTGGCCGACGATCGTGGGGAACCGCTGCAGGGTACCGATGTCGGCGATGATCGCGATCCGCGTCTCGCGGATGGAGAAGACGGCGTCCCGGGAGGCCAGGCGGATGTCGCAGGCACTTATCAGGTCGATCCCGCCGCCGACGCAATGGCCGTGGACCGCCGCGATGACCGGTTTCCGACAGCGCTCCGCGGCGCTGATGTTATCCTGCAGCTCCCTGAGCCGCCAGCGGGTCATTTCCCGCTGCGCGGCGGACCCGTCGCCGAGCAGGGCGGCGCCCTCCACGAGATCCAGCCCGGCGCAGAACGTCTTTCCTTCCGCCCGGACGACGACGACGCGCACGTTCGGGTCCGCGTCGAACCGGCCGAAATGCTCCGTCAGTCCTCTGAATAAATCAAAGGTCATGGCGTTGCGCTTTTCCGGCCGATTCAGGATCAGCCACGCCACGTGTCCTTCCTGTTCCACCCTGAAGGGAGATGGATCTGCCATGATCGTGCACTCCTCGTTAAGAGAAAAGCCCCGTTTTGTCGAACTCCGCAATCTCGGCCGCCGTAAATCCCATCTCGGCCATCACCTCGCGGGTGTGCGTCCCGGCCGGCACGCCGGTCCGGCGGTACGCGGGGGGCGTCGCCGAATACTTGATGGGATGGGCCACCTGTCTGACGGCGCCGTTCCCGTCGGACCTCGGAACCTCGACGACCATTCCCCGCTCCCGTGCGAGATCGCTGTTCAAGGCCTCCGGCAGGGAGAGAACCGGCTCCGCGCAGGCGTCGGTGGCGGCAAAGATCGTCTCCCATTCCGCACGCGTTTTGCCGCGGATGATCGCCCGGACTTCCGCCTTGACCCCGTCGAGATCCGGCGGTGCCACGCCGCCGGGGATCAGGTCGGGCCGGCCGATCGCCTGGCAGAAGGCGGAGAAGAACTGGGGTTCCAGACCGCCGAAACTCAGATACTGGCCGTCGGCGGTTTCATAAA
>JALNWL010000200.1 GCA_023230905.1 Syntrophales bacterium
AACCCGTCCTGCTGCTCAACGTGATCCGAATTCTCTCCCGCCGTCTGAAGGAATCCATGGCCCTTGTCGAGTCCCTGTCCCTGTACGAGATTCCCCAGCGGTTGTCCGCCTTTCTACTCCAAAGTCCGAACGGGCGAAGGAAGGGCGCCCCCGGCCTGGTCCGCCTCGCCACGACCCACCGCGAGCTGGCCAAGATTCTCGGGGCGACGCCCGAAGCCCTCTCGCGGGCATTGAAGAGAATGACCGCGGACGGAATCCTCCGGGTCGAGGGTCGGGACATCTCCATCCTGGACCGGGCGGCGCTGGAGGCCGTCGCCGCCGGGGAATGACGGATCTTGATTTACATCAATGCCGTCGCGGTCGTAAACTGTTAGGGGGACTGCGAAGAGACGACAACGGGCGTTTCCGGCCTCCTGACGTTTCTTTAGATTTCATCCCGTAGGAGAGGACCATGACGAACCCAAGACGGATCATCGTGATCGGCGGATCGGCCGCCGGTCCCAAAGCGGCGGCCAAAGCCCGCCGGATCGACAACGACGCCGAGGTCATCATTTTGCAGAAAGAAGCGGATCTTTCGATGGCTTCCTGCGGCTACCCGTATTACGTGGGCGGTTTCTTCGACGACCGCAACCAGCTTTTGTGCACGCCGGCGGGTGTGGTGCGAAACCCCATGTTCTATTTGAACGCCAAGGACATCGAAGCGCGGGTGAATACGGAAGTCACGGCCATCGACCGGAAGCATAAAACCCTATCGTTTAAGAACCTGGCCGACGGTGAGGCCGGGACCCTGCCTTACGACAAACTGGTGATTGCGACCGGCGCGGTGCCCCGCATGCCGCCGGTGCCGGGTGCGGATCTGGACGGCATCTCTACGCTGCAATCGATGAAAGACGCGGATTTTCTGCGCAACGTGCGCGACGAAGGCAAGATCAAAAAAGCCGTCGTGATCGGCGGCGGGCTGATCGGCATCGAGACCTGCGAAGCACTGCAACTGGCGGGCATTGAAATCACCGTCATCGAACTTCTGCCCCAACTTCTGACTTTTCTGGATTGGGAACTGGCCAAACTGGTTGAAAACCATGTCAAAAGCAAAGGGGCCAACGTGATCACCGACAACGGCATTGCCGCCTTTCTGGGTGAAAACGGGAAGCTCACCGCCGTCAAATTGGAAAATGGAACGGAACTCCCCTGCGAACTCGCGGTGGTGGCCATCGGCGTGCGTCCCAATGTAAAACTGGCCAAAGAGGCAGGTTTGAAAATCGGCGAACTGGGCGGGATCGACGTCAATGAATACATGCAGACCTCCGACCCCGATATTTATGCGGTCGGCGACTGCGTGGAGAGCGTCAATCGCATCACCGGCAAAAAAGTGCACGCACCTTACGGGGACCTGGCCAATCTTCAGGGCCGCGTGGCGGGCGAGAACGCCGCATCCGAAAACTACGTGACCTTTCCCGGAACCATTCAAACCGGTATCTGCAAGGTGTTCGATTACGCGGCCGGCTCCACGGGGCTGTCCGAGACGGCGGCCAGAAAGTTGGGATATACCGACATCGTCACCGTTGTGAACGCCAGTCCCGATAAGCCGGGATTTATGGAGGGAAAGCTCCTGGTCACGAAACTGACCGCCGATGCCAAAAGCGGCCGGATTCTGGGCGCGCAGTGTATCGGTCCGGGCAATGTCGCCAAACAGATCGCCCAGTGGGCGATGGCTATCCAGGGCAAACTGACCGTTGAGGACTTGATCAACGCCGATTTGCCCTACGCGCCGCCGTTTTCTCTGGCCATCGATCATTTCATCGCCACGGCGCATCTGCTACAAAACAAAATGAAAGGACGGCTCAAGGGGATCAGTTGCCACCAGGTGTATCTGAAGATTCTGGCCGGCGAAAAGCCTTTTCTGATTGATACGCGCGGACCGGAAGAGTTTGAAGAAATACGCCTGGGCATCAGCGAGACACTGATTCCGCTGGGGGCCATCCGCAAACGCCTCAAGGAACTGCCGCAAGATAAAAACCGCGAAATCATCTGCTACTGCAAAATTTCGCTGCGCGGCTACGAAGCGGCACTCGCCCTGGGGGCCAACGGCTGGAAGAATGTCAAGGTCATGGAAGGCGGGATCATGGCGTGGCCATATCCGCGCGACAAATAACCCCGTATTGAGAAAGGAGGTCGACCCGATGGCAAAGGAATTCAAGGCCGGGTGCGCCAGGCCCACCGGCGGCCCGGTCGGGGAGAAATTGGAAAAGCCCCAGGGAACCCCTCAGCAGACACCGCACAAGGAGGTCAAGAAGATGATTACCGTCGGCCAGAAGGCGCCGGACTTCACGGCGCCCGCGTACCACAAGGGCAAGTTCGTTTCCGTTCAGCTATCGGAATTTCTCGGCAAATGGGTGGTTTTGTGCTTCTACCCCGGGGACTTCACCTTCGTCTGAGCGACGGAGATTTCGGCGGTCGCCGAAACCTACCCTGAATTCAAGAAGCTGGGCGTGGAAGTGCTGTCCATGAGCGTGGACAGCGTTTTCGTCCACAAGATGTGGAATGACCACGAGTTGTCCAAGATGGTCAAGGGCGGGGTTCCCTTCCCGATGCTGTCCGACGGCGGCGGCAAGGTCGGCTCCGTTTACGGCGTTTATCTGGAGGATGCGGGCGTGGAGGCCCGGGGGCGTTTCCTGATCGATCCCGACGGGATCATCCAGGGCTTCGAGGTCCTCACGCCGCCGGTGGGTCGCAACGTGCGGGAGACGATCCGGCAGATCCAGGCCTTCCAGCACGTGCGCAAGAGCAAGGGCTCGGAGGCGACGCCCTCGGGTTGGAAGCCGGGGAAACCCTCGCTGAAGCCCGGACCGGGCCTGGTCGGCAAGGTCTGGGAGGTCTGGAACACCAAGATGGCGTTCGATTGAGGAAGCGGGAACCGTCGCGGCGGGCGGCCCGAGGAAGGCCGCCCGCCGACAGGCGCGACCGCCGGAAAGGGGCTTCGCGATGGCCTTGATTACGGCAAGCGGCGTATCCAAGGAATACCGGACGGAAGAGGTGACCGTTCACGCCCTCCGGGAACTCCACTTTGAAATCGAACCGGCCTCGTTCGTGTCCTTCGTGGGGCCCTCCGGCAGCGGCAAGACGACGCTCCTGAATCTGCTCGGCTGCCTGGATAAGCCCACGGCGGGGACCCTGTCGGTGGCGGGAACGGAGGTCGCCGCGCTGAACCGAAAGGAAAGCGCGGCGTTCCGGGGAAAGCACCTGGGGTTTATCTTCCAGGATTTCAACATGATTTCGGTTCTCACCGTCTATGAAAACATCGAGTACCCCCTGATCATGGTTCAGAATGTCGCCCCGCGGGAGCGGCGGGAACGAATCGCCCGCATGCTCGCGGCGGTCGGCATGGCGGACCAGGGCGGCAAATACCCCCACCAGATCTCAGGCGGCCAGAAACAGCGGGTGGCAATTGCCCGGGCGCTCGTGACTAACCCGGCGCTGGTACTGGCCGATGAGCCCACAGCCAACCTGGATTCCCAGACCGCCTACGCCGTAATCGGGCTGATGAAAAAAATGCGCGATGAAATGGGGACCACCTTTATCTTTTCCACGCATGACACGAAGATTGTGGGCGAGGCGGAAGTTCTTTTCCGTCTGGTGGACGGCCGCTTGGCTGAAAAAGAGGTGAAGGGGGGGACGACGCATGCGTAATCTGTTTAAGATCGCCATCCGCAACCTGATCCGCTATCAGCGCCGGACCCTGTTGACGGCCTCCCTCATCACGATCGGTGTGGTTTTCGTCCTTGTGTTCGTTTCCATCAGCGGGTCCTTCAAATCTCTGATGATCGGCCAGATCACCGATTCGATGATGGGACACCTCCAACTGCACCGGAAGGGTTACGTCGCCTCCATCGACAACCTGCCGCTCAACCTGAACATGAAGCCCGAGACCTATCGGAAAATCGAGGAAATGCTCGCATCCGATCAGGACGTGGCGGCCTTTTCTCCGCGGCTCAAGTTTGGGGGTATGTTCAGCAATTTCATCGAGACGACCAACATCCGCTTAAACGGCATCGACCCGGAAGCCGAGTTTCGAACCGTTCCGCTCCTGTCCGCCCGGGTTATCGAGGGCCGGCCGACGCTGGGCAGAGGCGAAATCCTGGTTCCAGCGCTGCTGGCGAAGGGCATGAAGCTGCGTCCCGGCGATCCGGTCGTGGTGGTGGCCACCAACGCCGACGGCTCGGTCAACGGCATGCAGTTTATCGTCTCCGGCATTCTGGAGAGCGCGACCGGACCCGGCGGGCGCGACGGCTACGTTCACATCGGCGATGCGGCCGAAGTGCTGCGCATGACCGAGGTGGAGGTCAGTGAAATCGCCGTCCGCATCGAGGATTTCAGTGGCCTGCCCGAGGTCATGACGCGGCTGAGGCAGAACATCCGAGACGACGGTCCTCAGCAGAA
>JALNWL010000201.1 GCA_023230905.1 Syntrophales bacterium
ACGAGCGGGCGCTGGCGCTGAGCGGTGTCGAAGACCGTCTGCTTTTCCTGAGGCATTACCTGGGCGATGCCGGCGACGTCGCGCGGTGGGCGGAGGACCTGCGGGCATCCCTGCGGCGCCACCCCTCCAAGTACAGCCGCGCCTGTTCGCCGGAAGGCGAAAAATGAGCGGTTCGCCCGCGAGGGAAATCGATGCGCGGGACCCGGCCGGGCTGTTCCCGGGCGCTCCCAGGCGCACCGGGCGTTCCCCGGGGCGGTCTTCCCCCGCTCAGGCCTTTCCCTGGCCCTTGCTCCACGAATCCCTCAGGGCGACAATCCGGTTGAAGACGAGCCTCTCCGGCCGGCTGTCCTTCTCGTCCAGGCAGAAATAGCCCGTCCGCTCGAACTGGAAGCGGGCGCCGGGCGCCGCCTCCGTGAGACCGGCCTCCACGAAGCAGCCCTTCAGGACCTCCAGAGAATCCGCATTCAAAAACTTGACGAAATCGTCGCCGGCGGCCGCCGGATCGGGAACGGAGAACAGCCGGTCGTACAGCCGGACCTCGGCGGGGGCGGCGTGCGCCGCCGAAAGCCAGTGGATCACCCCCTCCACCTTGCGTCCGTCCGCGGGCGGCGCGTTGCGCGTTTCCGGGTCGATCGCGCAGTGGACCTCCGTGACCTCGCCGCCGACCGCGTCCCGGTTATGGCTCGCGTAACGGATGACATAGGCGTTCCTCAGGCGGACCTCCCGCCCGGGCCCGAGACGCTTGTACTTCTTGGGCGGGTCCTCCATGAAGTCGTCCCGCTCGATGTAGAGAACCCGCGAGAAGGGGACCTCGCGCGATCCGAGCACGGGGTTCTGGGGGTGGTTGGGGCAGGTGAAGGTTTCCGTCCGGTCCTCGGGGTAGTTGTCAATCACGACCTTGAGCGGTTTCAAAACGCCCATCGTCCGGGGTGCCCGGTCGTTCAGGTCCTGGCGGACGCAGTGTTCCAGCAGGGCGATGTCCACGACGGTGTCGTTCTTCGCCACGCCGATCTCCGCGCAGAAGTTCCGGATCGCCTCCGGCGTGTAGCCGCGCCGCCGCATCCCGGCGACCGTGGGCATCCGCGGGTCGTCCCAGCCCGAGACGTGGCCGTTTTCCACCAGCTCGATCAGCCGCCGTTTGCTCAGGACCGTGTAGCTCACGTTCAGGCGGGCGAATTCGATCTGCCGGGGATGGTCCCAGGAAATCAACTGGTCCACGAACCAGTCGTACAGGGGGCGGTTGTTCTCGAACTCAAGGGTGCAGATGGAGTGGGTGATCCGCTCCAGGGCGTCGGAGAGGCAGTGGGCGAAATCGTACATGGGGTAGATGACCCAGGCCTCGCCCGTCCGATGGTGCGGCGCCCGCTTGATGCGGTAGATGACGGGGTCCCGCATGACGATGAACGGCGAGGCCATGTCGATCTTGGCGCGCAGGACGTGCTCGCCGTCGGCGAACTCCCCGGCCCGCATCCGGGCGAACAGGTCCAGGTTCTCCTCCACGGAGCGATTGCGGTAGGGGCTCTCCCTTCCCGGTTCGGTGAAGGAACCCCGGTATTCGCGGATCTCGTCGGCGTCGAGACTGCAGACGTAGGCCTTGCCGGCCCGGATCAGCTCGACCGCAAAGGCGTAGAGCTGCTCGAAATAGTCGGAGGCGAAAAACAGGCGGTCCTGCCAGTCGAAGCCCAGCCAGTGGATGTCTTGAATGATCGATTCCACGAACTCCAGGGATTCGCCGGCCGGGTCCGTGTCGTCCATGCGGAGGTTGCAGGTGCCCCCGTACTGGGCCGCGATGCCGAAATTGAGGCAGACCGACTTGGCGTGGCCGATGTGGATGTAGCCGTTCGGCTCCGGCGGAAAACGCGTGGCGACGCGGCCTTCGTGCCGGTTGGTCTTGAAGTCGTCGGCGATGATGTCCCGGATAAAATCGCTGGGCGCCGTGTCGCTGATCGGATCCATCTGAAGAGGAACCTCCCTGTCGTTTTTTCCGCCCCCCGTAGCCCTGCCCGCCCGGGGCCGCGATCGCGCCGGGGTTGCGTCGGTCTCAAGGTCGCCTGTCCCTCGCGGGCGGCTCGAGTATAGGGAAAGCGCCGCCGGGTGTCAACAGAATACAACAGGCTGAATACAACAAGCCGTGGGTCTTTCTAATCCCTGTTGACTCGTGGGAAGGATTACTTTATTAGGGAAACGGGGAGGATGCTTCCATGCGTGCTCTGAGTTCAAAAATCACCCTTCTTCTGGTCATACTTTCTGTGGCCATTCCGTCCGCATTGCCGGCAGCAGTGGAACGCCGAACCGCCCTGATCATCGGGAACAGCGCCTACAGCTCCGGCCCCCTGAAGAACCCCGTCAACGATGCCACAGACATGGCCGCCACCCTTCAACGCCTTGGCTTCGAGATAATCCTGCGGAAGGACGTCAGACAACAGGAGATGGAAGAATCCATCCGCGATTTTGGCCACCGCCTGAAAAAAGGGGGGGTGGCCTTATTCTTTTACGCGGGTCACGCCATCCAAATCAATGGTCGCAATTACCTCATCCCCATCGGGGCGCGGATCGAAAAAGAAACGGATGCCAAGTATAAGGCCATTGATGCAGAGATGGTCCTTGACGAGATGGCCAATGCAGGTAACCCCATGAACATCGTGATTCTCGACGCCTGCCGTGACAATCCCGTGAGACGCTCCTTGCGGAGCACCGGACGTGGGCTGGCGATCATCTCGGATGCTCCCCAAGGAACATTCATCACCTATTCCACGTCACCGGGACAGACGGCCGCAGACGGGGAGGGGCGCAACAGCCCTTACACTGCCGCATTATTGAAGGCAATCAACGAACCCGGACTCCCGATAGAACAGGTATTCAAAAAGGTGCGCGTGAGCCTTGAAGGTATGAAACAGACGCCCTGGGAATTGTCATCCCTGAAGGGGGAATTCTATTTTGCAGAAGGAGAGCAGAAGGTTCCGGCGGGACAAAGAGAAGCTCCGCCCTCTCCTTCTGCTTCTGATCTTCAGGATACCGGTGCGGCAAGGCCGCCTTCTATAAACGCGGGAGAGTCAAGAAAACAAATGAATCTGGCTTTGGCACAACAAGCATTCAATGAAAGGAAATTCGCTGAACCGCCGGGAGATAATGCAATTGAATATTCAAGAAAGGTGCGAATGGTCGATCCGGAGCATTCCGTTGCTTTGGATTTAGAAAAACGCGCCACGACCGCCTACGAGAATGAGGCGGAATTTGCATCGATGAAGAACAATGAAAAACGTGCCCTGGAGATATATCAGAGACTCTTTTCTCTTTATCCGGAAAAGAAACAATATTTGGAAAAACTTGCAAGCCTGGATTCTGCTACGTTTCCGGATATCTCCGGTGTCTGGTATCCCACACATGTCAGCGGTCAAGCTTACTTCAGCAGCGACGGAATGGCGATCTATAAAGGTTTTCTGATCATAACCGTGTCTGGCAAGTGGTCCTGCAAGGACCCTCGCAAACGAATCTTTTCCATCGTTTGGAACCACGGATTTACCGATGTGATGACCCTGTCTCCGGACGGCCAAAAGTTGGAAGGGATCAACAACATCGGTGACCCGGTCTCTTTTGTCCGCAACAAATAGCGTTCGCGGATGACGGATTGTCAGATGCTTTGCAGTGCGTTAGCCACAACAGCACTGAAGGGATATTTCTAGTGGTAGAATCGATCCCGGCGGGTAGGCGGAACCGCTGACGGCCGATGCCCCGGCGCGATCCGGGTCGGGGCCGATGCGGAAAAGGACGTGTCCATGTTTGATTTGATGGGGCATCGCATATTTTCATGGCTGGAAAAGCGGGAGCTGTCCTACTGGCGCTCCCGGATGCGGGTGGGAAAAGGCGTCGACCTGAAGAAAGGACTCCGGGTCACAAAGCCGGAACGGGTGACGATCGGAGACCATGTCAGCATCGGCCCGGACGTGATCCTGCAGGCGCACGCCCCCATCATGATCGGCGCGTATACGCTCATCTCCGCCGGCGTCGCCGTCGTGACGGCCAATCATGGCCTCGATCGGAGGGGGCTGGACATGAGGCCCGAGGTTCCGGCGCCGGTCCGGATTGGCCGGGATTGCTGGATCGGCGCGGGTGCCCTCGTACTGCCGGGGGTGACGATCGGCGACGGGACGGTGGTTGGCGCCGGCAGCGTCGTCAGCAGGGACCTGCCGCCGGGCATGATCTGCATCGGGGTGCCGGCGAAACCCGTCAAGCCGAGACCGGCCCCCCCCGACGCCTGAGCCTTCCCCCGGGTCTTCCCTTCATCCTCCGGGCGGCGCGCTCCCGCCAAGGCCCAACGAATC
>JALNWL010000202.1 GCA_023230905.1 Syntrophales bacterium
AGCCGAAGAGCTGTTGCTGGTGTAGAACTTCTGGAGGTCGTTGACGATGTTCGGGGCGAGGTAGGCGTTCACCCTCAGGATCACGTCGCCTTCGGTAGACTCGAGACGGACGCCGTCCTCGACGGTGATGGCCGTCGCGGAGCTGATCATGATGGTGCCCTTGGCCGTGATGCTGTGCTCAAGGTCCGTGATCGTGATGGCGTCCATGTCCCTCAGCGTGAAGCCGCCGGGGAAGATGTTCCGGGGCGTCAGGCCGGCAAGGTACTGGAAGTCGGGAAGCGTGTCGCTGCCCTCCCCAGCGTCGTACTCGTCCTGGCCCACGCTCTTTGTTTCATCTAAGAGATCGATAAGACCGATGGTAGAGATCAGGGAGAAGATATCGTCGCCCTTGCCGCCGGTCAGGACGTTGTCGCCTGTATCGCCTTCGAGGGTATCGTTATAGTCCGAGCCGGTGAGGTTCTCGATGCCGGTGAGGGTATCGCCGGCAGCATGGCCGCCGCTGTACGCATTGGTCGCCAGGTTCAGATCGACCGCAACATCGGACCCCTCGTAGGTGGCGGTGTCGCTCCCTCCGCCGCCGATCAGGGTGTCCGCCCCTGCACCGCCGATCAGGGTGTCGTTTCCGAGGCCACCGGAAAGCGTATCGTCGCCCGAGCCGCCCTTGAGGAGATTGTCGTTGCCGTCGCCGGTCAGGGTATCGTTGTACGCCGAGCCGATGACCGCTTCGATATTGTGCAGCGCATCTCCTGCCTCGTCGCCTGTTCCTGCCTGTACGGCCAGATTGAGATCGACCGTAACCCCTGCCCCGGCGCCCTCATAGGAGACCGTGTCCATCTCGATGTCCGTGGCCTTGTCCGTGTTGTCCACGAAATGGCCGTAGATCAGATCCGCGCCGGCCCCGCCGATCAGGATATCCGCGCCGAGGCCGCCAATCAGGGTATCGACGCCGGCTCCGCCGACGAGCATGTTGTCGCCGCTGTCGCCCGTCAGCGTGTCGTTGAAGGCCGAGCCGGTGAGGTTCTCGATGCTCTTGATCAGATCGTTTCCGGCACCGGCTGTGTCCTGATAATCCAGGGTCGTCAGATCCACGGTCACCCCGGCGGCGGCAGCCTCGTAGGAGACGGTGTCGTTGCCGAAGCCACCGTCCAGGACGTCGTCACCGCCGCTGTCCTTGAGGATGTCGTCTCCGGATTCGCCCTCGAGGAAGTCGTGACCGGCACCGCCGTCTAGAATGTCATTGCCTTTGCCGCCCCGAAGATAGTTGGGCCCGGCATCGCCGATCAGGGTGTCGTCATGGTCGGACCCGCGCAGGTCCTCTATGCCAGACAGTATGTCACCGGCTGCATCGCCAACACTGACCTGGGCAGTGGCCAGATTGAGATCAACGGTGACCCCGGCCCCGGACCCCTCATAGGAGGCCGTGTCGTAACCCCCGCCACCTGTCAGGGTGTCGTTCCCCGCGCCGCCAATGAGAACATTGTCGCTGTTATCGCCTGTCAGCGTGTCGTTATAGGCCGAACCGGTCAGGTTCTCGATCGCGGCAAGGGTATCTGTCCCGGCGCGCACCGTATCCTGGGCGTCCGTCCGGCTCAGATCGACGGTGACACCCGTCGAATCGACCGTGTTCTCATAAGTTTCATAGGAGACCGTATCAATCCCGGCGCCACCATCGATGAGATCGTTCCCTGCCTCGCCGATCAGGATATCGGAATCGTCACCCCCGTAGAGCTGGTCATCCCCCTCACCGCCGATCAGGGTGTCGGTACCGCTCATGCCCCTGATGATGTCGTCGCCGCCGCCACCGATCAGGACATTGGCGAGCAGATCGCCTATCAACGTGTCGGCATGAGGCGTGCCGGTCACATCCTCGATATAGATCAGCGCATCCATGCTGAGGATCGCCCCGGCATCGCCAGTGACGACGGCATCAGTCCCGTCGTCATAGCCGGCAATCCCTCCCAGGTTGACATGAACCCCGCCGGTGGCATCGGTATAATCCTCATAGGAAACCCTATCCCAGCCGATCCCGCCGTCGAACAGATCGTTGCCGCCCGTGCCGATCAGCGTGTCGTTGCCGTCTCGACCCGCCAGGATATTGCTCCCGCTGTCACCCACCAGGACGTCCGAACCCGTCGAGCCGACAAGATTCTCGATCCCTGAGAACGTGTCTCCCAGGGCGTCCCCTGTCATTGGGCGAGTTCCTGTCAGATCAACGGTAAGGCCATTACCATAGATGTCCGTCTCGTAGGTCTCGTAGGAGGCGGTGTCCGATCCGGTGTCCTCAGCGGGCAAAGTATCCTGGAATTGTCCATAAAGCTGATCGGCGCCTTTGCCGCCGTCGAGAATGTCGTTGCCTGCACCACCTTCGAGGTGGTCCGCGCCCTCGCCGCCGAGCAGGATATCATTGCCCGCCCCGCCGATCAGCTTGCTGTCGGCATCGCCGGCCGTCAGGGTGTCATTGCCGGAACCTCCGGTGATGTTCTCGATGCGGGCAACACCAGAAGTACCCACCGGGGTGCCGCCGGATGCGGACAGGTCAATGGTCAGATCAGATGAAAAGCCGGAGTAGTCCAGAGTATCCGATCCGACGGGCGTATCCACGCCGTCGGGGCCGCCGTCGATGAAGGGCAGGTTGGTCGAGCCGGGCTCGATGAAGAAGGTGTCGTTGCCCTGCCCGCCGATGATCCTGGAAATGAATGCAATATGATCCAGGCCGCTGACGGTGTCGTAGGCTGAAATGGTGCCGTCGGCGTGGATGACGAAGGTGATGTCGGCAATGGCCAGCGAGAAGTCAAGAGTGTTCTCGTAAACGCCGTCTTCGGTGACGGTGTCGGCGCCCCAGCTATCCTCGAACATATAGGTGTCGGCGCCGGCGCCACCGGTCAGGGTGTCGTCGCCGAAGCCGCCGTAGAGCGTGTCATTGCCCGCGCCGCCCGTCAGGACATCCGCGCCCTCGTTGCCCCAGAGGATGTTGTCCCCTCCATCCCCGACCAGGGTGTCGTCCTGGACCGAACCGTAAAGGTTCTCGATGTCTTCCAGGGTGTCGGAGCCGCCGAAGCCGTCCTTGGCCTTGACGCCCAGTTCCACGTCCACCGCGGCCGTGTCGCTCTGGTAAGAGGCCGTGTCGTTCCCCAAACCGCCTTTGATGATATCGTCGCCCGCGCCGCCTTCCAGGAAGTCGTCCCCGGCGCCGCCTTCCAGGGTGTCATCACCCGCACCGCCATTCAGAATATTGTCGGCCGCATCCCCGAAAAGCTGGTCGTTGTACTCGGATCCGACCAGGTTCTCGATGCCGGTGAGCGTATCGCCCTGGGCCACATCCCCGATGCCCGTCCCGGCGGCGAGATCGACGATGACCCGGTTCTGCGCGTCCGCATAGGTCGCGGTGTCGATGCCGTCGCCGCCGATCAGGGTATCGCCTTTGTCACCGCCGCTCAGCAGGTCGTCGCCCGCGCCGCCCTCCAGACGGTCGCGGCCTTCCTCTCCCATCAGGATATCGGCGCCACCGAGACCGTAGAGCTTGTCGTCGCCCTCGCCGCCGAGCAGGATATTGTCGTTGTCGTCACCATACAGGGTGTCGCCTCGCGTTGAGCCGACCAGGTTCTCGATGCCGATGAGTGTGTCCTTGCCCTGGTCATCGTCGCTGTGGGTCGGGATGATATCTTGCGGTGTGCCGACAGTTCGGAGATCGACGGTCACGCCCAGTGAGGCATTCACGTAAGAGGCAAAGTCCCCCCCGGCACCGCCATCCAGGGTGTCGTCGCCGCCCTTCCCTTCCAGGATATCGTCGCCTTCAGCGCCCTCGAGTTTGTTGGCGGCTGCGTCCCCGATCAGTTCGTCGTCGTAGGCGGTCCCGACGAGGTTGACGATGTGGGCCAGGGTGTCGCCCTCGGCATCGCCGCCCGAGCCCGTCTTCGCGCCGAGATCGACCGTCACCCCTTCGGTGGCCTCTTCGCTCGCATATGAGGCGGTGTCGATGCCTCCGGCGGCTGCGCTCGATTCCAGGTTTCCGTACAGCTTGTCGGCCCCCGCCCCGCCGAAGAGGATATCGTCGCCCAGGCCGCCTTCGAGGAGGTCGTCGCCGCTTCCGCCATAGAGTGCATCATTGCCCGTCCCGCCCGTCAGCCGGTCGTCGCCGGCCAGGCCGTAGAGCTTGACGCCTTCATTGTTCGCGATCAGGACGTCGTCGCCCGCGGACCCTTCGATATTCTGGATGCTGGTGAACGTGTCACCGACCGCTTCACGGGTGTTGGCGGCGGCGTTGGTCATGTTGATGGTGATGCCGGTGGTGTCCTCACCGAGATTGC
>JALNWL010000203.1 GCA_023230905.1 Syntrophales bacterium
GAAGCCCCCCGTCGAAAGCCGCGCGGCGGCCGCGACGCCGGACCCCGAACCCGCCGGTGACGTGGCCCTTCAGGCCAAGGCGGTTCTGGAGGGCATCCTGGAGCGGATGGACCTGAAGTACCCGGTTTCCGTCCAGGAGACGGAGGACGCCATCCGCCTCGACATCCAGGGCGACGGCGGCGGGCTGCTGATCGGTAAGCGGGGGCAGAATCTCGACGCCCTGCAGTACATCGTGAACAAGGCCGCCTACAAGGCGGGCAACGGTAAAAAGGTCATCATCGTCGATACCGAAACCTACCGCCAGCGGCGCGAAGAATCCCTGGTCAGCCTGGCCGAACGCCTCGGGGAAAAAGTCCGCAAGACCCAGAAGCCCCTGACGGTGAGTCACATGAACGCCCACGACCGCCGGATCATTCATCTGGCGCTCCAGAACGACACCCAGTTGGCCACCAAAAGCCGGGGCGAAGGGGAATACCGGAAGATCATCATCATGCCGGCACGCAGCCGGCCGCCCCGCGATCAGGCCGACCCCCATGAACATTCATGACACCATCGCGGCCGTCGCGACGCCCCCCGGCCGGGGGGGCGTCGGCATCGTCCGGATCAGCGGGACGGAGGCGGAAGCCATCGCCCGACACCTCTTCCGCACCGACGGCCCCCTGACCTCCCTCGCGTCCCATCGCCTCTACCACGGCCGCATTCACTCCCCGGAAACGGGCGAACCCATCGACGAGGTGCTCCTGGTCCTGATGAAGGCCCCCCGCTCCTATACGGGCGAGGACGTCGTCGAGATCCACGGCCACGGCGGGCCGGTCCTCCTCCGAACCCTGCTCGCGGAAATCCTCGGCGCCGGCGCCCGGCCGGCGGAACCCGGGGAATTCACCCGGCGCGCCTTCCTGAACGGGCGGATGGATCTGGCGCAGGCCGAAGCCGTCGCCGACCTGATCGACGCCCACTCCGCCCCGGCCGCAACGCTGGCCCTCGGCCATCTCGAGGGTCGCCTGAGCCGGGCCGTGGAGGGCCTCTACGCCCGCACGACCGATATGCTCGTCCTGCTGGAGGCGGCCATCGACTTCGGCGAGGAGGGCGAAACGGCGCTCGACGCCGGAGCCCTGGCGGCGCGCTTCGGCGAGATCCTGGAGGACCTCCGGACCCTGCTCGGCACTTACGCCGCTGGCCGGGTCCGCCGGGAGGGGTTCCGGGTCGTCATCACCGGCCGGCCCAACGTCGGCAAATCGAGCCTCCTCAACCGCCTGCTGGGCGAGGAGCGGGCCATCGTCACCCCCTTCCCCGGCACAACCCGGGACTTCATCGAGGAGACCCTGCTGATCGAGGGCATCCCGTTCCGCCTGACGGATACGGCCGGGATCCGCACGCCGGAGGACGCCATCGAGCAGGCGGGCGTCGCGATGGTCCGCCGGCGCCTGTCCCATGCCGACGCGGTCCTGCTCCTTCTCGACGGCAGCATGCCGCTCACCCCGGAAGACGAGGCGCTACTCGGGGAAATGCACGGACGCCCCACGGTCATCGCCGTCAACAAGGCCGATCTACCCCATGTCCTGGCGGAGGATCGGCTCCACGCCTTCCGGCCGCTCCACCCGCCCCTGTGGATCTCGGCCAAAACAGGCGAGGGGATTGACGCCTTGAAGGCTTTGCTATATGCTGCCTCGTGCGGCGGAGAACCGGCGACAAGGGACGGCGCCCTGATCGGAAACCTGCGGCACAAGCTGGCCCTGGAGGCGGCGAAGACACACCTGGAGCGGGGCGGAGAGGCCCTGGAGCGGCGTGTCTCGCCGGAATTCATCGCGCTCGACGTTCGGGACGCCTTGCAGAGCCTGGGGGAGATCACGGGCAGGACGGCGTCTCCGGAAATCCTCGACAAAATCTTCGCGGGCTTCTGTATCGGAAAGTAAGCGGGCGCCGTTCGCCCTTGACCATCCATTCACTCAACCAAGTCACGGGAGGCACAAACCATGGCGGATTATACGCACCGGGAAGTGGGTGAAGAAGTCCATTTCATTGCGGGTCACTACGAGATCATCGAAGAGGGGCGCCTGACGCACGCCGGCAGGGAGTTTCTCTACGCCCTGGGGATCGCGACCCTGGACAACGCTTGCTGTGGCCGTTCCGGTTGCCGGTTTCTTTTCATCCCCGGTTACGTCCGTTCCTGGAAGGTCAGAACCAACGATCAGGGCATGCCGGTCAGCGACGTGGAACCCATCACCGACGAGCGTGAGCAGGCGGCGATCCGCGCATTCCTCGACGCGCGCTACCCCTACTCGCAGATCAACTTCTCGTGAACGCAACGCGGCGCCATGTCCATCAGCCTCCGGGAACCGAGGTCCGCGCGCCCTGGGGCGAATACACGGTGCGCCGGGAGGGACGGATCCCGTATGACGATCGCGACGTGCTCTATGTCTTGGCGGACATTGCCGTCGGAAGCGCCTGCCGCGGAACGGCAACGGGCCGGATCCTGATCGTCCCGGGTTACATCGGAACCGGGGGCGACGGGCCCCGGGAGGAAAACCCCGCCCGATCCCGAATCACCCCTGTCCGGACCGCCCGGGACCGGGGAGCGATCACGCGGATCCTGCGGGCGCGCGTGGCGACCGCGGCGGTCGTCTTCCCCCCGTAACGGTCCGACGGCCGCGGGGAAGGATTGAACATGCCGTCCCGGCATGCGGCATACAGGCTTCGATCTCGATCTCAGGAGGTGGAATAATGCGCAAAACCCTGGTGTGTCTCGCGGTTGGACTCTGTGTTCTGGTCTTCCTGGCCGCGCCGGGCTTCGGCCAGGAAAAGTGCGTCGACGCGGAGGGAGAGGCCATCGTCATCGGGAACGACCTGCCCTCAGCCCGCCTTGAAGCCATCGCCCGGGCCAAGTGGGCGGCCATCGAACGGACCGTGGGGACGGAAGTGAAGGCCCAGAGCTTCGTTCAGAACTTCACCCTGGTCGATGATGCCATCAAAACCCAGACCGGCGGCGCGGTCCGGCGCTTCAAAGTCCTCAGGCAGGAGACCCGCGACGATGTGGTCGTCGTCAAGATCAACGCCTGCGTCGAGCCGACCCGGGCCCGGGACGCCCTCTCCGCGCTCGCGCTCAACAGCGCGGTCGCCGTTTTCATTCCGGCCCGCGTGCCGAACACCCGGGAGAACGAGGACGCCTTCGAAGAGACGAACATCCTGTCGGAGACGCTCATCGGGCGGCTGACGGAGCAGGGCTACTCCGTGGTGGACGTGGCCCCCACCGGCGCCGCCGATGCCGCGGCGATCGAGAAGGCCTCCAAGGGCGGCAGTTCCGTCCTCCTGCGAAGCCTGATGTACAGGTTCCTCTCCAACCTGATCATCATCGGCAAGCTCGACTATAACATCTCCGTGAAAAAGGGGGAGGACATCGGCTACGGGATCGTCATGCCCTTCCAGAACGTGACGGTGCGCCTGACGTACCGGATGGTGGCCCGAAACAACAAGACCGGCAAAATGGAGATTCTCACCGCCGGGGTGGAACAGGCCCGGGGGCTGGCCAACAGCGTCGAGGACGCCGCGGCCAGAGCCATGGAGGACATGGCGGAGGTGCTGACGCCGAAGCTTCTGGACAAGGTCGCCGAGTACATCCAGGGGAACGTGAAGAAGGTGCGCATCGAGGTGCAGGGGGTCAAGACCCTCGACGCGAACATGGAGGTCCAGGACCTTCTTCAGACGCTCGTCTGGGTAACGAACGTGGAGGAGAAGGGGATGGGGCAGTTCGTGGTCAGCTACCCGGAGAACACGCTCTACCTGGCCAACAGCCTGAATCAGAAAGAGGGCGTCGATGTCGTGAACTTTTCGCCCTACTCCCTGACCCTGAAGTACACCGGCGAACCGTCCCGTTCCGACCGCCGGCCCCCCGACGAGGAATGAAGGAGCCCCCATGTCAGGAACCCGCACCCGCCGTTCGCCGTCTCCGGCCCGCCTCGTGCCTATCCTGCTCCTCCTGTTCACCACGGGTTGCGCCACTCAGATCCGGGTGAACATGCTGCAGCCGGCGGCCTACCACGAAGCCTCTCTCACGAAGGTCGTGGCCGTCCTGCCCTTCGACGGTCCCGGTGGGGCGGAGTTCGCCGCCGAGATGGAGGGCGTCCTGAACAGCATCAACATCGACGACAAGCCATACTTCACCCTGGTGGACCGGGCTTCGATCGACAAGACCGTCTCCGAGCTGAAACTCTCCCAGAGCGGCCTGATCGACCCGAAAACGGCCGTGAAGATCGGCCGGCTGGTCGGGGCGCAGGGAATCTATACCGGCGTTGTCGGCGCCTACGGC
>JALNWL010000204.1 GCA_023230905.1 Syntrophales bacterium
CCGGTTGCCCCGTCGCCGTCGATGGACGACTCCACATCCACGCCTATCCAGTTCTCCGACCAGACGCCTGATCCGCTGACACCTACGCCGACCTTGGAGGAGGCGCCGATCCCCACGGATGCGGCGATGACGGCGGAGTTGATCGTCTGGTTCGCCAGCGCGGTTTGAACCAGGTCGCCGTCGGCGTTGATGCTCGAATCTTGAATATAGGCCCTGACCTCAGATGGGGCCGTGGAGAGATCCGCTTCGTATCCGATCAGGTTGCGGGCAATCGAGACCCCGATCGACACCCCGACCCCGGCCTTGCCGCCGCCGCCGACGGCCAGGGAGGCCGCGACGACGGTCGAAGAGATCCCCTGGGTGCTTTCAGCGTTCAGCAGGACGTCGACCGCGCTGGTAATGACGCTGTTTCGGATCGAGGTATTGGTCTTGGAGAGAATGACGTTCTGGGCAAAGGCGCCGGCCCCGCTGACCGCCACCCCGGCACCTTCCGACAAGCCGATCCCCACCCCGAGGGAAGCGGCGGCGGAAACGACATTGATGGTGGCCTGGGAAACAGACAGGTTGGCGCCGCTCTTTTTCAGAATATAGGCTTTCCCGGAACCGTCGATCAGGGTCCAGCCCTCGCCTTCAACAAGCCTGGTCAGCCTGAGATTCGGCGTGACGAGTTTCCATCGCGTGGTATCGGAATAATCCTCCGCGCTGAGGTCTACGGTATGGGATTCCCAGAGGTCATCCGTGGCAAAATCGATGGCGCTCAGGTCAGCGATGGCCGCACCTTCACCCGCGGTACCGACAAACTCGTAGAACGCGCCATCATCCACATCCTTGACAATGGTGCCGGTCGTAACGGTCACGCCGGATGTCTTATCTGAAGCGTAATCCTCTATGACAAGGTACTTGTAGATGCCGCCCGGCTCTCCGCCGTGCGTGAAGCCGTCAACCACTTTCACCGTGTCGCCCGTGACCATGGCCTGCTCGCCGTAGACGGTCGTGAACATGGCGTCGCCGGAGACGCTTTCATTGACGACGAGATCGATACCCTGGTCAATGAGGGCGTCTTTCAACTTGGCCAGGATAGCGGCATCCGCGACCGCATCCTGGGCGGCTTCATCCACCGCATCGTCGGTCGGATCAGCGGCATTATCCGCATCGTTCAAAGGATCGTCCGGGTTGTCCTGATCCTGCTTCGACGCGTCATCCAGGTCGTCGAAGGTGAAGCCGTAGGCGGACGGATCCAGAGTGATGGCGTCCGGGCCGCTCGTTTCGGCCGATAGCGAGATACTGCCGTTGCTCGTCGTAACGCCTTGGTCCGCGTTGGCGATGAAGGCCTCGACCCGGTTGTCCACCCGGTTGAAGGCCAGAGATAGTCCGATCGACACGGACACCCCGGCCTTCCCGCCGACCGATCCGGCGATGGATGCCGCGCCCGCGATCCCTTGGATGCTGGAACTGTCATCAGCCACGAGGGCGATACTGCCGGCGCTGATCCCGGTTGCGCCGTCACCGTTGATGAATGCCCTGACGTCCGTCGCGATGGCGTTCTCGGCATAGACGCCCGCGCCGCTGATGGCGATACCGGCCTTGCCGCCGCCCGCCAGGGCGACCGCGCCTGCGATCACGATGGAATCAATGCTCTGCGTCGATACGGCGTCGGCCGTCAGATCGCCGGATGCCTGGATGCTGGAATTCCGGATGTAGGCCTGGATCTCGGAAGCTGCGGAATCGAGGTCCACACGGCGCCAGGTATCCGGGTCTCCGAACTCCTGGGCCTGGAGGGTCAGCATGTCCAGGTGCTCCCAGATGTCGGTATCCGTGTAATCCGAGGTCGCGAGATCGACCGTGGCGTCGTCTCCCACGTAGCGATAGATCCCGGTCGTGGCAAGGCCGCGATGCGCCGCATCCACCCAAACCCGGTCGCCCTCGGCCAGGGCGACGCTTCCCGCATCCGCGCTATAGTCGAAACGATTGTGATCCGGTCCGAGGTACTCATAGACATCGCCGTCACGCGGTCCCCCGTCGGCGACCTTCACCGTGTCGCCGGTGCGGATCACGGCGGGAGTGCTGTCGGTCGTGTAATCGGTCGGGACGTTGCTCTCCTGCCCGCCGATGATATTGCGGGCAATGGCGACCCCGATGGCCGCGCCCACGCCGGCCTTGCCGCCGTAGGCCACCGAGGCCGCTACGGCCGGGACGATGGCCAGGATCTCGGAAGAGCTGATGGCGCCGAGATTCACGTTCCCCACCGGATCGACCAGCGTCCCGAGGTTGCTTTTGTCGATGTAGGCGTTGGTCGTGGAAGAAATGATGTTCTCGGCCACGGACCCGCCACCGCTCAGGGCCACGCCCGCGTTGCCCTTGCCGACGCCGACGGAAACGGAAGCCGCCACGGCATAGGTCTGAATCGCGGCGCTGTCGACCGCGCTGATCGTGACATCGCCACCGCCCGTCAGGATGCTCCCCGAATCCTTGATGTAGGATTCCGTGGCATTGCCGATCTCGTTGCGGGCCACTGACGCCCCGATGGACAGGGAGGCTCCCGTTCCCCCGGCGCTCCCGACACCGACGCCCATGGCCGCGCCCACGGCGAGACCCCAGATTGAACTGTCCGAAGCGGACGCGATCGCCAGTGCTCCGTTCAGATCGAGGCTGGAGCCGTCCACATAGGAGCGGACCGTGTTGCCGATGGCGTTGATCGCAAACGCGCCGCCCACGGCCATGGCGAGCCCGGTTTTCCCGGCGCCCACGGAGAGGCTCCCGCCGACCGCATTGGCGATGATCGCGGTCCCATCCGTGGCGCTAAGCGACAGACCCGCGCTTCCGACAACCACACTGTCGGAGATCCCGGCCTCGACCGTATTCCGGACGGAATTCACGGAACCGGCCACGGCCCCGGCCAGCGCGCCGCCGAACTGGCTCTTGCCGTATCCAACCGAGAGGGACCCGGCGATCGTCAGGGCCCAGATCCGGGAATCCGCCGCGGCCGTCACGCTCACGGCCCCGACCGGAGTGGCCTCCGTCCCGATGGTGGATCCGGAGATGTAGGCCAAGGTTTCGTTGGAGACCACATTGACCGCCACCGATCCGCCGATGGCCACGCCGACGCCGGTTCTCTCGCCGGAACCCACCGCCAGGCTGACGCCGCCCGCATCGGCCATGATCTGCGTGTTGTCTTTTGCATCCAGACTGACGGCTCCGCCCGCCAGGCTCGTGACGTGGCTGCCCTGATCGATGTAGCTGACCGTCCTGTTGTCGACCACGTTGACCGTGACCGCGCCGCTGATCGCCACACCCACGCCGGTGCCGCCCTGTCCGCCGGCGCCTCCTCCTGTGGTGGTTGCGGCGGGCTTTCCGACGCCGACGCCGACGGAGCCGGCAATGGCCAGGGACCAGATTGTCGCGTTCGACACAGAATCCAGGTCCACGATGCCTGCGGAAACGACTTTAGTGTCCGAAATGTGGGTATCGATGGTGTTGCGGACCGTGTTGATGTTGACCGATGCGCCCATGGAACCGCCGACACCGGTGCTCGCACCGATCCCGACCGCTACGCTCAGCGTTCCGGCGATGGCCAGGATCGACGAGTTGTCCACGGCGCGCAGCACGACACCCTCGCCGTTACCGGTGGCAACCGTTTTCCGTGGCGCTCCGCCGCCCTCGATATAGGCTTCGATCGATCTTTCGACGGTATTCAAGGAGCCGGCGCCCGCGCCAGAGAAGGCCAGACCGAACGAGCCCGTCCCCTTTCCGCCCGCGCCGACGCCGGCGAGCGTCATCGCCCAGATCGTCGTGCCGGAGGTGGCGGTCAGATCCAGCCCACCCGCGGAGGTGAGGGTGGAGTCCTCCGAATAGGCCCTTATCCCGCCTGAGACCGAGTTGATCGCGACCGATGCGCCCAGGGAGGCGGCAAGCGCCTTACTGCCCAGCCCGACGGCAATGCTCAGGATTCCCGCATTGGCGGTAATGGCCGAACGGTCATCGGCGGTCAGAGAAATGTCGCTCCCGGCAACGGTGGTGGTCACCGTGCTCTGATCGATGAATGCCTCCACCGTGCTGGCGATGGTGTTGACGCTTGCCGCCCCGGCCACGGAGATGGCCCCGCCGAAGTTCTGCTCCGCCTTGCCCCCGGACCCGACGCCGCCGATGGTGAGGACCCAGATGGTGCCGCTCGACGTCGCGTCGATGTCGACCTGCTGCGCCGATATGATCGTGGAGGAAGAGACCGTGGCACGCGTCTCTTTTTGCAAGTC
>JALNWL010000205.1 GCA_023230905.1 Syntrophales bacterium
ATCCGGATCGGCCGGGACACGAGCATCCAGGACAATGTGGTGATCCACGCTAATCCCGGAGTCACTGCTCTCATCGAAGAGCGCGTGATCGTCGGACACGGCGCCATCCTTCACGATGTCCATGTCCATTCCGACTGTGTTATCGGCATGGGCGCCATCTTGCTGTTCAACGTCGTCTGTGAGGCCCATTCCGTCGTGGCCGCCGGATCGCTTGTCAAGAACAACACGCATATCGCGGCCGGAAAGCTCGCGGCCGGCAATCCCGCCGTCGTGATCCGAGACGTGAGCGAAGACCAGCGCCTCGCGGCCCGGATGGGGGCCGAATTCTACGTCGAACTGGGCCAGCGCTACCGGAAGGAAATGAAGCGGATCGCCTGAGGGCTCGATGATGATGGAGAAAGCGTCCGGCCTTTCCTCAGTCTCTTTTCTAAACGAAGCGCCACAGGATGATTCGCGGATGCTTCAGCCGGTTCGAAGTGTTTGACACGGCTCATCGGACAGGCGATCCCGTAAAGCCCTCCTGTGCGGCGTCTGTTTTCCGCCCCACCCCTGCATTGTACGCTGCCGCGTGTCAACCAGACCTTCTCATATCGGCATCCGATGCCTTGCGAGCCGAATCAAGCTCCCGGCGTGCCTGAAGGTGCATCCATCGACGAGGGTGTGATCGCGACCGTGTGATGAATGTCACAGACAATTTATGAATTCTTTCACACACCGAAGGCTTTGCGCTTGACAGGGCCGCTCCATTGTGTATCGAGATTGAAGAAATAGTGTCACCCCGATTTATCATCGAGTCCAGATCCGGGACACCTGTTTCGGGGCGCCGGACCATGGACACCCTGATTTTTGCCACAACCCGGTGCGAAGGAGGTCAAGCCCAAAACCGCATCCGGCAGTTGCAGGGGGAAAAGCATCTGAACGTGCATCATGAAACAGAAACGTGTTCATCCAGACATGAAAGGAGATAGCCATGGCATCCAAGATCCGATTTTCCTTTGTGATCCTGATCCTGTTCATTTTTCTGGCCGTCGGTTGTGTGACCACGGATACGGCATCCAGAGATTCCCGGCACCGAAGAGACAAGGCACCGAAGAGAACCTCTGAAGAAACAGCCGCCTCACCGAAGTTGGCTCCCGTAAAACCGTCCCCTCCGAAAGCGGTCCTCAGAGCACCACAAATAGCCGTGGCCTCAAAGACCGTCCAACTCGGAGAGACCCCTGTATATGCCACCATTCCTGAACATTGGCAGGTGAAGAAAGACACGGATTTCCGTTTTTCGCTCTCGGCCCGTGACGAGGGGAATATCATCGTGCGGACGGTGATCAACGAGAAGAAACATCTTCCCTATACACACCTGCTCTGGGAAGGCAGAAATGCGGCCGCAGAACTTCCCCGACCCCTGGCCATGGTCAATGCTCCGGCGGCGGGGGAACCATTCAGAAAAGGGTACATCTGGTATCAGGAAGCCACTTACAATTATAAAAAAGCCGCTCCCGGGCGTCTGATCCGTGGCCTTCATATCATGAACGCCAAGGGAACCCTGCGAGCACACGTGTTCATGTATAGCCTGAATGACGATAACCTGCCGGGGCTGAGGAAAGTTGCCGAAAGCATCACCTTTAAATGATCTTTTTCATGGTTCTTTGGCGCTTGCGCCTTATGGCGTCACGCTGAACCGATTCAGAATTGAAATCAATTTCAGAAAGGAGATGACGGATCATGATTAAATTCGGAACACTGATGATGTCCTGCGCCCTGCTTTTGGCCTTCGCCGCAACCGGCGCAGAGGCCCAAACCATGCGGAAGCAAAAGGGCAAGATGGTTGGGCAAACGGAACAGGTCCGTCCCCAAAAGGCCCAGCCCGCCCAGATGCCTCAAGCAACGAGCGATCGCGACAAGGTCTCTGCGACCGGATTTCACGACAAGGAACAGGACGAACCGACTCAGGAACGTCCCAATCCGCTCGATGCGAAGGCGGCAAAGGGGGCACTCATGACGTCCCCGCTGGGAGGGCAACAACAGGCGCCGTCCCGCTGAGCACCGGGAAGACACAGCTCCAAAGAAAGGAGATGAATCCATGAGAAAATCATTCTACGCGATCGTGATGGCATTATGCGTTTTGCTCGTTTTGGCGGGTTGCGGAAAAGACCAGGAAGGTATGAAGGGGCCGATGCCTGAGGCGTTTTCGGCAAGCATGGTGAATACCTCGGCGGGGCAGACGGTCACGATGAAGGTCTACATGAAACCGGGCAAATTCCGAACGGACACTTCCGGATCCACCACGATCGTTAGACAGGATCTGAACAAGGTCTGGACGATCCTTGCGTCTCAACAAGCGTACATGGAAGCGGAGGCCACGAAGGATACCGATCAACCCATGGCGGCAGAAACCGTCAAGGGCGAAGTAAGTCGCAAGAAATTGGGCGGTGAGACGGTCGCCGGTCATCCGGCAACGAAATATGAAGTGAGCGCCGAGGCCGATGGCCGGGTTACGAAGATTCACCAGTGGTGGGCGACGGACATTAACTTTCCAGTCAGGACGGCGGCCGTGGACGGAAGTTGGAATATGGAATACCGGGACATCCAGATCGGCGATCAACCGGACAGTCTTTTTGAAATTCCGTCGGGTTACACGAAGATGAGCCTCCCGGGAATGCCCGGAGGCATGTCGATCAAGATCCCCGGAATGGAGGTGGAGTGAGCCTTCTGAAACGAAGGTTTTCACCTCCGAGTGAGCGCGATCGGCGCGTCTCATAAATCAATGGGGGGTTGCGGACGATCTCCGCACCCCCCCTGTCATTTTTGGCGGTACTGGGATTGAATATATCTCCTATGTCTTTATATTGATTTAGCATAAATATTTACTAAATAGTATCATGCCCCCATATTTCATGCCCAATCGCTTTTCTGGGGGATAAAATCCGATAACCTAGTTGAAAAGACAACTCCCTTTATTGAAATGCTTTGCCTCGCTTCTGTGTTCAATCCATACCTGCATCCATCCGATCTAAACTTCCCCTCTAGGGGCTCCCTTTTTACCTTAGCTCCAGGGTGAACAAGTGAGCAGGTTCCTTAATGTATCATTATTGCTCAGAAATATCCCAACAGACCTAATCAACGTCCTTGAGAAGGCCCGATCAGGTGATCAGGTTCTATGCGAGACGACGTATCGGTAAAAAAGCATGCTTCTCCGAGCCCCCCGGCATGACCTAGGAAAAGAAAGGCTGCGGGCGTTGGGTCCTCTCGACCTCCAGCACTTCTATAACTCAAGAGTCCGGGAAAGAGGACCCGGCCGGAGCTGCGTTCCCATGAGAAATCATCCCCATCGAGGAATGACAAGAATAAAGATCTTCTTCAGATCCTCCCCGCCTCCTTTTTTAAACCGCGCAATTTCCGATAGAGTCTCGATCTTTGCATACCCAGAATTTCCGCAGCCTTGGTTTTGTTTCCATTGGCTTGTTTCAAGGCAGATACGATACGAGACCGTTCATAGGCGTCATATTCTTCGAGCGCCGTCACCTGCGGAACTTCAGAAACAGAAGCGCTGCTCAGCGTGGTAAAATCGTCTTCGGAGATCTCGTCCGCGTTTGACAGAATAGCCAGACGTTCGACAACATTGCGCAGTTCTCGAACGTTTCCGGGCCATGAACTCGTTTTGAGCTTGGCCAAAACTCCGGCTGAAAAAGTTTTTTTTATGCCGTATTTGTAGTTCACCCGTTCGAGAAAATAGCTACAGAGCGGCCAGACGTCTTCCGGCCTTTCGCGCAAGGGGGCGATCTTGATGGGTACAATGTTCAGCCGATAGTAAAGGTCTTCGCGGAAATTTCCCTTCCTGATTTCGTTCTCCATATTCCGGTTGGTTGCCGCTAGGATTCGGGCATTCATTTTCTTGGATCGGGTATCACCTATGCGTGTGATTTCTCCGCTGTCGATTGCCCTTAAGATTTTAACCTGCATCCCCATTGGAATGTCGCCAACTTCATCCAGAAACAGGGTCCCACCTTTGGCGACTTCAAATAACCCAATCTTCCCTCTTGTCAGCGCTCCGGTAAAAGCGCCTTTTTTATAGCCGTAAAGCTCCGATTCCAGGAGGGTCTCTGGAATAGCGGAGATGGACACGGGAATGAAAGGTCCATTTTTCCGCTTGCTGTTATTATGGATGATCTTCGCAATCACCTCTTTGCCCACACCGGATTCACCCGAAATCAAAACCGTACAATC
>JALNWL010000206.1 GCA_023230905.1 Syntrophales bacterium
CGATCTGCGGGCGGAGATCGTGGGCGTCGAAGGGCCGGGCAAGACGTCGTCCGGGAAACGCGGCGGCGATTTGCGGGTCGGACCGGAGTCCCTGCGCCTGCCGACGCCGGAGGAGGTCGCCGCCCGGGTCGCGGCGCGCCTCGAGGACCTCCACCGCTACCGCCTCCGCCGGGTGATCAACGCGACCGGCGTCATCCTCCACACGAATTTGGGACGGGCGCCCCTGTGCCCCGAGGCCGTCGACCGGATCGTCGCGGTCAGCCGGGGCTACAGCAATCTGGAATTCGACCTGGAGAGGGGTGAGCGGGGGCTTCGCTACGATCACGTCCGGGACCGGCTGTGTGCCCTGACGGGCGCCGAGGACGCCCTCGTCGTCAACAACAACGCGGCGGCGGTTCTGCTGGTCCTGAACACCCTGGCTTTCGGCCGGGAGGCCATCGTCTCCCGCGGGGAGCTCATCGAGATCGGCGGGGAATTCCGGATTCCCGACGTCATGGAGAAGAGCGGCGGCCGGCTCCGGGAGGTGGGCACGACGAACCGCACCCGCCTGGCCGACTACGAACGGGCCCTCGGGCCGGAGACGGCCCTGATCCTCAAGGTCCACACGAGCAACTTCCGGATCGTCGGCTTCACGGAAGAGGCGGACCTGGGCGAACTTGTCGCCCTCGGAAAACGATCCGGTGTGCCCGTCCTGGACGATCTCGGGAGCGGTTGCCTGATCGGGCTCGAGCATTACGGCCTCATGCGCGAGCCGACGGTACAGGACGTCCTCGCGACGGGAGTCGACGTCGTCACGTTCAGCGGGGACAAGCTGCTGGGCGGTCCGCAGGCGGGGATTATCCTCGGGGGAAGGGAGATTTTGGGGCGGGTCAAGAAGAACCCCCTGAACCGGGCGCTCCGGATCGACAAACTGACCCTGGCGGCCCTGGAGGCGACGCTCATCCACTATCTCGATCCGGAAGCGGCCCGTGAGCGGCTGCAGGTCCTCAAGGCCCTGACGGAGCCCCTGCCGGACGTGAAGAAACGGGCGCATCGCCTGCTCCGGCTTCTGCGCCGGGCGGGGCTGGCCGGCCTGGACCTCTCCCTCGAGGCGGGGGTGTCCATGACCGGCGGCGGCTCGCTGCCGACCCAGGAGATCCCGACGTCGCTCGTCGCCCTGAGGCCCCGGTCTCTGTCCGCCGCCCGCCTGGAGGAGGGGCTGAGGCGTCTGCCGACGCCGGTAGTCGCCCGGATCGCCGAAGACGCGGTTCTCCTAGACGTGCGGACCCTGATGGAGGAGGAACTGGGGTGTATCCGCGACGGCTTGAGAACCCTTTTCCCCGTTCGGCCGCACGATCCGGGAAGGAACCCCTGACCCGTCACAGGCGTGGCCGCCGTCGAAACCGTCCCGGATGGGCGGCGGCCCGCCGGGACCCGTGTTATGGATAAAACCATCGAGACCTGGACCGTTTCCCCGTCCCTGGACGGCGCCCGTCTGGACCTGTTCCTGACGGAGGCGTCGTCGCTGTCCCGCTCCCAGGTCAAGCGCCTCGTCGAGGGGGGCCGGGTCTCGATCGACGGCGTCGTCGCTCCGAAGGTCAGCCGGAAGCTGAAGGCCTGCGAGACCGTCGTCCTGAACCGACCCCCGGTCGCCGTGATGGAAGCCCTCCCGGAGGACATTCCCCTGTCCATTCTTTATGAGGATGCGCACCTGCTGGTTCTGGACAAGCCGGCGGGCCTCGTGGTCCACCCGGCGCCCGGGCATGCCGGGGGCACCCTTGTGAACGCCGTCCTCCGCCATTGCCGGGATCTTTCCGGGATCGGCGGGGTCCTGCGCCCCGGAATCGTCCACCGCCTGGACAAGGACACGTCCGGGGTCCTCGTTGTCGCCAAGTCGGACACGGCCCACGCGGGGCTGGTCAACCGGTTCAAGCGACGGGAGATCGGCAAGACCTACCTCGCGCTGGTCTGGGGCGCGCCCCGGGAAAACGCGGGACGCATCGACCTGCCCGTCGGCCGCCATCCGCGGGAACGCCAGCGGATGTCCGTCCGGGGCCGTCGGGGCAAGCCGGCGGTGACGCACTGGCGGGTGGTCCGTCGCTACGGGGCCGTGAGTCTCCTCGAGGTGGCCCTCGAGACCGGCCGGACCCATCAGATCCGGGTGCATCTGAACGCCATTGGCCATCCCGTCGTTGGGGACCCCGTCTACGGCGGCGCCGGAAGGGTCCGGGGCGTGGCCGATCCGGTCCTCCGGTTCCGGCTCCAGGCGATGAAGCGCCAGGCCCTCCATGCGGCCCGCCTCGATTTCGTCCACCCCGTGACCGGGATGCCCCTGAGCGTGAGCGCACCGCTTCCGCCGGACATGGCGGAGCTGACGGCGTTTCTGGAAAAGGATGCCGGAGGCGCCGCGCCCGACCTGGGCAACGGCGCCCCGCGTCCGGGGGGAGCGCGATGAGACCCGCGCGGGAGGCACGGGCCGGCGGGCCGGCGCGCTCGGGCGCATCCGGGGAAGGCTTCCGGATTCGCCGCCGCGGTGGCCTGAGGGTGTTCGAAGCCGATCTCCTGGCGGAGATCCCTTCCCTCCGGCACGCCTTCTCCACCCGCCGGGGCGGGAGCAGCGGCGGGTGCTTCTCCAGCCTCAATTTCAGCTTCCGCCAGGGGGACGAGGCGGAAAACGTCCGGGCGAACTGGGCGGCCCTGTCCCGGGCCTTCGGGATCGCGCCGGAGCGCTTCCTGACCGTCCACCAGGTGCACGGCAACCGGGTCTGGGTGATCGACGGAGCGGAATCGATTCCGACGTCCGGCGATGGAGACGCCCGGGAAGACGCGCCCCGCTGTGATGCGATCGTCACAAACCGGCCGGGGATCGCCATTGGCGTCAAGACGGCGGATTGCGTTCCGGTCCTGATCGCGGACCCGGTCCGGCGGGTGATCGCGGCCGTCCATGCCGGCTGGCAGGGGACGGCCCGGCGCATCGTGGAACATGTCTGCGCCGCGCTCGAGGCGCGGTTTTCCTGCCGGAGGGAGGATCTCCGCGCCGCCATCGGCCCGGCCATCGGCCCGTGCTGTTACGAGGTGGACGACCGCGTCCGGGAGGCGATGGCCGGTCTTCCCGGCCTGGAACGGATTTTCTCTCCCCGGGATGCGCCGGGACGTTGGCGGCTCGATCTCGCCCTGGCCAACCGGTTGCAGCTCCGAAATGCGGGCATGCCGGCGTCCCGGGTGGCGGAGGCGAACCTGTGCACCGCCTGCCGGCCGGACCTCTTCTTCTCGCACCGGGGCAGCGGCGGAAAAGCCGGGAGGCACTTCAGTTTTCTCCTGATGGACGGGGAGTCGGGCGCCGGGTGAAGGGTCCGGGCTCTTCGGAAAGGGGCCCTTCCCGCGGGAACGGGAAACCGGCGGCGAAACGGTGTCCGGGCTGTTCGCCGGGTCTTGAGGAGCGGACATGAGGACGCCTGAAAAAAATCTTGACACGAACGGGGGCATGGGGTAAGGGAAGCTCAACTCTGAACGGTTGGTGCGAAGTCCTTCCCCCATGGAATAACCCCAGAATTCGCGTTAGCAACCCGGTTCCATCCCAGATCTTCCATATGATTTCGTTGCAATGAGAATGATGGCCGCCGCGTCGCTGTGTTTCAGCGCGTGCGTCGGTGCCGGAAACAGGGAGAAAAGACCGTCCTTACGGGAAGAGCAATTTGACAATGAAGAAGGAATCTGTATGAATATCGATGAAATCAAGCGTTTGCCGATCAGCCAGTTAACCGACATGGCCAAGGACTTCAACGTCCCCGGGGCCGGGGGGCTCAGGCGTCAGGACCTCATTTTCGCCATCCTCCAGGCCGAAGCGGAGAAGAACGGCGTCATCTACGGGGCGGGCGTTCTCGAGATCCTGCCCGACGGCTTCGGGTTTCTCCGGGCCGTGGACTACAATTATCTGCCCAGCCCCGACGATATCTACATCTCCCCCTCGCAGATCCGCCGCTTCAGCCTCCGCACGGGTGATACGATCTCCGGCGAGGTCCGGCCGCCCAAGGAGGGGGAGAAGTATTTTGCCCTCCTCAAGGTGGATACGGTCAATTTCGAGAGCCCCGAGACCGCGCGCGACAAGATCCTGTTCGACAACCTGACGCCCCTCTACCCCGAGGAAAAGCTGAA
>JALNWL010000207.1 GCA_023230905.1 Syntrophales bacterium
GAGAGGCACATGGCATTTTTCAGCGCGACCTGGAGGCGGTCCAGCATCCTGTTCTCTGCCGCAAAGGTCTTGATGAGGGTCGTCGAAGAAAGGGTTTCCTGAAACTGTCCAGAAAGCGACGCCTGGACCTCCATGTTCGCATGGGTCAGATGACGAAGCCGCTCGGAGAAATATCTCACGAGCCAGACCAGACCCGGGAGCAGGACGATGAGCGCGACGGTGAGCCGCCAGTCGAGATAGAGGAGAAAGCAGATGCCGCCGGCAAAGCGGACGATATTTTCCAAAAGCCCGATCATGGCGCTGGAGAAAAACCATCCCATCCCCTCCACGTCGGACTCGAGGCGATTTACGAGATAACCGGACTGAACCCGGTCGAAAAAAGACTTCGGAAAGTGGAGAACGCGCTCGATCAGATCGGACTGGATGCCGAGCACGATCCGACGGTCCAGGACCTCGAAGTAGTACTGCTGGTAGAGGCTGATCAATCGCCCCGCTGTCGCCAGCCCGACGATGGCCAGAACCGTTATCGCCAGCAGGGAGAGGCGGCGCGCCATGATGACGTCGTCGATGAGATAGCGGCTGACCAATGGAAGGGGAAAGCTGACGATGGCCGCCAGGAAAACAATGCCGGCGCCGATAATGAGGCGGTTCCTGAATCTCGAGAGGTACGGCCCGAATCGCCGGAAACGATCGCGGAGGGTGCGTTCCGGCACGCCCTGCCGGCGGAAACGATCCGGGGAGGCGCGGTGTGAAAGGCCGCTTTTCAGGTAGTCGAGCCACCGTTTCATCGCGACCCCGCCTTGCGGGAAATCCCGTAGAAGCGGCTCATCGGGCAGGTCCCGTGGAACGATTTTCCCCCGCGCCGGGCAATGCCGATTCGTCGATCATCAAAAGATAGGGCCGGCGGATTCTCCATGAGCTGGCGCACGGCGGGAGAAATCCGATCTGTCGCCGGCCGGCGAAGAGTTTCCACTCAAGCCCGTCGGGCCGGTGCAGACACAGGAGCTTGGGTCTCAGCAGGGGGAACAGCCATCGCCGGGGCATGACTTTGCGTGCAAAATGATGATAAACTGGACCCAGGCAATGCCTGGCCTTCCGATCGATCCGGTCGAGCGTCTGGCGGAGCCGCGCGGCGGCAGGCAACGGGCCTCGCGGTACGCGCATGAGATGTTTTTCGCGGATGATGTGTTCTACCCTTCCCCGGATCTGATCGGGCGTGACGATCCAGTCATCCGGGGCGCTGCTCCCGTCGCCCCGGGTCAGGAACCCGTCCCCGACAGCAGCCTCCACCCGGTGGACGATATGGCTTGTTTCGCCCGGTCGCGAAAAAATGATGACATCCCCCCGTCGGATGGGACGTTTTCGCCCCGCTTCGAGAACGACGAGGTCGCCCTGTCTCAAGGTCGGGGACATGCTGCGACCCGTATAGATGAATGTCCGGTCGTTGTCACTCCGGCTTTTTTTCGTCGCCCTCAATTCCGCTTTCAACCGGGCCCGCCTCTCTTCCTTCGGTCTGTCGTATCCGGTCACGCCGATATTGCATGAGCCGGATTGATTTCAACTTTTTTTCGGGGCCGATCTTTGCCTCTCTGGCCTGCATTCTCTGCGGATTCAGCCCCCGATGAAGAAGGGTGCGGTCGTTCCAGCAACCCTCTGCACATTTGATCAAATTCCCTCTCCATGTCGGTCTTCAAGCTGACCTTCAGTCTGGCGGCCGGAACCCGGGATGCGATCGTGCAGGCGTTTTCGAACAGGCGCATCTTCAAATCCACAAGATCATCTTGTTCCTGAATGGACTTGACCCGTCCGGATTTCTCAAGGGCCAGGCGCGTCAGCCGTCCCGCCGCCTCTCCTGCGCCGATCGGGATGCACGCGTCCCGCGAGGACGGAAAAACGAAAAAAATGGCTCCCAGGGGAATCGCCTTCTGCACCGGCCAGCTTCGCGGCGTCTCGGGATCATCGATGAGTCGACTCCAGGTGGGAAAGGGGTGTCCCCAATATTGGCCATGGGCATCCCGGACGATCAACGTTTCCTCGTCGGAGAGAACCGTCACGCTCGTCGTCAGTCTCCGGCAAAGCGTGGATTTCCCCGTCCCCGAAGCGCCTGCGATGAGGATCCCCCGACCTTCCCAGTCCAGGAGTCCCCCATGGCAGGGAATCCCCCCACGCATTATGGCGTCATGGTACAGGACCCTCAGGGTCTCACGCATGCATTCGATCTCCTCGATTTTCCCCGGTTGTCCGTTCAACGTGCACATCCAGACATCGTTATCGATTTGCTTCAGAGTGGATGTAAACTCGGAAGCTTCGTGATTTCCGCAAAAAAGGGGGAGGGTCTTCTCGGATCTGAACATGAAAAAGGGTCCCTGTGCGCGGCGATCCGTACGCTCAAGTTGCAGTACTGCGGCAAAGGCGCCGAGCCACGCGCGCAGGGTATCCTCGGCTGAAAAGGCCCAATCGCGCCCGTCGGCCAGCTTGAGACCCCACGTCGCTCGCGAGACTTGAGCGGCTTTCATGGCGATCGACTCCGACATACGTGTCAACTCGGCCGTATCGAGCCGCCGGGCAGGCAATCCGCGCCTCCCGCCGCCCCACCCGAATGGCATCCGACCCCTCCGGCCTCACCGCCGAGATCGCACGCGATGGTTCCGCTGGCGCTTTTGCCGAGATGGCACTGGCTGGTGGCATTCTGGCCCATTCTGCACTCGGGACCGTACTGTCCCTTTGCACACAAGGAAGCGCTTGTCCCCGATTTGCAGGTTGCGCCGCTGGCCCGCCAGATTTCGGGCCCGAGAAGATTCATCAGCACCGGTCTTTCATAATGGATTTTTCGCCCCGTCATTTTTGACCTCCTTCGCAGGCTGGGAAAGACCGTTCGGCAATAGACGGCTTTCAGGGAAAAGACCCTGGGACCGCGCCTCCTCGCAATACCAGAATGGCGCCCACAGGTTTCCGGACCGATAATAATTCTGGGCCAGGCAGCTCCCCGAACAAATCTGTTTCATCACGCAGGACGCGCAGACGCCGGTCAGCCGTTCGGGAAGCCCCTGCCGAATCTCATTGAGGGTGGAATTATCGCGCCAAACCTTTTCAAGAGGGTCCTGGCCCGCCCGTCCGAAGATGAGTTCCGGCACGGTTGTTCCAATGCCGCAGAGTGCATAGCTTCCATCCGAAAGGACGCCGAGGATGCCCAATATGCCGCAACTGTAGCAACCGTCGCCCCCCTTGCCAAACATCCGCCCCAGGCTCCGAAAAGCCGGCGGCTGGTGGAAATATAAGTCCAGTTTTGTCGTGGCAGACAGCTCTTCGTCCACCCACGTCCCCGTCGAAATCAACTCGCCGACATCGAGACCCTCCGACGCCTCATGCATCTTAAGACCCCTTGCCGTCGGCTGCAGGACATTGAACTTGACGGAGGCGGCATTCAGGGTTTCCGCCAGCCGGACCAAGTCCGCCATCTGGTCTCGGTTGCATCGCATGACGGTCATGATGATCTGGGGTCGAATGCCCGCCCGCACAAGATGGCCGATTCCCTCCAGGGTCTCCTGAAAACATCCTTTCCGCCCCCGAACCCATTCGTGGGTGGTGGCATCGGCGCCGTCGAGGCTGACCGACACGGACAGATTCCTGCACTCCGCCATCTTCGCGGCAATATCCTTTGTACACAATGTTCCGTTCGTTTCCATCGACAGATTGAGCCGATTTTTGCGGACGATGTCGATCATGACACCGATCTGCGGATGAAGAAGCGGTTCCCCTCCGGTCAATTTCACGCCCTTGAGACCCATGGGGATCGCTTCGTTGATGATTCCCTGGAACATTTCCGGGTCCAAGGCGGGAAAAGGTTTCCCGGCCTGGGCTTTTCGAGGTTCAATCCAACAGTGCCGGCAGTTGAGATTGCAGCCTCCCGTCAGATAAAAATAGATTTGGTTCAGTGGATAGTCTTTCACCTCGATCAAATCATGCTTATTTTTGTTCTCGGCTGACATCGGCGTTGCCTCGCGGCCGGCTCGGGACTGCCGAACGCTCACGGCAAACGTCCTCCCTGCTCGAGATACAGGCGCAAACAGGCGTCCGGGGCGGGATGATGGGCGTTCCCCGTCAGGGTGTAGGCGATC
>JALNWL010000208.1 GCA_023230905.1 Syntrophales bacterium
CGGCGTGACGCAGAACATGGCGAACAGAAACCCGCAGATCTCGTCGATCACGATCCGCGGGGCATCCTTCCGGCCAAAGAGAACCTCCGCCGCCCCGGAGACGTGAATCGCCAGAAACGTCAGTGCCACCGCCGTCAGGAGATACAGCGGCCAGGACAGGGGAAAAAGGACGAGATAAAGGGGAATCGCGACGAGCGTCCCCGCCGTTCCGGGGGCGAAGGGGACATACCCGCTCCCCAGACCGGTGGCGATGATCCTGACAAACCTCTCGCCCAAGGGCGCCCCTTCCGGCATCGTGTACGGCGGGATCCGCCGGACGTAAACCGCCAAAAATGCCTTCATTTTTCCGCTCTCAGTTATCCTCTTTTCCCCCCCCTGTCAATGAGCAAAAAACCCCTTGACAATAGAACGTTCGTTCTATCATAATGGATCCACGGAGGCAAGAGAAAAAGATTCTCCCGGCCGTAAACCGCTTGAGATCTCTGAAAAGCGCGATCCGTTTCCCAAAGGTCAAGGATTTCGGGCAATACGATGAACGACGCGATCTTGATGCCCCACCGCTGGCCCCGGGCCATCCTGCACGTGGACGGGGACGCCTTCTTCACCTCCTGCGAGGAGGTCCTCCACCCGGAATTGCGCGGGAAGCCCATTGTCACCGGCGGCGAGCGGGGCATCGTCGCCTGCGCGAGCTACGCGGCCAAGGCTCTGGGCATCCGGCGGGCCGTTTCCCTCCCGGAGGCGAAACGGCTCTGTCCGGACCTCGTCGTCCTCCCCTCCGACTACGAGACCTACAGCCTCCTCTCCCGGCGGATGTTCAACGTCATGCGCCGCTTCACCCCCCAGGTCGAGGAATACTCCATCGACGAGGCCTTCGCCGACATCACGGGCCTCAGGCGGCCCCTCAAGGCCTCCTACGAAACCATCGCACTGCGGATGAAGGACGCCATCGAGCGGGAACTGGGCCTGACCGTCTCCGTCGGCCTCTCCCTGACCAAGGTCCTCGCCAAGGCGGCCTCCAAGCACCGGAAGCCCTCCGGTTTCACCGTCGTCCCCGGCCGGGGGATCCCCCTCCTGATCGAGTCGCTTCCCGTGGGCGGGGTCTGGGGCATCGGCCCCGCGACCGCGAGCTATCTCGACAAGCTGGGCGTCCGGACCGCCCTGGACTTCGCCCGCCTTGCGGAGCGGACGGTCCGTCAGCGCCTCACGAAGCCCGGCGTCGAGACCTGGCAGGAGCTCCGGGGGACGTCCGTCTACCCCGTCTCGCCGGAGGAGAAGAGCGTCTATGCCTCCATCAGCAAGACGAAGACCTTCGCCCCGCCGAGCACCGATCCGGAGTACCTCTTCGCCCACCTGGCCCGGAACCTCGAATCCGCCTGCATCAAGGCCCGGCGCTACGGCCTCGCCCCGCGGCGGGTGGCCGCCTTCCTGAAGCGGCAGAACTTCGACACAACGGGCCGAGAGGCGCGCCTCAACCGCCCCTGCGCCCACCCCCTGGAGCTGTCCCCCCTGCTCCGCGGCCTGTTCAACGACCTCTACCGGCGCCGGGACCTCTACCGCGCCACCGGGGTCGTCCTCCTCGACCTGGCCCCGGACGCGCTCATCCAGTACTCCCTCTTCGAAGACCCCCTGAAGGCGGAAAAGATCCGCGAGCTCTACGAAGCCGTGGACGCGGTGAGCCGCCGCTACGGCAAGCACGCCCTCCACCTGGGGGGCTCCCACCTGATCGAGGTCCGGGGCAAGGGCCGCCGGGGCGACCCGACGGTCCGGGAGAACACCTGCCCCTACGGCAAGACCCGCCGCAAGCAGCTGGGGCTGCCGCTCTTCCGGCCGGCCTCCGGGAACGCGGAGACGTAACGGCCCCCTGCCCCCGATGGTCTTTTACTTTTTCCCGGAAATCTGCTAGGTTTCCTGCGCTACGGGCGTTTCCGCCCGCCATGGGGAACGGGACGCCCCGAACCGCGCGAATGTTCCCTGTGCGAAAGGACCGCCATGACCGGAACTAAGAAGGTTTTCTCCCGTTTCATCTGGATCGGCGCGGCTCTTCTGCTGGCGGCCGCCGCCGGTTACGCCCTTCTCCACCGCCAGGACCAGAACACCGTCCCGCCGGGATTCGTCGTCGGCAACGGCCGTCTGGAGGCGACGGAGATCGACATCGCCACGAAACAGCCGGGACGCTTGATGGCGGTCTTTGTCCGGGAGGGGGACGCCGTCCGGCCGCATCAGCTCCTCGCACGGATGGATACCGCGCCGCTCGAGGCCCAGCTCCGGCAGGCCCAGGCGGAGGTCCGGCGGTCCGAAGAGGCCCGCCGCTCGGCGTTGGCCAAGGTCGATGAGAGCCAGAGCCGGGTGGTCCTCGCCCGTCGGGAACTGGAGCGGTCGGAGCGGCTTCTGGCCAAGGGAATCGCCACCCAGCAGCGGCTGGAGCACGATCAGACCAACCGGCAGAGCGCCGAGGCCGACGATGCCGCGGCCCGGGCCAGGGTGGCCGAAGCCGAGGCCGCGATCGCGGCGGCCGTCGCCCGGACGGATTACCTGAAGGCGGAAATCGCGGACGGGTCCCTCTGGAGCCCCGTCCGGGGGCGCGTGCTCGTGCGCCTCGCCGAGCCGGGCGAGGTGCTGCCGGCCGGGGGCAAGGTCCTGACGGTCATCGACCCGGAGGAGATGTACATGACCGTCTTTCTGCCGGAAAAGGAGGCGGGGAATCTCGCCCTGGGCGCTGAGGCGCGGGTCGTGCCCGACGCCTTTCCGGAGCGCCCCCTCCGGGCGCGCGTCGTCTTCGTCTCGGCCAAGGCCCAATTCACGCCGAAGGAGGTGGAAACGGCCGAGGAGCGTCAGAAGCTCACGTTCCGGGTCAAGGTCCGTCTGGAGCCCCACCGTGAATCCCGCCTGAAACCGGGTCTGCCGGGCGTTTCCTGGATGCGCCTCGATCCCCGGGCCCCCTGGCCCCCTTCCCTGCAATGAACGACCGGACGGATATCCCGCCCCCCGTCTGCCGCATCGCCGGCCTCCGGCACCGGTACGGCGCCCGGCGGGCCCTGGACGACGTCTCCCTGGAGATTCCCGCGGGGCGCCGCGTCGGCTTCATCGGTCCCGACGGCGTCGGCAAGTCGACGATCCTGGGCATCCTGGCCGGCCTGAAAAAGATTCAGCGCGGAGACGTCACCGTCCTCGGCGGCGACATGCGTTCCGCATCGTACCGGCTTCAGGTCTGTTCCCGGATTGCGTTCATGCCGCAGGGGCTGGGACAGAATCTTTACACCACCCTGTCGGTCCGGGAAAATTGCGATTTCTTCGGCCGCCTCTACAATTTCTCCCGTCCGGAGCGGGATGCGCGCATCCGCGAACTGCTCTCCGCGACCCGCCTGGCTCCCTTCGCCGGCCGGCCGGCCGGCAAGCTGTCCGGGGGCATGAAGCAGAAGCTGGGACTGTGCTGCGCCCTGATCCACGATCCCGATGTTCTCGTCATGGACGAACCGACGACGGGGGTGGACCCCCTGTCCCGGCAGCAGTTCTGGAAACTCATCGACGAGATGCGGCTTCGGCATCGCGGCATGAGCATTCTCGTCGCCACGGCCTACATGGAAGAGGCGGAGCACCTCGACTGGCTGGTCATGATGGCGGGGGGACGCGTGCTGGCCGCGGGAACACCGGGAGAATTGAAGGCGCTCAGCGGCAAAGAGACGATCGAGGACGCCTACATCGCCCTGCTCCCGGAGGAGAGGCGTGCCGGTCATCGCGTCTTTGCCGTCCCCCCCCGCGCCCCCTCCGAGGATGGCGCGGCCATCGAGGCCCAGCACCTCACAAAGCGTTTCGGGGCCTTCACCGCCGTCGAGGATGTCTCCTTCACGATCCCGAAAGGCGAAATCTTCGGCTTTGTCGGCTCCAACGGCTGCGGCAAGACGACCACGATGAAAATGGTGACGGGGCTTCTTCCCCCCACGGCGGGCGAGGCCTACCTGTTCGGCAGCGCGGTCGACGCCGGCAGCATCGCCATGCGCAAACGCATCGGGTACATGTCCCAGACCTTCTCCCTGTACGGCGAGCTGACCGTCCGGCAGAACCTGACCCTGCACGCCCACCTCTTCGACCTGCCCGCGGCC
>JALNWL010000209.1 GCA_023230905.1 Syntrophales bacterium
CCATAAAATTGTCACGGTATTACAGTTGTCGTGACATGGACGAGGAATATCTTAACGCTTAAATATTGCTATAGATTAGCCGGGTAGCTCCCGGCTTTTTTAATGTTCAAATGTTCCTTGACCGTCATTTAAATAACCAAAGTAGGCTGGCCTAGACGATACAACAAAGGAGGACAGCCTATGCCGAAAGACTCAATAATCCCACAACTGCAAGAAATCCCTCGAACCGGACTACTTCGAATCAAGCAAGTCCTTATGTTCGTCCCGGTAAGTCGCTCGTGCTGGTGGTCCGGGGTTAAATCCGGGCGCTTTCCAGCACCGATAAAGCTATCCGAGCGCGTGACGTGTTGGCGATCATCGGACATCCGCGCCATCGTGGAAGGGCACGCGCCATGAATCACGATCAAGTCATCAGGCAAAAAATCATTTTAAAGAGACAGGCGATCCGTTGGATTCAGGACGAAATAAAAGAGTTGCGGTTTCAGGCAAATCTCCGGCGGATGAAGACCGATCTAGAAAAGCAGATGAGAGAGGGCTTTGACCGAAGCCTATCGCTCCGGATTGATGCAGTCAATTCTCTTCTGGATGGGTACGGACGACACAACGAAAGCGAGACGGCGGCCATGGAGGACCAGGGTGAATTGTGGTCTCGAAAAATGGACGACGTTGCGTTTCTCACGGAGACCAGCACATGACCCTACCCGACTTGAGAAAGCCCCGTCCTGGCGATTCTTGCCTGTTGTGTGGCGGGAAACCCTCCATAATCGGCATATTCAAGCCCGATGACCCTGTGGCATGGGGAGCGCCCGGGGGGAAAGGACGCGTCTTCCGCTATTGCCTGTGCTCGAACTGTAAGGGAAGGCCGGACACGCCGGAGAATGTCGAGAAGATCATCCGGGCGGAACTGGCGGAAGGTATTACACATGCGGACTGATATGCTCAATGCTGCCCTGGACTACGCCGGCCGGGGCCTTTCGGTCATCCCCATCAGAACAGACAAAAAACCCTTCATTCCCTGGGCGACCTACAAGAAACAATTCGCGACCCCTGAAGAGATCCGGTCCTGGTGGGTGGATCATCCTGACGCCATGGTCGGTCTGGTGACGGGGTCCATCTCCGGCATACTGGTCGTCGACTGCGACACGCCGGAAGGTTTCGAGGCCGTCCGGAAGATGCTGCCCGACGCCCTGATCCTTCCCATCGCCCGGACCCCACGAGGAGGTTGGCACCTGTGGTTCGTCTATCCGGCCGGCAGCGGGATCACGGTAGGAACGGGATTCATCCCGGGCGTGGATTTTCGGGGTGAGGGTGGCTATATCATCGCGCCTCCGTCAGTCAATGGAAATGGCAAGGCCTATACCTGGGAAGAGGGCAAGTCTATCGGAGACGTCCCTCTCGCCCCGCTGCCTGATATATTAATTAAAAAATTATCTTTATATAGAGGCGACAACACCGACAGGCGACAAACGGCGACAAATGGCGACAAATACTTTCACCAGGGGCGGCGCGACGAAGACCTTTTTACCGTTGCGAATAGCCTGATCAAAAACCGGTGCGCCCCCGACTTCTCCGAGTATGTGCTTAATATCCTTGCCAAATACTCGAATCCGCCTTTTCCTGAAAATGAGATCCGGGGAAAAATTGACAGCGCCCTGAAGCGAGCCGCCCGCCGGGAGCGAAGCCTGAAAACAGAGTTTCGAGAATGGGCGAACTTACAAGATGGTTACTGGAATCTTACAGATGCTTGCAAAACCTTACAAGTCCTTACACGAGAGGAGAGGAATCATTTTTACGTTATCGCCCACAGGCTGAAGACAGATGGGATCATTGAAAAACATGGCAGCAAGTCGGGAGAATATCGAACGGTTCAAGCCAACGTCGAACCGGTGGACTTCCTGAATGCCCCCACGGAAGAATTCCCGATTACCTGGCCGCTCGGCATTGACGACCTAGCCGTCATATATCCGGGGAATATCATAGTAGTTGCCGGGAGCAAGTCGGCGGGGAAGACGGCCTTCTTGCTGAATGCTGTGCGCCTGAATCAGGACCGCCACGAGGTGGTCTATCTGAACTCCGAGATGGGAGACACAGAATTCAGAAAACGCCTCGAACTGTTTGGCGCCCCGCTGTCATCCTGGACGTTCAAGCCATACCACCGCGCGTCGGACTTTGCCGACCTAATCACACCGGAGAAAAAAATCTTCATCGTGGACTTTCTGGAAGTGACCACGGACTTTTGGAAGGTCGGCGGGATGATCCAGGAGATTCACAAGAAACTCAAAGAGGGCGTCTGCATCATTGCCTTGCAGAAGGCGGACGGACGGGACGCCGGACGCGGGGGAGATTTCTCAAAGGAGAAGGCGCGGCTGTATCTGGCCCTTGATTATCTGTCTGATAAGAAGGTCAATCAGGTAAGGATCGTTGACGCGAAGGCGTGGCGAACAGAGATAAACCCGCGCGGCATGTATCGGGACTATAAGCTCGTCAAGGGATCGAAGTTTTATCCGGCGAGCAATTGGGAGGGTTGAAAGCATGACAGATGCCATTGCAGCGTTTGATATTTTCACCCCGCCCCTCTCCATGAAAAAACAGGACTTGTCCTATTTTGCACTAAACGAACTCCGGCAGGCGACGGAGAACTGTCTGCTGTATGACAAATTTTGTCCGCATACCGATGCTGATGATCAAAAACTTTACTGGAGCATAAAAGCAAACGGCATTCTGGAGCCTCTCCATGTATCGGCCGACGGCTATATCCTCTCCGGGCATAGACGCTACGCAGCTGCATCCTGGTTAGGTCTGACTGTTGTGCCCTGTCTTGTTGCTGATGACATTATATGGGGAGATCTTTGTGCCGATGATCGCCTAGGGGTGCTGGCCCTTTATAACAAGCAACGGAGCAAATCACAGGCTGAGTTACTCCGGGAGGCAATGCAGGAAGTCAAACCGGATGAGGCGTATCAGAACCTCCTACAGGATCGGATCGGCAGGCGGCAGGTTTCCATTGATGACAACGTGCACCTGGGTGAATGCAAGCGCCGGGCGCGGATCACGACGCGGGCTTTTCTCCAGGCGGCGCAGCGGGCCATAGAATCAGAAAAAGAATATTGGCCCTTGACCGTTCGGCGTGTCCACTACCTGCTGCTGAACAATCCACCGTTGCGTCACGACAAAAAACCCGGATCGACATATCGAAACGATCTTGCCAGTTACAAGGCACTGACGAACCTGCTGCTCCGGGCGCGGCTGACCGGTGAAATACCGTTCAATGCGATTGAAGATGAAACCAGGCCAATACGCGTTATTAGAACATATCAGAACGCGGCGGACTTCGTAAGGGATGAGGCACAGGACTTCTTCCGGGGTTATGCCCGCGACCTGTTACGTGGCCAGAAAAATCACATCGAGATCCTGGTGGAAAAAAATGCAATTCGGAAGCACGTTGAAGCAGTGGCCGACGATTACTGTATTTCTTGCACTACGGGGCGGGGCTACGCCAGCTTGACGCCACGGCTGAAGATGGCGCAGCGTTTCTTACATTCCGACAAGGAAAGGTTGATACTGCTGATTCTCAGTGACTTCGACCCGGACGGTGAAGAAATCGCGGCATCTTTCCCGCGTTCACTGCGAGACGACTTCGGATTGCAATATGTCATTGCGTCCAAGGTGGCGCTCTCCGGTGATGATGTTAAAGAATATGACTTGCCGTCAGATATGGAGGCAAAAACATCCTCCCCGAATTATCGAAAGTTTGTTGAACGACATGGAATTCATGTAGCGGAGCTGGACGCTGCGCCTGTTGAACTGTTGCAGGACAAGCTACGGGATGCAATCGAGAGCTGTCTCGATATGGAACTGTTCCGGGCTGAGATCGAAAAGGAAAAAGAAGATGCTGTATTCATAGCGGCACGAAAGAAAATCATACTGGAGGCCTTAAAAGAATGCGTGTGCTGACCGTCACTGAATGGAGGGACTGAGGCATGGCTATCAAAGATAAACACAAAAGGGCAGGATCGGACAAAAATGAGGGGGGACTGACCGAGCGCCAGGTAAAGGCGATCCCCCACCTCGTGGCCGCGACCACCTACGACCAGGG
>JALNWL010000210.1 GCA_023230905.1 Syntrophales bacterium
CGAACGCCGCTCCGGCCGCGGCGCCCCGCGGAGCGAACGCCCCCCCGGAGCCGAACCCATGAAGATCGACCGCAGACTGCTCCTCAACTTCGACTGGACGCTCCTCGTGCTGGTACTCGTCATCAGCGGCATCGGCCTGATGAACATCTTCAGCACCGGCTACAGCCTCTCGGGCCTTCGGCAGACACCGCTGTACCTCAAGCAGCTCCAGTGGATCATGATCGGCCTCGCGGCCATGGTGATCGCCTTCAGCGTCGATTACCGCCTGATCCACCGCTACGCCTACGTCATTTACGGGGTGGGCGTCGTGCTGCTGGTCGTCGTGGCGCTCTACGGCTACACAACCCGGGGGTCGCAGCGCTGGATCGCCCTCGGGGGCTTCATGCTACAGCCCTCGGAGATGATGAAGCTGGCGCTCATCCTGGCCCTGGCGCGGTATTTCGACCGGCACCGGAGCCTCCAGGGATACACCACGCGGGAGCTGGTCATGCCCCTGATCCTGGTGCTCGTCCCGTTCCTCTTGATCCTCCGGCAGCCGGACCTGGGGACGGGCCTGATCCTGCTGATCATCTTCATCGCCATGGTCGTCTTTTCCGGGGTCCGGTGGCGCTCCGTCCTCTGGGTCGGCGCGGGCGGCCTTGCCCTCGTCCCCCTGGCCTGGTTCTTTCTGCACGACTACCAGAAGGCGCGCCTCCTGACCTTCTTCAACCCGGAGCGGGACCCGCTGGGGGCGGGGTATCACATCATCCAGTCGATGATCGCGATCGGCTCGGGCGGCCTCTTCGGCAAGGGGTTCCTGAAGGGGACGCAGACGCAGCTCAAGTTCCTCCCGGAGCAGCAGACCGATTTCGTCTTTTCCGTCTTCGCGGAGGAGTGGGGCCTGGCGGGGGGGCTGGTGCTTTTAATCCTCTTCCTGCTTTTGATCCTCTGGGGGTTCAAGATTGCGCAGCGCGCCAGAGACCTCTCCGGGACGCTGATCGCGTTCGGCGTCACGGTCATGATCTTTTCCGAGGTCTTCATCAACATCGGGATGGTCACGGGCATCCTTCCGGTCGTGGGCATTCCGCTCCCGTTTTTCAGCTACGGCGGCTCGTCCATGGTGGTGCTCCTGACCGGTGTCGGCCTGATGCTGAACATCAGCACGAGGCGTTTCATTCTGCATTCGTGAGCAGGGGGGCCGATTTCCCCCTGCGTCCGGCCCGCGGGAATTTCCGCGTTTTTTTCTTTTCGATGAAGGGTGCGCCGGACGGGCCAATCCACCGTGTTTTCGCCGGGATGATCCCGTGCAAAAGCGGCGCTTTATTTGGGCAAAAAGTGCTTGACAAGCAGGGTGAGTTATGATTAGTAGTGCGCCGACTTGAACGGCAGTCACTATATGACCGGAAGTCAGGCGCCGCTCTGCCGCGCAGGTCATGAAATCGGTTCGTCGAGGTTGTTTGTGAATCGGGTTGATGGCAAGAGGCATCCAGAGAACCTCTTTCAAGTTAGGGTGAGCGAGCTTTCCGTACAACGTATTCGATGAGAAGCCGGGTGGATTACTTTTTCCTCCCGGTTTTTTTTGGAATTTGATCCCGCAAAGCGAGGTATGAACAGTGACGATCGGTCTCGACTATACATTCCTGATCCAGATAATCAACTTTCTGGCCCTGATTTTCATCCTCAATCTTCTCCTCTACAAGCCGATCCTTGCGATCATCAACCGGCGGAAAAAGCAGCTTGACGACTCGGAGCTGGAAATCGGCCGGCTGAACGAGACGGTCGAGCAGAAGATGGCCGCCTACGAGGAGAAGCTCCGCCAGGCGAAGGCCGGGGCCCTGGAGAAGAAGCAGGAGATCACCCAGGAGGGCGCCGTAAAGGCCAAGGGCATCATCGACGCCGTGCGGGGCGAGATCCCGGGGCTGGTGGAGACGTTCCAGGCCAGGATGAACCAGGAGGTCTCCCAGGCGAGACGGATCCTGCACGACCAGTCGCGCCGGATCTCGGTCGAGATTGCCGAAAAAGTGTTGGGAAGGAGTGTCCAATGAGAGGGTGGCTTACAGCGCGCCGGCACGGTCGGCTTGTGTCGCGTTCCCTGTTGACGGCAATCGGGTGGGTTCTGCTGACCGCGGCCGTGGTCTATGCCTCGGGCGGCGGGGCCGAAGGCGGCCACGACAAATGGGCGGAATGGAAGGATTTCGGCTGGCGCATGCTGAATTTCGCGGTGCTGGCGTGGTTTTTGTGGTGGATGCTGGCCAAGAAGGTGAAGGAGTTCTTCGTCGGGCGGAAGGGCGAGATCGGCACGGCGCTCGATGACGCCCGGCGGGCGAAGGAGGAGGCGGAGGCGAAGTTCCGCGACTACGACGCACGGCTCCAGAAGGCGACCGGCGAGATCGACGGCATCACGGAGATGATCCGCTCGCAGGGTGAGGCCGAAAAGGCGAGGATCGTCGAGGACGCCCGCAAGCAGGCGGAGAAGATGAAGGAAGACGCCCAGGCCCGCATGGAGCAGGAGTTCAACAAGGCGAGCAGCCAGCTGAGGCTGGAGGCGGTCAAGCTTTCCGTAGAACTGGCTGAGGAGATTCTGAAGAAGCAGATCACGCCTCAGGATCACGAGACCATGGTGCGCGACTACATAGACAAGGTGGTGAAACAAAATTGATCAGCAGCAATATCGCCAAACGGTACGCGAAGGCGTTCTTCGAGATCGCGGGTGAGGAACGGAAGTACGAGCCCTACTACAAGGAGCTCCGCCAGTTCTCATCCCTCCTGGAGATGAACAAGAATCTCCGGGAATTCCTGGACAACCCCATCTTCGACCAGGCCGATAAGAAGGCCGTGGTCACGTCGCTGCTCGAGAAGACGGATATCTCTCCCGTCACGGCCAATTTCCTGAAGCTGCTGGTCGACAAGCGGAGAATCAGCGTCCTTTCCGAGATCGAGGATTGTTACCGGGAACTCATGGACGCGGTCCTGAAAAACGTTCGGGTCCAGGTCAAGACGGCCTTCCCGCTGTCCCCCCAGATGGTTCAGAGCCTGCGGAGCGGGCTCGAGTCGATGACGGGGAAGCACGTGGAGATGGCCGTCATGGACGATCCTTCCCTGGTGGGGGGGATTGTCGTCCGGGTCGGGGACACGATTTACGACGGCAGCATCCGGACGCAGCTCAACAAGATAAGGAATCTCTTAGGGGAGGAGATATAGCGCATGGAAACCATCAGGGCAGAGGAAATCAGTCAGATCATTTCCAAACAGATCAAGGAATATGAAAAGAAGCTGGACATCAGCGAAACGGGTACCGTCCTGTCCGTCGGCGACGGCATCGCCCGCGTCTACGGTGTGGAGAACGCCATGGCCATGGAGCTTTTGGAGTTCCCCGGCGGGATTCTGGGAATGGTCCTGAACCTCGAGGCGGACAACGTCGGCGTCGCCGTTCTCGGCGAGGTCACCCACATCAAGGAGGGCGACATCGTCAAGCGGACCGGCAGGATCGCCCAGGTGCCCGTCGGCGAGGCCCTGCTTGGCCGGGTCATCGACGCCACCGGCGCGCCGATCGACGGCAAGGGTCCGATCGAGACGACGGAATTCCGCCGGATCGAAATGATCGCCCCCGGCGTGATCCAGCGCCAGCCCGTCAATCAGCCCTTGTACACGGGGCTCAAGGCCGTCGACGCCATGACGCCCATCGGCCGCGGCCAGCGGGAGCTCGTCATCGGCGACCGCCAGATCGGCAAGACGGCCATCTGCATCGACGCCATCATCCGCCAGAAGGACACGGGCGTCAAATGCATCTACGTCGCCATCGGCCAGAAGAAATCGACCGTGGCCCAGGTGGTGGAAAACCTTCGCAAGCACGGCGCCATGCCTTACACCTGCGTCGTGTCCGCCTGCGCCAGCGACCCCGCGACCCTGCAGTACATCTCCGCGTTCGCCGGCTGCAGCATCGGCGAGTACTTCCGCGACCGCAAGCAGGACGCCCTGATCATCTACGACGACCTCTCCAAGCAGGCCGTCGCCTACCGGCAGATCTCCCTGCTGCTCCGTCGTCCCCCCGGACGCGAGGCGTTCCCCGGCGACATCTTCTACAACCACTCCCGGC
>JALNWL010000211.1 GCA_023230905.1 Syntrophales bacterium
AAACCCGGCTGGACGATGCCCTGGTGTCCCGCCTGAAGGCGATCGGCGACAGGCGGGGAAGCACACTGGAGGGGGGGGCCTTTCCCCTCGTCACGGAGGATGAAATGAAAAGCCTCCGGATTGCCCGGGGGACGCTGACGGACGAGGAGCGGTTCATCGTCAACCAGCATGCCTTGATGACGGAAAAGATCCTGCAATCGCTGCCCTTTCCCAAGAAGTTCAGGAATGTTCCCGAATACGCGGGCTCTCACCACGAGAAGCTCGACGGGTCGGGCTATCCCCACGGCAAACGGGCGGACGCCCTTGCGCTTCAGAGCCGCATCATTGCCGTGGCAGACGTCTATGAAGCGCTGACGGCCAGGGACCGGCCTTACAAGACCATGAAAACCCGGGAGGAGTCGATGGCGCTGATGGAGCGGATGGCCCGGGAGGGACATCTCGACGAAGGCCTCGTCGTCTTGTTGAAGGAGGCCGTGGCCTCCGGAGACATCCGCTGACGGCGTTGCCTCAAGCCGGGGCTTCGGGGTTGACCCGGCCTTTTGCGTATATGGAATACCGGTCCTGAAAACAATTCCAGTCAATGCTGAAGCGGCAGGCCGACACTTCCCGCCAGACCGATTCATGGTAGGCGTCCGTTAGGAAATGGTTCTGCACGTTCCTGGAGAGCGCGAAGATCTGAATGTCCGGATCCAAGGAAACGAAGTCTCCCGTGCGGTCATCCCGCAGGCAACCCAGGTGTATCGCCCAAGAAACGTCGGCCAGATGATCGTTCTCGGTATCGCGGATGAGCGCGATCAATTGTCCCTCCCGGCGCGGATCCAGACAGGAAAACTGTTGATGGTACATTTTCGCGCTGTGGAAGTGAGCGGGACGAATGGTGACGGCGTCCTTGCCCAGTCGGCGTCCCGCGAAAATGAGCAGCTCGAGGATCTCATGGCTGATGCGCAGGCCGGGGTAGCTCTGGCCGGGAAGGGGAGGGCGATCGGGTGAAAAGGAGACCAGCGGATTTTGCAGGTAAAGCCATTCGATCATCAGGACGCTGAAGGGTCTGTGTGACGCCGTTCCGCCGCCGGCGGGCGCCGACAGTGCCGCCTCGCGCATGACGACCTCTGCGATGAGGTGATTTTCATCCTCCTGTCCGTCGAAAATGACCCGCACGCGCTGGCGGTAAGGATCCGTCATATGCAATTTGATCTGCAGCGAGGAGAATCCTTTCTTTCTCAGGAGTGGAAAGATCCCATACGCTTCCAGAACGGTCCGGAGGCCCTCCGGGGAATAGTGCTTGAGAAAGAGATCCGACCGGGCCCCTCCGGGCGACAGCTCCCCGGGTCCGAACGGGCGAAGGGCGCCATCGTGACTCTGGGTGAGATCGGCGAGCCCGAGGGTCTTGAACACCCGCTGATACCGCGTTTCTATCCGGGATGATTTCATTCTTGGATGCAGTGTCAGGACCGGACAGCGCGCCCGCTGGATGATTCTCCGGGTGGTGCTGCCGATGGGGAAGCGCGCGCCTTGTTCGCCATGGACGGACATGACGATCAGGTCCATTCGGATGCGCCGGGTCGTGTCTAGGATGGCCTTCACCGAGTCTAAGTTCGAAACCTGCGGCACGAACGGCAGTTCGCCGTAGAGGGCGGTCAGCTCCTGCGCGAGACGCTGAAGATTTTCGTGCGCGCCGGATGCTGGCGTCGATTCCGCCTCGTCACGGTCCGCGGCGGAGAACAGGAGGTGCAGTTCCGCCCGGAGATAGTGGGCAATGGCGCCGGCGTAGACGACGGCCTCCCGGGAAGCGGCCGAGAAGTCGGTCGGAGCGAGAATCCGGCGGATGGCATAGAGGCCTTGGGCGGGTGGCTCGGAGTCGAGCGGCTGGGAGGACCCGAAGGGCGGCGAGAGGTCCGGACGGATCGAGAGGATAGGAACCGGAGAGTTTTCGATGATTTTCAGGGAGGACAGTCCCATGAGGATGTCCTCGAATTTCATCATGCCCTCGGTCCCCAGGATCACGAGGTCCGGTTTCGTTTCTCCGATGGCGTTCAGGATCTCACGGGCAGGCAAGCCGTGGAGGACGGTCAGGGTATGGGATACGCCGGTCAGCGGGAATTGCCGCAAGTGGCGAAGCATCCGATCCCGGATTCGCCGTCGTTCCTCTTCCGTCAGGGTTTCGGACGGTGCGGCCCCGGATCCGTCCAGGGTGCGAAATGGGAAGATGCGTGCATACGTCGGCCGGACATGGATGAAATGGACGTGAGCATGGAAGGCGTGGGCGATCTGAATCCCGTACCGGATGTTCCAGTTTGATGTGGCGTCGAAGGGGACGAGAAGCCGCTTGAATCTGCGCATCGCGTTCAGAGAGTTTTCAGGGATTCGAGTTCGCTCTGGATTTCGCGGCCGCGGTCGCTTTCCGGCGGATAGTATCGCAGCGCCTGCCGGTAGTGGTATTCCGCGCTGTCCACCCTGTTTTTGTTTTTGAAGTAGCGCCCGAAGAGCAGATGCGATTCGCCGTGCTGTCCCAGGCGGCCGCAGTTCATCGCCATCCGGTGGAGGACATCGACGTTGGCGGGCTGAAGCCTAGAGAGCTCACGGTAGAGCGAAAGTGCCTCGGAAAACGATCCCCGGGTGTCGTAGGCCTCGGCGAGAGATTCCAGAACCGAGGCGTCGGCCGGGTTCTGTTCGTACGCGGTTCTCAACAGTGCGATCGAGGATTCGATCTGTCCGGCCTTCAAAAGCGTGCGGCCCATTTGGAGGCGGATTTCCTGATCGTTGGGGGCGAGGGCCAGCGACTGACGGAAGCAGGAGAGCGCCTCGTTCGTCTGGCCGGAGCGGTCCAGCAGGAGGGCCAGGCCGAACAGGGCGTCCACGTCACGGGGGTGCTCCCGAACGTCCTCGCGGTATTGGCGGAGCAGGGAGTCGGAAACTCTGCCGCGGGCGGCCAGGGTGGATTTCACGCGCTTGAGCTGTCCGTGGCGGTCCTCCCGGCCCTCGTGGCGATAGGTCGTCAGCAGCAGGCCGTCCAGATAGCGAATCCGTTCATCCGTCCCGGGGTGAGTTAGAAAATAGGAGGGGATGTTGCTGGAGTAAAATTCGTAGCGGCGCATGGATTTGAGGAAATCGAGCATAGACTGGGGATTGTAGCCCGCTCCGGCCAGATAGGCCATGCCCAGACGGTCGGCCTCCTCTTCATGCTCACGGCTGTATTTGAGGTTCAGGTGGGTCGCCGCGGCCATCGAGAAACCGACGGCGGCGGCGGAAAGTTCCCCCCCGCCCCCGAGAAAGGCCGAGGCCAGGATGGCCGCCAGCGAGGCGATGCTGATTTTTTTTGATCTCGCGATGAGTTCCGCGATGTGGCGCCGGTTGACGTGCGCGATTTCATGGGCCAGGACGCCCGCCAGCTCACTTTCCGTCTTGACGAGGTTGACCAGTCCCCGGTTGACGTAGATATATCCCCCCGGTGTCGCAAAGGCGTTGACGGCGGAGCTGTCGATGACCGAGAACGTGAAGTCGAAGGGGGCAGGATGACTGTGCGCGAGGATGTCCGCCCCCAGGTTGCGGACGTAGAGAGCGATGCGTTCATCCTGAACGATCACGCCGTTTTGGTTGAGCTTGTCATAGAACTCCTTGCCGAGTTTCCTTTCGTCCGCCAGGGTAAAGGCCCCGGAGGCCGCGCTGGGTAAGGAAGCGGAGACCAGGAGGGTGAGAAAAAGGATGGGCCAAAGGCCTCTTCTCCGCGTGTGGAGACGCTTTGCAGTCATGATTCCATTGCCCTCTTCGGTCGTACGGGTTAAAAAGGGTTATGACCAAGCTTAACCCTTTTGCGGGAAAATGGCAAGAGCGCTCCGGGTGCGGCCCAATGCACGGTTGTCATGAATGCTGCGATTGTGCTAGACAGGCAGGCAAACGCCCATCGGTGCGCATGGGGGTGTATCCGGTTTCCGAGAGCGCTTCCGGCAAGCGTCCGGGTCGCGAAAGCCATTCCTGCAGGCAGAAAAAAGCCATGATCGTCACCATCGATGGCCCGGCTGGTTCGGGTAAGAGCACGATCGCCAAAGCGGTTGCACGGC
>JALNWL010000212.1 GCA_023230905.1 Syntrophales bacterium
AATATCAACGGCGGACAGGGAGCGGATTTTATTTCCTATACCGTCAATGCCCCGGTGAATGTGGAGGGTGGTGACGGCAGCGACACCCTGACAGTGGTGGGCACCGAGTTCGGCGATGACTTCGTGGTGACGCACGGCGGTGTTTACGGTGCCGGATTGTTCGTCCAGTACGGCGGAATTGAAAAGGTGGTCGTCTACGCTCTGGAAGGGAACGATCACTTCTTTATCGCCTCCACCAGTGAATACGTGGAAACCGTCCTGATCGGTGGTCTCGGAAGCGACACCTTTAATACGGGTGGCGGCACTGACGGCGAAGCGATTTCCGTGGTCAGTAACGACCTGCTGGGTCACAGCGGCATTATAGAACTTCTGGTGGATAGCTCGGATGACTTTTCGGACTTCGAGGGTGTTTTTGCCCAAGACGTGTCCGTTAATGTGATGGATGCGGATGAAGCCGGAATCGCCGTGAGCATGACGAAAGGCGCCTTACGCGTCTTTGAAGATGTCGGCGTGGTTGCGGGCGGCCTGGTCATGGCACAGTATACCGTGGTGCTGACGCGTCCGCCGGAAGAGGACGTACGGGTGACGGCAAGCGCCACCCTGCCTACCGAAACTGAACGCGATGCCGGTGGGAAGGGTGTCGAGCTCAACGGCAACGAACAGGGGGTCACCCTGCTGTTTGACGACAGCAACTGGTACATCCCGCAAACCGTCACGGTGACGGCGCCTGACGACGGTTTGGCCGAAGGGCTGAAAACTTACGAGATTAAACACAGTGTCACTCAGGGGCGATCCTCGGATGACGGTGATGAGTACGACGGTCTGGCGGTTACCAGTCTGACGGTGGAGGTCGTGGATAATGACGCCCCCGGTGTCCTTGTCGCGCAGTCGGGCAACGATACGGTGGTATTTGAGAAAAGTTCCATCGCACAGGCCCAAGACCATTATACCGTCGTGTTAAACCGTGCGCCGGAAGCGGATGTGACCGTTTCTGTCTCCGACCCGCTCGGTGAAAATCAGGTCGAAATTGTTGATGAGCATGGGGACCCGCTTCTATCTCTGGTATTTACGACCGCCAACTGGGACATCGGTCAGGAGGTTTATATCAGAGCGGCTGATGACGGCGTCGCCGAAGGGACCCATTTCGCCCGGATTACGCACTCCGTTTCCTCGGATGACAACGGATACAACGATATCGGCGTTTCCTACGTGGATGTCAAGATCATCGACGGGACTCCTGGGGTTTATGTCGCCCAGACGGGCGGTTCCACGGATGTCATTGAGCCCACCGAGGACGTTACCATCGGCGTCGGCCAGATCAGCGGCACTGCAGGAGTCGGTGACATCTCTATAGTCGCCGATTTCGGGGCCTCTGAAATCAACGAGGTGGATGGTAATGACTCCATCAATGTCCCCCAGGACCTGGAGCTGGGCGCCTGGGGACAGAATTTCAATGATGAAATCGGCAATACGACGGAGAATACCTCTCAGACCATTCCCCATATTACGGTTCAGGCGACTGGCGATGATACGGTCGATTATTTTTCCTTCGAAGTGACTCAGGAGATGTTGGACGAATCGTCCGATTCCGTGACGGTCATTCTCGATATCGACCATGGTTTTGAGTACGATTCTTCAACCGGATCCTTCGATTCGGTCTGGTGGATCCCCACCCTGGAATTGATTAATCCCGAGGGCCAGACAATCGAGGATGGTTTTATCAGCGATCCCGCGTGGGGTAAGGAAGGCAGCAGTACCTGGTATGATGGCTATCTGGAGATGGAACTGACCGAAGCCGGCACGTATCTGATAAAAGTAACGGATATGCTGGGCTGGATTCTGGGGACGGGCGCGGAGATCCCCGTGGGCGCAGACTACTCCCTGCATGTCTCGGTGGATGCCCACGATGTGGATGCCTTTACCTATGCGGCCAGGCCGCAATACGAAAATGAGACGGGCAACAACACCGCCCAGTCCATTGAGGTCCTGGAATACTGGTATACCTATTACAATACCGATATCGGCGACCTGGAGAATCCGGCCGCGGGCATCATCGATTACAGCACGGCCTATACCTCGGTTATCGGAGATGGCGACGGCACCTGGGATAACTACAGCTTTGAGGTTACCGAGGCCATGTTGCGTCCAAACGCCGGTACGGTGAGCGGGACGGCCTCCAGCAGCCAGTACTATATCGAGGCTGGCGTTCGGCTTAACGGGACTGTGGCCGGGGGCGATGTCTGGACCATCACGCTGAACGGTCAGAATTACACCTATACGGTTCAAGACACGGACACTACCCTGGCCGATGTGATCAACGGCCTGGCCGATGAGATCAACGACAAGAGCGACGACTCCACGACCGACTACTACAGCGTCACCGCCGCACTGAACTCTACAGACTCGACCCTCATGAACATCTTCGACCCGAGCGGGTTTATTTTCAACGGGTTGACCCAGACGGTTCATGCGGCCGGTTCGGTTACGCAGACGCTTGCCACCGGAGGCGTTCATTTCACCACGGCGGACATCACCTTTGATTCCGCCGGACCGGTCGTGCCTGGTGATGTGTGGACAGTGGTGGTTGACAGTCATCCGGTTTCTTACACGGTTCAGGACGGTGATACACTGGAAACCATCATCCATGGATCGGATGGGACCGGTGGGTTGGTCGGGGCCATCAATGTGGCATATCCAGCTTACAACCCGGTGGGAGCGGTAACCGGCCCCGGCATCGACACCCTGCGGCTGACCAAGGTCACCGGATTCACGCTGAGCTTTCAGCAGTCCGGCGTCAGCCCGGAAGCAACGGCCGCGATTACCGGAACGGCGCTGCCCACCGAAGCCGCATCCGCCTCGTGGCAGGCGGTCACGCTGGCTCTTTCCGGGACGGCCCACCACAACCAGAGCTGGACTCTGAGTTTTAACGGTGGCGAGGCACAGGCTGCGTACACGGTTGCCTATGGCGACACGCTTGAGAATATCGCCGCTGGACTGGAAGATGACGCACCGGCCGGTTATACCATTACCGCCTCGGGCAGCTCCGTGACCGTGAGCCGGACCAGCGGCAGCAGCTTTACCGTTGATCTGGAGATCGCCGCGCCGCCTAACGACGCTACGCAGACTATCAGCGGAGATGTCAGCCACTGGTCTACAGCAGTGGTGGACCTCACCGGGCCGGTGCATGAAGGTGAAACCTGGGCCCTGACCCTGACACGGGCGGACGGCGCGACAACGACTTACAGTTACGATGACACGCTGGCCGATTATGATTACGATACCGACGGGGATATCGATATTGACGATGTCGGCGCCTGGTTTGAAAATGAGATTGGCGCGTCCGCCTCATATGATAACATTGCAAAGACTCTGACGATCACGGATGCCGATGGCGTCAATGTGGCGCTCAGCATTACCGCCGCATCTGTTCAGGGGACAATGGCTTTGAACAGCAGTTCTCCTGCACTGGAGTCCGTTGAGATTAATCTGTCCGGTACCTCCGTGAATGCTAAAGACGAGAATTGGATCTTAACCCTTGACGGTGTACTCTATACCTGCGTAACCACAGCACAGCGGGACACCCTGGATGAGGTGGGACAGTGGTTTGCGAGTAATGCAGCGATATCATCTGCGGGCTTCACGGTTACATATCATGGTGCCAACGATATTCTTTCCGTATCCAAAGCAGGCGGGTTTGTTTCTTATGATTTCACAGCAGGTGGCACTGGGACGGCAACCTTTGCCAACGAGGTCGAGAGCACCGACGGTGATTACGAGCAGGCCGTTTTTAACCTGGGCGGCTTGGCCCAGGTAGATGAAGTCTGGACCCTGACCTTGGACGGTAGCGATTATGACTATGTTGTCCAGGCAAACGATGATGTGGATGCCGTGGGACAGCAGTTTGACACTGCCGGAACCACTGCCGTTGCCTCTAATCTATCGGCTGCCGGTTTCAAGGTTGTCTATGATAATACCGCCCAGACGCTGACCGTGACCAAGACCAACGCGGCCTTTACCGCCTCCGCCAGTGTGGCCGGCCCGGATCC
>JALNWL010000213.1 GCA_023230905.1 Syntrophales bacterium
GACCGGATGGTTGGAAGCGGGGTTGCTTCCCATGATCAGGATTACATCACTGTTCTTGAAATCGACCCAGTGATTCGTCATTGCGCCGCGTCCGAACGACTCTGCCAGAGCCGGTACAGTTGGGCTGTGTCAGATCCGGGCCTGGTGCTCGATGTACACCAGACCCAACCCCCGCAGAAATTTCTGATACGTAAAGCACTCTTCAAGATCCATGGCGGCGCTGCCGACCGATGCGATTCCCTCGGTGCGGTTGACCACCTCGCCCTTGTCGTTCTTGAATTTGAAGCTCTTGTCCCGGCTCTGCTTCGTGAGGTTCGCGATGCGCTCCAGGGCCCATTCCCACTCGACCTCCTTCCATTCGGTCGCGTTCGGGGCCCGATAGAGGGGCTTCGTCAGTCGGTTTTCGTTGACGGCCATCTGGTAGATCGATCCGCCCTTCGAGCACAGGGACCCCTTATTGATCGGGCTGTCCGGGTCCCCCTCCGTGTTGACGACCTTGCCGTTGCGCACGGATACGATGATGCTGCACCCGACGGAGCAGTAAGGGCAAACCGTGGTGGTCTCTTTGGCGTACTGGATCTTCAGCGGCTGGGCATAGGCGGACACGGGCTTGAGGCTGATGCCGATCCCGCTCGCCGCCAACGTTGCGCCGGAGATCTTCAAGAAACCTCTTCTGCTAACGTCCATAACAAAGCGCTCCTTTCTGAGAAGTGGTAAGATTGCGTCTTACCCCGTTTCATCTGTTGCCCATCCTCCCGGCCGGTCGCAACGGAAGGCGACGGTCGCGCGGGCGTCGCGCCTTTGCCCGGTGGGGCGCCATCCCTCGCAAAACGGCGGCAAGGAGAATGTTTTGACCGGTGGGGCTTCCACGTTTTTATCTGACCGGCGGTCAGCCGTTCAGCGAGACGGAAGCGGCGTTTTTTAAAGACCTTAAAAGACCGCTGCCGTATATATTTTTCTCGGTTGAGTGTCAAGAAAATTCATGATATCAAGCACTTATGCCATTTTTGACATAATCGATTCCCGTGATCCCATCCTAATTTCACGGACATGGGCAGGCCCCGTTCCCTTGGGCGCGAAGCGAGGATCGGGGTTGACATCCGGCTCCGGGAGGTGTATGAAGCCATTTCTGATATATGTCATTATTGACATCGATCATGGTCGTATCGGCCCTGTCGCCGATCGTCATTCCGAGGAGGCAGCATGTCCAGTCAGACGTTTTTACTCGACGGAAAGGAAACGGCCTTCGTCCCGGGGCAGATGATCCTCGAGGCGGCCCGGGCCGCCGGCACCCTCATCCCAACGCTCTGTTACTTGAAGGGGGAGACGCCTACCGGAGCCTGCCGGGTTTGCCTCGTGGAGGTCGCCGGCGCCCGATCGCTGGTGGCGGCCTGCTCGACGCCGGTCACGGCGGGCATGGAGGTCCGGACGGACAGCGAACGAGTGCTCAAGACCCGAAAATTGATTGTCGAACTGCTTCTGGCGAGCGGCACGCATGACTGCCTCGTCTGCGAGAAAAACGGCGACTGCCGCCTGCAGGACCTCGCCTACGCCTGCGGGATCCAGGAAATGAAATTCCCCCCCCGCAATGCCGGTTATCCGGTCGAGAACGCCAACCCCTTCATCGTCCGGGACTTCAGCCGCTGCATCCTGTGCGGCCGCTGCGTCCAGGCCTGCAACGAGGTCGTCGTGAACCGGGCCATCAGCTTCGGCTACCGGGGCTCGGCGAGCAAGATCGTCACCGGCGGCGACCGCCCCTATCACGAAAGCGAGTGCGTCTTTTGCGGCCAGTGTGTCGAGGTATGCCCCGTGGGCGCGCTCACGGAGAAGAAGGCCCGCTGGACGGGCCGTCCCTGGGAGATGGAGAAGATCCGGACGACCTGTCCCTACTGCGGCGTGGGGTGCCAGCAGTGGCTCCACGTCAAGGACGGCCGGATCGGGAAGGTCACGGCCGTGGAGGATGCGGAGCCCAACCACGGTCGCCTGTGCGTCAAGGGGAGATTCGGCTACGACTTCATCTACTCCGGGGAGCGCCTGAAGACCCCGCTCATCCGGGAGGGAGACGGGTTCCGCGAAGCGTCCTGGGACGAGGCCCTGGATCTGGTGGCCAGAACATTCAAAAAAATAATCGAGAAAGACGGGCCGGACGCCATCGCCGGCGTCAGTTGCGCCCGGAGCCTCAACGAAGATTCCTATCAGATGCAGAAACTCTTCCGCGCGGTGATCGGCACGAACAACATCGATCACTGCGCACGGACCTGACACGCCCCGACCGTCGCCGGTCTGGCGACTTCTTTCGGCTCGGGCGCGATGACCAATTCGTTTGCCGATTTCAAAAAGGCCAAAATGATCATTTTGGTGGGCACCAACATGACCGAGGCGCATCCGGTGGCCTCGACGTTTGTCAAGGATGCGGTTTTAAACGGCGCCGAGCTGATCGTCATGGATCCGCGGCGCACGGAATTGGCCAACATGGCGAATGTTCACGTACCGCTCAAGGTCGGTTCGGACGTCGCCCTGATCAATGCGTTGATGAACGTTCTCATCGAGGAAGATCTTTACGACCGGAAATACGTGGAATCCTGCACGACCGGCTTCGAGGAGCTGAAAGAGAAGGTCTTGGACTATCCGCCGGAACGGGCCGCCGAAATCAGCGGCATTCCCGCAGACACCATTCGTGATCTGGCCCGCCGGATGGCCTCGGTCAAGCCGGCGATGCTCATGTACACCCTGGGCATCACCGAACACATCTGCGGCGTGAACAACGTGATGTCCTGCGCCAATCTCCAGATGATTCTGGGCAACGTCGGATTCGACTGCGGCGGCGTCAATCCCCTGCGCGGCCAGAACAACGTCCAAGGGGCCTGCGACATGGGCGCGCTGCCCAATGTCTTCCCCGGCTACCAGCGGGTGGACAATCCCCAGGTGCGGGAAAAATTCATGAAGGCGTGGAATGTCGCGTCGCTGCCCGACAAACCGGGCATGATGATGCCGACGATGATGGAAAATCTGAAAACCGGGAAAGTGAAGGCCTTTTACGTCTTCGGCGAGAACCTGGCCAATACCGAACCGGATATTCATCATGTGGAAAGTTGCTTAAAAGCGGCGGAATTTCTGGTTTGCCAGGATATTTTCCCGACGGAAACGACGCGTTTTGCGCATGTTATCCTGCCGGCGGCTGCCTGGAGCGAAAATGACGGCACCTTCACCAGCAGCGAACGTCGCGTGAACCGCGTCAGGACGGCCAGCGCCGCGCCGGGAGAGGCCAAACCCAACTGGTGGATCTTCAAGGAACTGGCGAAGCGGATGGGGCATGAATGGACCTCCGCGAGCGCCCGCGAGATCTGGGACAACGAACTGTCCGTGCTGGCGCCCTCCATGGCGGGCATCAAGTACGCCCGCCTGGAAAATGACGGCATCCAGTGGCCGGCGCCCACGGAAGATCATCCCGGCACCCCGACGCTTCACCGGGGGGGGAAATTCACCGGCGGTCTGGGCGTCTTCAAGGCCATCGACTGGATCCCGCCCGCGGAAGTTCCGGACAAGGACTATCCGCTGGTTCTTTCCACGGGCAGGCGCTTATATCACTATCACACCCGAACGCAAACGGGACGGTGCGAGGGGCTGAACGATCTGTTGAGCGAGGAGACGGCGGATCTTTCGGCTGCCGACGCCACCGACTACGGAATCGCGCACGGGGAAAGGATCTCCGTCCGGTCGCGACGGGGCGAGGTCGTCGTCCGGGCCAACGTGACCGATGCGGTGCCGCCGGGCCTGGTTTGGATGGCCTTTCATTTCCGTGAAGGCTGCGCCAACTGGCTGACCAATCCGGTTTACGATCCGATCACGCAAACGGCGGAGTATAAGGCCTGCGCGGTACAGATCGCCAAGCTGCGCTGACGGAAAAAGGCCTTCCCCCCGGAGCCGGTCGCCCCGACGAGACTCCCTTCACAGGGGGGGGAGCGGGGCATGGTGAAGAGGGGGTGCGTTTTGTGCTATGCTAAACATAACATATGTGTTA
>JALNWL010000214.1 GCA_023230905.1 Syntrophales bacterium
CGCCGCCCGTCACCGGAACGTCATGGTCGTTGGGGACGATTCGCAAAGCATCTATTCCTTCCGCGGGGCGAATTTCGCCAATATCATGCGCTTCCCGGAGCGCTATCCTGATTGCCGCATCTTCAAACTAGAAACGAATTACCGTAGTACGCCGGAAATCCTTCATCTGGCGAACCTCAGCATCGAGAACAACGAGAACCAGTTCGCCAAAACGCTGCGTCCGATCCGCCGGACGGGCTTGAAACCCATTGTGGTTCCGCTCAAGAGCGATATTCAGCAGGCCAACTTCGTCGCGCAGCGTCTGCTCGAACTCATCGGGGAGGGACTCCCGCTGCACGAACTGGCCGTCCTGTACCGGGCCCACTACCACTCCATGAACGTCCAAATGGAGCTTACGCGGCGCGGCATTCCCTTCGAGATCCGCTCCGGAATCCGTTTTTTCGAGCAGGCCCACGTCAAGGACGTGACGGCCTACCTCCGGGTGGTGGTCAATCCTCTCGATGAACCGGCCTGGAAGCGCATCCTCGGGCTCTACCCGAAGGTGGGAAAAGTCACAGCCGACAAGGTCTGGCGTTACCTTTCCGCACGGGAGGACCCGTTGCGGGCAGTGGAAGAGGCGGGGTTCCCAGCGCTTGCGTCGAAGGGAGCCCAGCCGGGGCTGGCCGCCCTGCAGAAAACCCTTCAGGCCCTCCTCGCCTCGGAACGGACCCCGGCGGCGATGATCGACGTCGTTCTAGAACGCGGTTATCAGGCCTTTCTAGAGCAGCAGTATACCGACATGGCCGCGCGTCGCGAGGATCTGGAGCAGCTCGCAAATTTTTCAGGACGGTTCGAGGGGCTGGAGGATTTTCTTGCGGAACTATCCCTCCTGACCCAGACAACGGACGAAGGAGAAAGCGACCGTGAGAACGGCCGGGAGGGAAGGGTGGTGCTGAGCACCATCCATCAGGCCAAAGGCCTGGAGTGGTCCGTCGTTTTTCTCATCTCATGCGCGGACGGGATGATCCCCCTCGCCCGCTGCCTGAAGGAGGAGGAGGGGGAAGAGGAGGAGCGGCGGCTCTTCTACGTGGCTTCAACCCGGGCGAAGGATCAGCTGTATTTGAGCTATCCGCTGCTCGATTACCAGCGGGGATCGGGCTACGATGTCCTCGCACCCTCCCGCTTCATCAGCGAAATCATGCCGTCGTCCCGACGGCTCAAGGACAGCCCGTTCGAGCAGTGGGATGTCGGTTACGAGGACTGATTCCGCCGCGCCGGTGACTCAGACCCAGCGGTCGGATTTGGCGCGTGCTTCATATTCGGCCTTAAGGGCGATCTGCGTTGCTTCCGCGATGTCTTCGACCCGCTTGACCCAGTCTTCGAACTTGATGTCCACGCCGAAAATGCCGACCATCTCATCCTTCTCGTCGACAATCGGCGCGGAAACGGTGATGCACAGGGCACCCGTCATCTTGGAGATGTAGAAGTTCGTCACGTGCATTTTACCGGTCTGTAGCGGCCGGATAAACCACTCCCGGTCCGACTGGTCCGTCCCGACACCGTAATTCTCGTACTTGACCCGATCGGCGATGTTCGTGATGTTTCGGGTCGTCTTCTTCCCGTTCATATCGACCACATAGGCGAACTGAATCGAGGGGTTCTCCTCGATGCACTGAAGCATCACGGGTTCCTGAAGTTCAGGCTGCATGGACTTCATCACCGGGTGCTCGATGACCTGTTTAACGATCGCAACCGCCGCCTCCGCTGCCCGGTATTTGATCTTGTCCAGTTCCGACATGAACAGTTCCGGTATGTACTTGCGGATGAGCTTCTCCATCTCCTCGTTGGAGATACTGGTCATCCGCCCCCCCTCGTACTGGTCGACGATCCACTTGTGGATTTTGGAGATGCCGGGGTGACGCTTGTCGACCTGGCTCTCCTCGGCAAGATGAAGGTGGGAGTTGATCCAGTAGGCGATGCCGGCCTTGCCGGATTTATCGGTGATCATCGGCACGATCGGCCGCTTGAGTAGGCGGCTGGTGTCGAAGATGTTGTAGATCTCCTCGCACTTGATGAGTCCGTCGGCATGGACGCCGGCCCGGGTCACGTTGAAGTCGGCCCCGACGAAGGGATAGTTTGCCGGAATGTGATAGCCGATCTCCCTGTCGAAATAGTGGGCGATGTCGGTGATGACCGTGGTGTCGATGCCGTCCGGTCGGCCGCGGAGCCCGATATACTCGATGATGAGGCCTTCAATCGGAGGGTTCCCGGTTCGTTCGCCCAGGCCCAGCAGGGTGCCGTTGGCGGCGGAGCAGCCGTACAGCCAGGCGGTGGAGGCATTGATCAGGGCCTTGTGAAAGTCATTGTGGCCGTGCCACTCTAAAAGATGACCCGGAACGCCGGCATCGTCGACGAAGGCGCGCACCATCTTGTCGATCGCGCGGGGCAGGGAGGCCCCGGGATACGTGACACCGTAGCCCATCGTGTCGCAGAGGCGAATCCTGATGTCGATGCCGCTCTCCTCGCGAAGCTTCATCAGCTCCAAGGCGAACGGGATGCAAAATCCGTAGATGTCGGCCCGCGTGATGTCCTCGAAATGACATCGCGGGACGATGCCTTCGTCCAGGATCGACTTTACAATGCCCAGGTATTCGTCGAGGGCCTTCCTGCGGTTCATGTTGAGTTTGAGGAAGATGTGATAGTCGGACACCGAGGTCAGGATGCCGGTTTCCTTCAGACCGGAATTCTTGACCAGATCGATGTCCTCCCGGCTGGCCCGGATCCAGCCCGTGACCTCAGGGTAGGGCAGGTTCAGCGCGACGCACTGGGCAACGGCCTCTTTGTCCTTCTGGCTGTAGAGGAAGAACTCGGACTGGCGGATGATCCCCCGCTCCCCGCCCAGGCGGCTCATCAGCTTGAACAGGTCGACGATCTGCCGCACCGTATAGGGCGGACGCGCCTGCTGACCGTCACGAAACGTCGTGTCGGTGATGAACAGGTCGTCCGCCGGGGTGATCGGGATGAGCTTGTGGTCGAAGTCGATCCGGGAGATCTCCTCGTACGGAAAGACGTCCTTCTGAAGATTCGGCTCGTCGATGTCTTTCAGATCGTAACGCCAGAACCGCGTATGTTCGTGATCGAGAACCTTCCTCTCCTGATTCCATTTAGGCATGGTTCATTTTCCTGACCCGCTGAAGGTATAAAGCGAGCGTGTCTTTGTCAACAGAAAAAGGCGTCAGGAGACGATCTTCAGGGAAAGCTCCATCAGCTGCTCGATGCTCACCGGCCCGGGGGCATCGGTGAGGAGGCAGGTCGCCTTCTGCGTTTTCGGGAAGGCGATGACGTCGCGGATCGACTCCGCGCCCGTCATGATCATCATCAGGCGGTCCAGACCGAAGGCGATACCGCCGTGCGGCGGTGTGCCGTACTCCAGGGCGTCCAGGAGGAAGCCGAACTTCTGGCGGATCTCGTCTGCGGGAAGGCCGAGCGCCTGGAAGATCAGCGACTGCACCTCCTGGCGGTGGATGCGGATGCTCCCGCCACCGATTTCCGACCCGTTCAGGACGAGGTCGTAGGCACGCGCCCGAACTTTGCCGGGATCGGTCAGCAACAGGGGGATATCCTCGTCCACCGGTGAGGTGAAGGGATGGTGCGTGGAGACGTAGCGCTTTTCCGACTCGCTGTACTCGAAGAGCGGAAATTCCGTGACCCACGTGAAGGCCAGTTGATCCGGGCGGACGAGATCGAGTTTCCGAGCGAGATGGAGGCGGAGGTTCCCGAGAATGTCGCGGACGAGACCGGGCGCATCCGCCATCATGAGGAGCAGGTCGCCTTCGGCCGCCTGCATCCGACGATTGATGTCCGCGATTTCGGTCGGCGTCATGAATTTGACGATCGGGGAGGTCCAGCCGTCCGGAGTGACCCTGGCCCAGGCGAGCCCCTTCGCGCCCAGGGCGGTGATGAAATCGTTCAACCCGTCGATGTCCTTCCGGGAAAGCTTCTGGGCGCCATCGACCCGGATCGCCTTGA
>JALNWL010000215.1 GCA_023230905.1 Syntrophales bacterium
CCCCCCGGGTCTTCCCTTAATCGTCCGGGCGGCGCGCTCCCGCGAAGGCCCAACGCAATCCGGCTACTCACGTCGGAGGAAACGGGCCTCTTTTCAGACCCGGTCGGTCTCCTCCCCCGGTCCGTCGAGGTTGAGCCGCTGCAGATCCCGGTCCCGCCAGGCCTTGAACAGACAGTCCCACGCGCATACCGTCATCCGGTCGAGGTCCGTCAAGAGCGGTCCCTGGGCGGAGATCAGGATATGGCCCTGTTTCAGGTCTCCATGGACGATGCGGTGTTCATGCAGGCGATGGACCTGCCGCCAGACGTGCTGAAGGAGGGTTTCACGCCGACCTGCGGTGAGGCCGCGGTCCTGAAGCGTTTCCGCGAGGGTTTTCCCTTCGATGCATTCCGTGATCAGAAAGGATTCCCGGACAAAGCACCCCCGATGGAACTCGACATAGCACACTGGCCGGGGCGTGCCGATCCCCAGCATGATCAGGCGATAGCCGTTCAGCCAACCCCTCTTCGCGTGCGAGGCCGTGAGAGTCCGGCGGATCGCCGGGATCAACCCCCGCTCCCGGTAGCGCTGGACGACCAGCTTTTTCCCGTGCCAGGTCAAGATCGACGCGGCACGGGCCTTTCCGCTCCCCGCGTCTTCCCCGGCGCCCGTCAGGGTCTCCAACCGGTCGAACAGGGGCCGGAGGTCGGCATTCCCGAAGAAGGCCTTTTCATAAACGCCCCGGACCGTTTTGCCCGCGACGCGCTGATACCGCTTGCTGGTCCGCAGGGTCTTTTTCAGCCCCCGTTCGACGGCGACGCTCCGGTACCGGTTCCGCAGGGAGGCCATCCGGGCTTCATCGACCGGGGAGGGGGCGCAACCTCTCGCGTCGAGATAGCTCCGGCACAGCTCCCGGATGTCGCCCGCATCGACGTCCGTCAGAATAACGCTGAGCAGCGCCGCTTGGGCAATCCCCTCGGCGCGTGAAATCGGCCGGGAGCGGAATTTCATCCGCGCGGCATCCAGCAAGAAAACGCGCTCGCCTTTGAGCAGGAAATTTCCCAGATGCATGTCCTGCTGCAGGACGCCCCGGTCGTGATACGCCGCCAGTTCCCGGCAGACCTTCTTTAGCAGCTCGACCCGCTCCGGGCCTTCCGGCAGGCTCGCGAACACGTCCGTCGCCGGTTGCGAATCGACGATTTTATCGACGACCAGGGCCCAGCGCCCCGCGTCCGTCCGGCCGTAGAACAGCGGTTTCTGGGACGTCAGCTCGCGGGCCATCACGGCGTTCAGGCCGCGCCATTCCCGCCGCAGATGCCGCCGGGCCTGGCAGGGATGGAAAAAGATCTTCACCACGACCGGCCGGTCGTTCCACCGGGCGTCGAAAACCTCCCGCTTGCCGGGGACGGATCGGAGCAGACGGGTGCATCGGATCGTTTCATCGGCGCGGTGCGGGAAGACGCGCCTGAGCAGCAGGGGGGTGGAGGGGGTCGTCATGGTTTTCGTTGCGGGTCGGGCGGCTTTCTGCCCGGGCCTCTATCGTTCGATGGCCTGCGCGATGACGGATATGAGCCGGGGGGCGATGAGGCTCACGTCGTACCCGGCCGCATGCAGACGGCCGGCCCGGGCCATCTTCTCCCTCAGGGCCGCATCCTCGATGAGGCGCACCAGGTGCGCCTCCCATTGGGCCGGGCTGCCGGCCAGAAGGCCCGTGACGCCCTCCACGATATGCTCGGCATTGGTGCCCACCGGCGAGGCCACCACGGGCAGGCCGGCCGCGCCGTACTCCAGCACCTTGAAACTGCACTTGCCGCGGGTGAAGGGGTTGTCCGGCAGCGGCGCAAGCCCGATATCCGCCGTTCCCAGGTGTTCCCCGCGCTTCCCGCTGTCCCAGACGAGCTTCTCGACCGGCATGGAATCCAGGTCCAGGAAGGACTCACAGATCTGCCGCAGCACGACGTTCCCCCTCCGGGCGCCGATGGCCTCGAGCACCGGCTTCAGCGCCCTGAGATAATCGAGCGTGCTCGCGCTGCCGATCCAAACCAGCCGGACCTTCCCGTCTCCGGGCTTCGCCGCGTCGCAGGCGTAGTCGCCGACCCGGAGGCCGAGCGGCACGACATGGACCTGCCGGTTGTAGGCCCGACCCAGCCGGGCCAGGTGCTCGCTGCCGACGATAACGGCGTCGGACAGGCGAACCATCCTCCGCCAAGGAACGAAATGCGAGCGGGTGCGCCGCTCCGGCCGGCGGTCGCTGTGCATCACCGCGTCATCGTAGTTGTAGATGATCCGCCGGGCGTGTTTCCGAAGCAGGTGGGCATCGACGACATTCAGGCCCTTCTTGTGCACCAGGACGCCGTCGAACGCCCCCGCCCGCGCAAAGAGCCGGCTTCTCGCCCACATCCCCCGGGGCAGGATCTCGACGCTCGCCTCGATGCCTTCGTCCCGCATCGGCGCGAGGTAGGCGCCGATCCTCTGACGGAAGCTGGCCCGCTCCGCGTTGTTGGTGAGAACCAGAAGTCGGCTCATGGAATCGCCCCGCGACCGCAAGTCGTCCGGCACGCCTACTTGACGGCCTCGACGTTCAGGCTGATCTTGATCGCCTGGTTCCCGGCCTTCATGATTTTCATCGAACGGTCCTTCACGCGCGGTTCGCTTCCGTCCCACGGATCCCACGGCCGCACGCAGGAAAAGCCCGCGGCCAGCAGCAGCGCCTCGAGGTCCCGCCGGTTGAAGACGGTGTAGTGGATGTTGTACGGATGGTCCTGCGACCCCATCAGCTGGGTGTGCATGGACCGGACGTCGTTTTCGGAAAGCCGGTAGACCTCCAGCAGCTTGTCGAAGTCCGGCACGGAAAGCCGGAGTCTCCCGCCGGGCTTCAGAATCCGGTGCATCTCCCCGAGGATGCCGTCGAGCTCCGCCCGCTTGAAATGCTCCAGCACATGGCTCATGTAGATCAGGTCCGCCGATCCGTCGGCGAACGCGTCCAGACGGGCGATGTCCGACGTCACCACGTGGACGTGGGGAAACGGCTGGGCATCGATGTTGATGAAGCCGGGGTGGTTCTTTTTGCCGCACCCGATGTGGAGGTAGACCTGGCCGTCCGCTCGTTTCGGATAGGGCGGCTCGATGAATCTCCTTTTTGCGAACCCCACCTTCTGCCGGAATGACTTGAACATCGCCGCCGCCCGCCCGGGCCTGACCCGCCCCTGGAAATTTGGGGGGAGTATAAGCAGCCCACCCCGCGATGTCAACGAAAAAACCGGAACGCCCGACCCGCGCCGCCGCCCCGCTTGACAATCGCCGCCGGGGCCATTATCATGGCGCCCGACGCCCGAGTCCGGGAAAATGCCCCGTCCGCCGGCTCGGGCTTTTCCCGAATCGGCCTCGAGCCCGAACAGAAGGAGGACAGCCATGAAGGATCGTTTGAACGCCCTGGAGGTGGCCCTGAACAACGAACTCAGGGAGCGGGAATTCTATCTGCGCCACGCCACGCGCACCAAGAATCCCGTCGGCGCCGCCATGTTCCGGCAGATCGCGGCGGAGGAACTGGAGCATTACGAGCGCCTGCACGCGCTCAAGGAGACCTGGGAGGCGAACCGGCAATGGCCGGAGACCGTTCCCCTGAAGGTCAACGGAACGGTCGTGAAGGACGTTCTGAAGGGGGTCCTGAAGCAGGCGGACGGCGCCCCGGCGGGCGACGCCGACGATCGCGAGGCCCTGAAGACGGCCATCGCGTTCGAGGCCAGGGGGACGGAATTCTACGCGGGGCTCCGGGATCGGGTCACCGATCCCCGGGAGAAGGCCTTCTTCGACTTGTTGGCCTCCATCGAGCACGAGCACTACACGTCGCTCAAGGACACCGAGGAGTATCTGACGGACCCGGCCGGCTGGTTCCGCAAGACGGACCGCGGCGGCCTTGACGGGGCCTAGCGGATTTCGGCCAGCTTCTCCGTCAGGTCGTTCCAGCGCGCGTAGAGGTCCTCCAGCTCGGCGGCAAGGGCCTGCAGTTCGCGGCTCAGGTCG
>JALNWL010000216.1 GCA_023230905.1 Syntrophales bacterium
CAAAGGCAAAAAGGATCCGGTCGCAGAATTTGAAAAGTGGAAAACATCCGCAGGGTGTATCGGGGTCAAGGCACACGCATTTTGGAATCATCATACGCCGCTTGAATTAAAGCCCGTGGCTGAAAAGGCCGCTGCGGCAGGGCTACCATTGATTATCCACCTTGGCTACGGTTTAGAAGGCGATTATCCCGCCCTGCTGGATGCGATACCTGGCCTGAAGCTGATTATTGCCCATGCCGGCTTTCCGGGCTATTCGGATACATGGAAGGATATCCTCCACAGGAAAAATGTATACGTTGACCTTTCGCAAACGAGCTACGTTGGAGTGAACATCTTAAAGAACGCAGTAGAGTATCTCGGCGCAGAGCGCTGCGTGTTTGGCACTGACGGGCCCTACGGATTTCATGGCAAGGATGGGAAATTCGACTATGGCCTCATAAAAAGGAGGATAGAAACGATATTTACCGACTCAGGAATACGCAAAAGGCTTCTTGGCGAGAATTTTCAGGAACTGTCTGGGATAATTTAAACGTGACTTAGGACTTTTCAGCCCTAGCACTAATGAGATCATTTCCTAAGCTTCCCTAAATATAGACAAGTTAAAAGTAGCGTGTGAGATAAAGTCGCGTGGTTGATGGGTCGGGAGTGCCAATCCCGGGTTGGTTTCCAAATTTTCGATCGTCTGCCGGACGGGTAAGCCGACAGGCCCTGCCGCCGCACGGAATCAGGAGGAAAGCATGCAGGACGCATCGACGTACATCGCGGTCATCGACATCGGCCGGACCAACAAGAAACTGCTCCTCTACGATCTGAAGCTCAACCCGGTAGACGGCGCCTATGCCACGATCGCCGATATTCCCCACGGGAACGAGAATCACGAGCCGATCGACGCAACGGCCGCCTGGTTCTTGAACGCGCTCGCGGACATGGCCGCGAGCCACCGCATCGCCAACATCACGATCACGACGTACGGCGGCGCATTTGTCTGCCTGGACGAACAGGGGCGCGTGGCGCTGCCGCCCCTCTCCGGCTCCACCGATCCGGGCGAGGACGTTCAGGCGTCCTTCGACGCGCTCATCGGCGATCCTCGCCGGATCCAGCGTCGAATGGCCACGCCCCGGATGCCGTTTCTCAGCGTCATGGCGCGCGGGATCCACTATGTCAAGGAGCGCTATCCGGAGCTGTTCGCCCGGACCCGGACCCTGCTCAACCTTCCCCAATATTACGGCTATCTGCTCACCGGTCAAACGGGGAACGAGAGAACCTACATCGGAACCCACACGGCCCTGTGGGACTTCGAGCGGATGGACTGGTCCGAGGTGCGCGAGCGGCTGGGGGTGGAGGCGCTGATTCCTCCGACGCTTTCCCGGGCATGGGAAGTTCTGGGAACGTTGACTCCCCAGGTGGCCCGGAAAACCGGGCTTGCCCCCGAGGTCCGCGTGACGATGGGCATTCACGACTCCAACGCCGCCATGGTGCCCTTTCTGATCAAGCAGCCGGAGGATTTCATGCTGGTGTCCACCGGGTCCATGTGCGTGGTCATGCATCCCGAACCCGGCGTGAGATTCCGGGAGGAGGATTTCGGCGAGATGGTTTACTACAACCTGAACGCCTTCGACGGCGTCTTCAAGACGGCGCTCTTCGTGGCCGGACTGGAGTTCGACATTTATATGGGACTTTTGGGGGGGCGCCACGGCCGGCAGGACCCGCCCGACATCGACCCGGAGCTGCTCGCGGACATCCTCGGCCGCCGGGAGGAATTCATCCTGCCGGCGATCGTCCCCTTCGGCATGTACCTGAACTCCCCGGCCCGTCTCGTCGAAGGGGATCAGGTTTATCCCCTGGGAGATGTCTTTTCGGGCAAAGGCCCGCGCTTTCTGGACGATTACGAGCGGTCCTGCGCCCTGCTGACACTCAGCATGGCCCTCCATACCCGCAAGGCCATGGAGCGGGCGGGCCATGCGCCGGGCATGCCCGTCATCATCGAGGGGGGATTCTCCCACAACGCCCTGTATACGCGCTTGATCGCGTCGCTCGCTCCGGAATCCCCCGTGATGCTCACCGGCCTGAAAGAGGCCTCCGCCTTTGGCGCCGCCCTGCTGGGATTGGCCGCCCACGAGGGCGTGTCTCCGCATCGGCTCGCGGAGCGCTTCACGCTGACGACCACCCGGGTGCCGCCTTTCGAGTTGCCGAACTTGCGGGCCTACGTCGAAACTTTTGAACGGCGGACGCAAGGCTGAGCGGGACGATATTATGCTTCTCCTGTTGCCGGTTATCGGACCTTGGCGAGAATGCCGGCGGCGAATGCCCGCGCGTCGCTGAGGTCCGCCTCGTCGGGATGGGCATCCGCTCCCACGGCCTCTTCCGCCCACTGCCGATGCTCCGGCTTTGCCCGCAGCAAGGCGATGATCTGGGGGTCCACCTTGCCCCGGCAACCGAAAGTCCCCAGGACCTTGGCCCGGGGCACCATGCCGATGGCGCTCTCGATGGCCTGCTTCGGAAGCGACCCGCCGCGCAGCGATCCATGGGTGCAGAAGAAAGCAACCTTCTGCCCGTCCGGCAGATTCTTGAGAAGACCGTGCACCTTGACAGGCACGCTGTGCGCCTGCACGGGAAACCCGCAAAACACGACGTCATAGCCCGTCACGTCCCGGACGTCGTGAACGGGAAGAAGTTCCTTGTCCGCCTGCAGACTGTCGTAAATGGATCGAGCCACCTTTTCCGTATTACCCGTCTGGGAGTAATACGTGACCAATGCCTTCATCTTTCCTCCTTCTGAGTCTGTGATTTACGGGGGGTCGTCCCCCGATGCGCCGGGCGCGACTCGGAAGTCAACTCGAACAGAGAGCCGCCCTCTTCGGTTCCGTCGCTCCCGGAAGCCCCACACTTCATAGGGGAATTCCCCGCCCTTGTCAAGATGGGCCACGGACACCTCCACCCCGGTGGTCTGAAGGGTCTTTTCGGCCATTCTTCGCGCCGGTCGCTGGGGGTGATGCCTCCTGGCTGACCGAGACAAAGCGCGGGGGGGGGGAGCGCGTCTCTTTTTCGATCCCTCATCAAGGGTTTCGAGAATCTTGCGTCTGCCCCGGAGCAGTATCGGTTCCGGAGGGGGTGAGTTTCAGGTTGAAGAAACGCGCGGCGCTGCCGCCCAACAGGTTGTTGATCTCGATCTCCGAGAAAGCATAACCGAAGGCCGCCCCGTTCTTGCCGGCATCCTTGATGACCTGCGCGAACTCCCTGTCGGGGACAATCTGGCTGTACATGGGTCCGTCCGTGGCCCACATTACCTTTTCGGAAGAGATTGTATCCAGGACCGTCCTCAGAATCCCGTAGAACCGCCGGGGATGTTTCGATTCGCCCTGCCAGCCGGAGATGTCCAGAAACACGTTGGTGTTAACCTCCGCGATGCCGATGGCTTCAGGCCATAGCCGGAACCCCATGTGCGCCATGCAGAAGTTGGTCTGCGGAAAATCGGCGGCCAACTCGTCGACGAACATGGGCAGACAGAACTTACTTTTGAGCGGGGTGGCGATGGGACCCGTGTGGAGGACAACCGGCACGTTCAATTCCGCCGCCTTCTCGTAAAGGGGGTAGCAGATCCTGTCGTTAGGGTAAAAACCCGAACCCGGGTGCAGCTTCAGGGCAACCGCGCCGAATCCGGCCACGCCCCGCTCCAGCAGCGCCACTGCGTCCTTTCGGCGGGGATCGACGCTGACGGAGCAGTACATCCGGCCCTTGTAGTTCCAGGCGATGTTCCACATGGTCTCGTTTTGAAGCTGGTAGGGGACGACCGGCTCCGAGCAGCGGTCGGCGAGGCCGAAATCGATGGGGTGGATGATGCAGATGTCGATGCCGTCCCGGTCCATGGCGGCGATGCGCTTTTTGCCTTCACCATCCCAGAAGGTGACGAAGATGCTGTTGCGGATAACATCTTTATCGATACCGCTGATGTCGGCGCCGATCCTGGCGACCCCCTGCAGAAACGCTTCGGG
>JALNWL010000217.1 GCA_023230905.1 Syntrophales bacterium
GTTCAATATCCTGCCCACGGGGGAGGTCGGCGAGATCACCATCAAGGGAGACCCCGTCATGAAGGGCTACTGGAAACGGCCCGATGAGGACGCCCGGGTCTTCGATCCCAAGGGCTACTTCCACACGGGGGACATGGGTCGGCTCGACGAGGACGGCTATCTCTACATCGTGGGCCGGAAAAAGGAGATGTTCATCAGGGGCGGCGAGAACGTCTATCCCCCCGAGGTGGAGGAGGCCCTGGCCAAGCACCCCGATGTTCTGATGTCGGCCGTGGTGGGAAGGCCCGATCCCGTCATGGGGGAGGTCGGCCGGGCCTACATCATGAAGAAGCCGGGGACCAACCCGACGGCGGAAGGCGTCAAGGCGTTTCTCAAGGATCATCTGGCGAATTTCAAGATCCCGGAGGATATCGTCTTCCGCGACCAGCTTCCCCTGACCCTGCTGGGCAAGGTGAAGAAACTCGATCTGTACCAGGAGATGGAAAAGGAATTTCCAAAGAAGTGACGATAACGGAACCCGCAATATCACGATGAACGAAGGGAGGATTCAACAAGTGGACGTCAAGAACATGACCGTATTGGGTGCTGGAACGATGGGGCACGGCATCGCGCAGGCGGCGATCTCCGCCGGCATCAACGTGGTGCTGTACGATGTGGCCCAGGAATTCGCGGACAAGGGCGCGGCCCAGATCCGCAAGAGCCTGGGTAAGCGCGTGGAGAAGGGAAAGCTGACGCAGGAGCAGGCCGACGCGACGCTGAAGCTCCTGAGGACCTCGACGGATCTGAAGGACGCGGCCAAGGACGCCGATTTCGTCATTGAGGCCGTTCCGGAGAGTCTGGACCTCAAGAAGAAGATCTTTGCCGAACTCGACAAGATCTGCAAGCCGGCGGCGATTCTCGCCTCGAACACCTCGGTCCTGCCGGTCACGGCCATTGCCGGCGCGACGGAACGCAAGGACAAGGTCGTGGGGACCCATTTCTTCAATCCGGCCGCCGTCATGAAACTGGTTGAGATCGTCATGCCGATCGGCGTGGCCGCGGAGACCGTCGAGACGGCCATGGCCGTCTGCAAGAAGATGGGCAAGGTTCCCGTGAGGACGAAGGACACCCCCGGGTTCATCGTCAACCGCCTCCTGGGTCCGCTTTACATGGACGCGGCCCAGATGGTCCTGGAGGGGACGGCGACGGCGGAAGACATCGACACGGCCATGAAGCTCGGGGCCGGCCATCCGATGGGACCCTGCGAACTGGCGGATTTCGGCGGTTTCGACGTGATCCAGATGGCCCAGGACGCCGTGTTCGAATATACCCACAGCGAGTCCGCCAAGCTCAACATCCTCTACCGGAAGATGCTCGAGGCGGGCCGCCTGGGACGGAAGAACGGCAAGGGGTTCTACGATTACCACCCCGACGGGACCAAGACACCCTTCAAGATCTTCGGTTAACGCTGCGGAGTGAACGATTTTCATGACAAGGAGAAGAATTGCATGGACTATAAAGACATCAAGTTGACGAAGGACGGAGCCGTGGCGACGATCACGATCGACCGCCCGGAGGTGTTGAACGCGATTCGCGACAACACGATGTACGAGATTCAGGACGCCCTGAACGGCATCGCCCAGGACGACGCCATCCGCGTGGTGGTGCTCACGGGCGCGGGCGACAAGGCCTTCGTGGCCGGCGGGGACATCTCCATCATGGCCAAAGGCGCCGGGTATCTGGATGTCATCCACGGACTTCCCGCCGGACAGCAGATCACCTGGAACATCGAGCATTTTCAGAAGCCGGTCGTGGCCAGGCTCAACGGCCTGGCCCTGGGCGGCGGGACGGAGCTCGCGCTCGCCTGCGACATCCGCGTGGCGGCGGATACGATCATGATGGGCGTGCCGGAGATCAATCTCGGGATCATTCCCGGCTACGGCGGAACGCAGCGGCTGCCCCGCCTTGTCGGGGTGGGGATGGCCAAGAAAATGGTCCTGACCGGCGAGCACATCAGTGCCCAAGAGGCCTATCGGATCGGTCTCGTGGACGTGCTTGTCCCCAAGGCGGAATTGGACGGCGCCGTGGCGAAACTCTGCAAGCGCCTGGCCTCCAAGAGCCCCATCGCCCTGGCCATGGGGAAGGAAGCCATCAACATGGGCGTCCAGGCGGATCTGCGCACGGGGCTGTCCATCGAGGCTCGCTGCTTCTGCATGTGCTTCGGCTCGCAGGACCGGGTGGAGGGGATGAACGCCTTCCTGGAGAAGCGCAAGCCGGAGTTCAAGGGCAAGTGAGGCTGTTCCGCTGCGGGCCGGACCCCTCAACGAGGGGGCGACCCGGTCCGTGGAGGATTTGGATGAGAAGACGCACCGCTTCGCGCTCCCGGCGCGGCGCGGGAAGAGATTGAGGTGAAATGATGAAAGAAGTGTGGATTGTCGACGGTGTCCGAACACCGATCGGAAGGATGGGCGGCGCGCTGTCCGGGTTCCGTCCCGAGGAGCTGGCCGCCTTTGCCCTGAAGGGACTGCTCGAAAAGACGAAGATCGACCCGGCCATCGTGGAAGACGTCCTGATCGGCCACGCCTGCACGAACAACGCCGCGGTCAACATCGCGCGCTGGGCGGTGCTCAAGGCGGGCTTTCCCGTATCCGTGACGGCCCAGACGGTGGAGCGGCAGTGCGGCTCCGCACTGCAGACCATCAATTCCGCGGCGATGGCGATTCTGGCCGGCTTCGGCGACGTCTATATCGCCGGTGGCTGCGAGAGCTGGAGCAATGCCCCGTACCTGATGGAGCGGCAGAAGGTTCCCTTTTCGCTGATGCCCAACGCCTTCATCGGCAAGGAGGTCGGCCCGACGCCGGAGACGAACGCCCCGATGGGGATCGTTGCCGAGATTCTGGCCGAGGAGTGGGGGATCTCCCGCGAGGAGCAGGACGCCTTCGGTCTGAGGAGCCAGACGCTCGCCATCAAGGCCATCGAGGCCGGTTACTTTAAGGATGAGATCGTCCCCATCACGATTCCGCAGCGGAAGGGCGATCCCATCGTCTTCGACCGGGACGAACACCCCCGGGCGACCAACCTTGAGAAACTGGCCGCCCTCAGGCCCGCCTTCAAGAAGGGAGGCACGGTGACGGCCGGGAGTTCCTCGGGGATGAACGACGGCGGCGTGGCCGTGCTTGTTATGTCCAAGGACAAGGCCGAATCCATGGGACTCAAGCCCCTGGGACGCTTCGTCACCTGTGCCCTGGCCGGCGTGGAACCGAAATATATGGGGATTGCACCGGCCTACGCCGTTCCCAAGGTCCTGGAGCGGGCCGGTTTGAAACTGGCGGACATGGATGTCGTGGAGTGCAACGAGGCCTTTGCTTCCCAGACGCTGGCCGTGATGAAGGAACTTAAGAAGAACGGCCACGTCGTCGATCCGGAGAAATGGAACCCCTACGGTGGCGCCATAGCCTTCGGTCATCCCAACGGAATGAGCGGCGGCCGGCTGGCCCTGGCGGTGCTGAAGCACCTGCAGCGGACGGGCGGGCGTTACGGGCTGGCCACCCTGTGTATCGGCGGCGGTCAGGGCATCGCCACGATCTTTGAACGGATTTAACGCATCCGGCGTCGGTTGTCCCCGGCGGAAAACGACTTCCGCCGGGACCCGCCACCGGACGGGCAGCGGCTTCGCCGGAGACGGGTGGTTTCGAGGATCGACGGCACGGGCAAGGAGGATTTCATGGCAGATCGGGTAGCAATCGTGGGCATCGCCCAGACGAAGTTTGCCCCCAAGCGCGCGGATGTCAGTTACGGCGAGATGGCCTACGAGGTCATCGAGGCGGTCCTGCGGCAGACGGGGCTCAAGATGGACAAGGATATCGATAACAGCATCAGTTGTTCCCATGACATCTGGGACGGCCAGACCATTTCCGACATCGGCATCACCGACGTGATCGGCGGGCATCTGCGCAACGAGGAGAAGATGGCTCTGGACGGCTCGACGGCCGTCTGTTACGGGACCATCGGAA
>JALNWL010000218.1 GCA_023230905.1 Syntrophales bacterium
CTCGTTATGGATCTGCATCCCGCGGATCTTCGCCGTCACGCCCCGGGGAAAGATGTCCACCGCCTCTCCGGCCGCGATGGCGCCGGAGATCAGGGACCCCGTGACGACGGTTCCGAAGCCCTTCATCGTGAACACCCGGTCGACGGGAAGGCGGAAGAGACCGCAGTCCTCCTCCTCCTCGACGGCGGCCGCCACGGCGTCCAGGGCACCCAGCAGGTCCCCGAGCCCCTCCCCCGCGAGGGCGGAGACCGGACAGACCGGCGCCCCTTCGAGAAAGGTCCCCTGGAGAAACTCTCGGACATCCTCGGCGACCAGCGTCCGCCAGTCCGGATCGACCATGTCCGTTTTGGTCAGCGCCACGAGCCCCCGGCGGATGCCCAGGAGCGCGCAGATCTGCAGGTGCTCCCGGGTCTGGGGCATCACCCCCTCGTCGGCGGCGATCACGAGGACGACCAGATCGATGCCCGCCGCCCCCGCCACCATCTGACGGACGAAGCGTTCATGGCCGGGCACATCGACAATGTCCACCGCCAGCCCGCTTGGCAGCGTCAGAGGCGCGAACCCCAGTTCGATCGTGATCCCGCGGTTCTTTTCCTCCTTGAGGCGGTCCGTATCAACGCCGGTCAGGGCGCGGACCAAGGCGGTTTTGCCGTGGTCCACATGGCCGGCGGTGCCGACGATCAGGTGTTTCATATAACCGCGATCCTGTCCTGTTTTTCCCGTCCGAAGCGCGCCCACGATAGCAAATGCGCCGCCGTTACACAATGGGAAAAGGGATATTTTGCTTGCACGGGGCGGACAAATCGGATAAAAGAGGCGCCCGACAGCGTACCCGTCGTCCCTGCGGTCCCCGCGACACCCCTTCTTCAGCCTTCGATTTCCTCGAACACCGCCGCAGCCCGGGGGCGTCTGGTCCGGTGGAGCCCACCGGGGCGAAGCGCGCGGTCGGCGCAATTGAAGTCGGGCGCGTCTACGCGACAGAGGACCACATGCGGATTATGGGGATGGATTACGGCGAAAAGCGGATCGGCATCGCGCTGAGCGACGAACTCGGACTGACCGCGCAGGGTTTTCCCACGATCGTGCGGAAGAACCGTCGGCAAGTCCTGGAGGCCATCGGCGATCTCATCGCCCGCTACGGGGTGGAACGGATCGTCCTGGGCTACCCCATCCGCCTCGACGGCTCGGAAGCCGTCCAGTGCGCGAAGGTGAACCGATTTGCCGCCACCCTGCGGGCGTCCTTCGACCTGCCCGTCATCCGACAGGACGAAACCCTGACGACCCGGGAGGCCGAAGACCTGATGCGGGAGGCCGGACTGCGGAGGGAAAGACGGCGGCGGAGCGTGGACCGCGTCGCTGCCTCCCTGATCCTGCAGGGCTACCTCAATGCATGCCGAAGCCGGACCGAAAGCGGGACGATCCATGAGTAAGCGGAAGTCTTTCAAACATCGTGTCTGGAGGACTGCGGGGACGATTATCCTCCTGCTCGCCCTGTTCGTTCCGTTCTACGTCTACCACACCAACACCGCCGTCGCCCCCGAAACGCGAACCGTCACCGTGGACATCCCCCAGGGAACGGGCTTTTTCGGGGCCACGGACATCCTGGACCGGGCCGGGCTGATCAAGAACCGCCCCCTGTACTACGTGCTCGTCATCGGCAAGCAGGCCCACCGCCAGATCCGGGCCGGCGAATACGAATTCACCACCGCGATGACGCCCCGCCAGATCGTCAAAAAGCTCGTCAAGGGCGAAATCAAACACCACCGGGTCACGATCCCGGAGGACCTGACCCTGAGGGAAATCGCCGAACGACTGGCCGAGCACAAACTGGCTGATCCGGAGCAGTTCATCGCGCTCGCGCATGACCGGAAATTCCTCGCTTCGCTCGACATCGACGCGGCCTCGGCGGAAGGGTACCTGTTTCCGGACACCTACCTGCTCGACCGCACGATGTCCCAACGTGAAATCATGCGCCTCATGGTCAGGGAATTCAGGAAACGGGTGACGCCGGACATGATCGTGCGGGCGGAGGCGCTGGGCATGACGATGGGGGAATGGGTCACCCTGGCCTCCCTGATCGGCAAGGAATCCGGGTGCCGGTCGGAAAAGCCCCTGATCTCCGCCGTCTTTCACAACCGCCTGAAAAAAGGGATGAAGCTCCAGAGCGATCCCACCGCCGTCTACGACCTCGCCCATTTCAACGGAACCATCACCCGCCGCCACCTCCGGCGCCGGGTCCCCCATAACACCTATTGGATCGCGGGGTTGCCCCCTGGCCCCATCGCCAACCCCGGCCTCGACTCCCTCAAGGCCGCCCTGGAACCGGCCCCGGTCGATTACCTCTACTTCGTCTCGAACAATAACGGGTCGCATTATTTTTCCTCCACCCTCCTCGCCCATCGGCAAGCCATCGTAAAATATCAAACTGACAGGAAAAAGAATTAAAATTTTTTCTTGACAAAGCCAAAATCCTCCTCTATACCTGCCCCAAAGTGGAGCGAAGTGGTTTTTAGTGGAGGACTTTCCCAGATGTCTGTCTTCCGGGGGCAGTATCATCATACCATCGACGACAAGGGACGGATCATCTTCCCTTCCCGCCTGCGCGAGGTCCTCGCGGAGAAGTACGACAACCGCCTGGTCATCACGAACTGGGACGGGTATCTGATGGTGTTCCCCTACGAAGAATGGCGGATCATCGAAGAGAAGGTCAGCTTCCAGTCCCTGTTGAAGAAGGAAGTGCGGGCTTTCCAGCGCTTTTTTATGTCCGGGGCCGTGGACTGCGCGATCGACGGCCAGGGGCGGGTGCTGATTCCCCCGAATCTGCGGGAATACGCACACCTGGAGAAGGACGTGGTTCTGGCCGGCATGATCAGGATCATTGAGATATGGAGCAAGGAGCGCTTCGAGGCCGAGATGGCCAAAACGGGAGGCGATCCGGACACCCTGAGCGAATGCATGGCGGAATTGGGCATTTAAACGACGGCCGTAAATCATGGAATGCTTTCACGCACCGGTCATGCTCGGGGAGGTGGTCGCCTCGCTCAACTGCCGGCGGGGAGGCATCTACATCGACGGCACCCTCGGAGGCGGCGGTCACGCCGCGGCGATCCTGGCGCGGACGGCCCCGGACGGATTCCTGATCGGCATCGACCAGGACGAGGAAGCCCTGACGGCAGCCCGGGAACGGCTGGCGCCCTTTCGCGACCGGACGCTCCTGATTCACGGCAATTTTGCCCGGCTTGAGGCCCTGCTGTCGGATCGACACCCGGGGCCGGCGGACGGTGTTCTTCTCGATTTGGGGGTTTCTTCACACCAGTTGGATACGGCGTCGCGGGGATTCAGCTTTTCCCGCCCGGCGCCCCTGGACATGCGCATGGATCGCAGCCGGGGGATCACGGCCCAGGAACTCCTCTCCAGCGCCTCCGCGTCGGAGCTGGAGCGGATCATCAGAGAGTACGGTGAAGAAATCATGGCGGGAAGAATTGTCAGAGCGATCGTGGCAGGACGCCGACAGGCGCCGATCGCGACCACCGCGGAACTGGCCCGCATCGTCTGCGCCGCCGTCCCTCCCCCCCTGCGCCACCGCCGGATCCACCCGGCCACACGTACCTTCCAGGCCCTCCGCATTGCCGTCAACGACGAACTGACCCGGCTCAGGCAGGCCCTGCCCCAATGCCGTGACCGACTCCGCCCCGGCGGCCGCCTGTCCGTCATCACGTTTCACTCCCTCGAAGACCGGATCGTGAAGGAAACCTTCCGCACCTGGGAAAAGGGCTGCATCTGCCCGCCCGGACTCCCGGTGTGCGCCTGCGGACTCACGCCGACCGCCCGTTCGATCCACCGGAAGCCCATCGCCCCCGACAGCGCGGAAATCGACCGAAATCCGCGGGCGCGCAGCGCCCGTCTGCGAACCATCGAGAGGACCGCACCATGACCGCTCCGGACGCGCCCAAAAAGGACCGGCTGCCGGAGGAGA
>JALNWL010000219.1 GCA_023230905.1 Syntrophales bacterium
ACACCGTCTTGTTCTCGTACAGGCCGTTGTCCTTGCACCACTGCGTCACCGAGACCGTCTCCAGGGCGTCGTAGTCCTTCTCCGTGAGTTTCGCCGCGGCGACATAGAACCGGTGCATCGGAATCTTCTGCTCCTGGAGCAGCTTCATCAGGCGATCGTCGATTTTGCCGGCGTGGAAATCCATGTACCATTCATCGCCGATGTAGGTGCTGTTGAGATTCCCCACCATCTGGACGCCCGTTCCCAGCCGCTCGTCGAGATCGAGGAAGTAGCCGTCGCCGTTGAGCGCCACCCCGTGATAGCCGACATCCAATGTATACCCCTTGAGCATCCCCTTCGCAATGATCTCGTCCAGGTCGGGTTCGCTGTAGGGGATCCAGGAGTACTGCTTCGCCAGGAGCCCCTTGTACCAGGCCGCGCCGCGGGCGAGGATCTCCTCGCCGCGGATGCTGAGCGCACGGCCGCCGACACGGTCGCACTGCTCGACGAGCAGGGTCTTGAGCCCTTCCAGGGCAGCCAGGCTTGCCACGGTCAAGCCGCCGACGCCCGCGCCCACCACGATCACATCGTAGTTCTCTTCCATGTCCGAATCCTCTTTCCTAACAGGCTGTTGAAAAACGCTCATCCGCGGCGTTGCGCTGCAAATCTCATCGCTCGACGTATTTCTATATACGTCTCGCTCTTGAAGTTTTTGCGCGCCTTGCATCTAAACATTTTTGAACAGCCTGCCCAATCCCGGTGTTTTTCTATACTCTGCCAGGGTATGTCCGTGTCCGCGCTATCGCAGCAGATGCCCCGCCACGATGGTCCGCTGGATCTGGTTCGTGCCTTCGTAAATCTGGGTGATCTTGGCGTCGCGCATCATCCGCTCCATCGGATATTCCCGGACATAGCCGTAGCCGCCGAAGACCTGGACGGCATCGGTCGTAACCTGCATCGCCACATCCGAGGCGTACCACTTCGCCATGGAGGCGATCTTCGGCAGTTCCGAGGCGTCGGGCTCGCTGTCGATCATCGAGGCCGCCCGGTAGACGATCGACCGCGCCGTCTCCACCTTGAGCGCCATCTCCGCCAGCATCCACTGCATCCCCTGGAAGGAGGACAGGGTCTTGCCGAACTGGACCCGCTCCTTGGCATAGCGGATGGAGGCCTCGAGGGCCCCCTGGGCGATGCCCAGGGCCTGGCCGCCGACGGCCGGCCGCGTGTAGTTGAAGGTCGTCATGAGGGTCCGGAAACCGCCGCCCTCCGGACCGAGGAGACGGTCCGCCGGGACGAAGACGTCCTCGAACACCAGTTCCCGCGTGTCCGATCCGTGCATCCCCATCTTGTGCTCGTGTTTGCCCACGGTGAATCCCGCGTCGCCCTTCTCCAGGATCAGCATGCTGATGCCGCGGTTGCCCTTGTCCTTGTCCGTGTAGGCGAGCACCGTCACGATCTGGGCCTCGCCGCCGTTCGTGATGAAGATCTTGGCGCCGTTCAGGAGATACCCGCCGTCCACCTTTTTGGCCGTCGTCTTCATGCCGGCCACGTCGGACCCCGCCCCCGGCTCCGTGATGCCGCAGGCGCCGAGACAGGCGCCGGAGGCCAGACGGTAGAGAAAATTCTTCTTCTGGTCTTCCGTTCCGGCCAAAAGCAGCGGATCGCTCGCCAGGGCCTGCGTGGTCAGGATGACGGACGTGGCGGCGCAGACCCGCGCGATTTCCTCGACGACCAGGACCATCGCGAGCATCCCCGCACCGGCCCCGCCGTACGCTTCCGGGATCTGGACACCCAGGAGGCCGTTCTCGGCCAGGACCTTCACCGACTCCTTCGGAAAGGTTTCCTTCTCGTCAATCTCGGCGGCGATGGGGGCAAACTTCTCTTCGGCAATCCGCCGCACCGTATCCCGCAACATCGCCTGATCTTCATTCAAAATAAAATCCATATCCATCCTCCATCGCCCGCACAGAGCCGCGGGCTCCTCGGTTGCCTCTAACAGGCCATTGAAAAACGCTCATCCGCGGCGTTGCGCTGTAAATCTCATCGCTCGACTTATTTCTGTATACGTCTCGCTCTTCGGTTTTTGCGCGCCTTGCATCTGAACATTTTTGAACAGCCTGCCCAATCCGGGTGTTTTTCGACACCCTGCTAAAGGGGCCTCCCCTCTCCCACCGGGGAATGCCCCGCCCTACCTCACGATATCGAAATACTTGATGTCCTGAATGTTCCCCTGCATTTCCGCGGTGTCCTTGAAAATCGCCCGCACCTTCATGCCGACCTTGATCTTGGAGAGGTCCATCTCGTTGATGATGTGGGAGAAGATGTTGTCCGCCCCGTCCAGCTTGATGTAGCCGTAGGTGTAGGGGATCGGCCGCTGCGCGCCGGTGTTCGGATCGATGAACGGGTAGTTCACCACCGAAAAGGCCGTGATGATGCCGGTGTCGGACAGGGTCACCAGTTCCGTGAGTTCCCGGAAACAGGGCCCGCACACCCGCCGCGGTGGAACGTAGACCTTGCCGCACCCGTCGCACCGGATGCCGACGAACCGCCTGTTCTGTTTGATTTCCTGAAAAAACTTGCTGCCGTACAGCCCGATGGACCATTCGTAAGGCATCGGATAGGCAAAAACCGACACGAGTCGTTCGCTTTCGACTTGATGAGCCATGATCACTCCCCCTCTTCCTATGGTCTCTCGGTGCTCAGGATGACGACGTCCGACCAGAAGCAACCGCCGAATCCCGTGGCCAGGGCATTCTTCACGTCGGGCACCTGCCGCTTGCCGCCCTTGCCCATGACCTGGATCGCCGCCTCGGCCACCCGGAGCAGGGCGGTGGCGCCGATGCAGTTCGTCGAGATCACGTCGCCCGACGGGTTGACCGGAATCTTGCCGCCCATATGGGTGTTGCCGTCCCGCACGAAGCGTACGCCCTCGCCGGGGCCGCAGAACCCGATGTCTTCGATCCACTTGAGCCCCGCCCAGGTATAGGGCAGGTAAAGCTCGGCCACGTCGATCTCCTCGGCGGGCTTCGTGATCCCCGCCTGCTGATAGGCATCCTTCGACGCCCGCTGCATCGAGACGAGTCCCTTGTTGTAGTCCGTGGAATCCCCGAACCAGGTGTACGTATGCCGCACCGCCGCCGCCTTGAACCAGGCCGGCTTCCGGGCGATCTTCTGGGCCACGCCGTCCGCCGCGAGAACGCAGGCGCAGGCGCCGTCGCTCCGCGGGCAGATGTCGCCCAACTTGATCGGATAGGCCAGCATCGGCGAAGCCATGATGTCCGCCACGGTCAGCGGCCGCTGCAGGTGCGCGAAGGGGTTGTTGAGCGCGTTGTTCCGGTCCCGTTCGCCGATGATCGCGGCATCCTCCTGCGTGGCCCCGTACTTCTCCATGTAGGCCGTCGCCTCCGTCGCCAGGCTCGGAATCGCCCCGGAATACGAAAACCGGTCCCAGATGGCGTCCGAACAGGTGATGATGGCGCCCGTCGTGTCGCTCTCCGAGTTTTTCTCGAAACCGATCGCCAGCACGCGGTCGAAGAGCCCCGAGGCCACGTGGTAATAGGCGGCGATGGCGACCGTCGCCCCCGTCGTCCCGCCCGTCGATACCTTCATGATGGGCTTCATGACGCCGCCCGATCCTTCGACGCTGTATGTGTCGACGTAATTGATGGATTCGAAGTGGTCCATGTTGCCGATCACGATGGCGTCGATGTCCCGGATGGTGAGTTCGGCGTCGGCCAGGGCCGCCGTAACGGCCTCACGGATCATCTCGCGCGAATTCACGTCCGGCCGGTGGCTCTTGTGATAGGTCTGACCAACTCCGACAATGGCTACTCTTCTTCCCATATCGCACCTCACTTCCTTCCGCCCACGATCCACACGCAGTGGCTCTGGCCGCAGGGTCCGTTGAAACCGTGTGCAAGCGCCGTTTCGGCGTTCTTCACCTGCCGGGCCCCGGCCTCCCCGCGGACCTGGAGGGTCGCTTCGATCAGCCTCGC
>JALNWL010000220.1 GCA_023230905.1 Syntrophales bacterium
ACCGGACGCTCCTCCTGGAGCAGCACGACTATTCGAAAGGAACCTCCAGCCGCAGCACCAAACTCGTCCACGGCGGCGTCCGCTACCTGAAGCAGGGAAACGTCTCGCTCGTCCTGGAGGCCCTCCACGAGCGCGGCCTGCTGATGTTCAACGCCCCCCACCTGATCCGCCACCAGGCCTTCATCGTCCCCAGCTACGGCTGGTGGGAAGGCCCGTTCTACGGCGTCGGCATGAAGGTCTACGACAAGCTCGCGGGCAAGCTGGGCCTGGAACCCTCCCAGCGGCTCTCCCTCCGGGAGACGCGCCGGCGCATTCCGACCCTGGAGCCCGACGGCCTCCGGGGCGGGGTCATCTACTACGACGGGCAGTTCGACGACGCGCGTCTGGCGGTCAATCTAGCCCAGACCGTCATCGACCGCGGCGGCACGGCCCTGAACTACATGCCGGTCACGGCCCTGCTCAAGAAAGGCGACGCGGTGAGCGGGGTCGCCGCCCGGGACGAGGAAACGGGCCGGGTGTACGAGATTCCGGGCCGGGTCGTGGTGAACGCCACCGGCGTCTTCGCCGACGGCGTCATCCGGATGGACGACCCGACGGTGCCGAACCTGATCGCCCCCAGCCAGGGGGTGCACCTGATCGTCGGCCGGGAATTCCTGCCGGGGCACGCCGCCATCATGGTGCCCCATACGGACGACGGCCGCGTCCTGTTCGCGGTCCCCTGGCACGACAAGGTCGTCCTCGGCACGACGGACACCCCGATCGAGCGGGCGGACCTCGAGCCCAGGGTCCTCGAGGAGGAGATCGATTTCATCCTGAAGCACTCCCGGCGCTACCTCGCCCGGGGCCCGGAACGGAAGGATGTCCTTAGCATGTTCGCCGGCATCCGGCCCCTCTTCCGGACGGGGGACGACAAGAGCACGGCGGAGCTGTCGCGCGACCATACGCTCCTGGTCTCGCCGTCGGGGCTGGTCACGATCACGGGCGGCAAATGGACGACGTACCGGCGGATGGCCCAGGACACGGTGGATCTGGCGATCACGGTGGGCGGGCTGAAGCGGCGCCCCTGCCCCACCGAGCAGATGCCCATCCACGGCTGGGTCGAGGCGTCCGACGACGCCGATCCCCTCCACGCCTACGGCGCCGACGCCCCGGGCATCCGGCGGCTCATCGCCGCCCGGCCGGAGCTGGGAAAGCGCCTCCACGGGGCGCTCCCCTACCTCCGGGCCGAGGTGGTCTGGGGCGTCCGCCGGGAGATGGCCCGCACGGTGGAGGATGTTCTGGCCCGGCGCACGCGGGCGCTGTTTTTGAATGCACGGGCGTCGGTCGAGATGGCGAAGGACACGGCGGCCCTCATGGCCGCGGAACTCGGCCGGGACGAAGACTGGCAGGCGGAGCAGGTCGCCCGTTACAAGGCGCTGGCGGCCGGTTATCTGCCCTCCCTGAAAGGAGGCCCCATATGAACGCGGCGATGCAGCCGAAATTCGCCATCAAGGCGCCCCGGGGGCTCTCCCCCCGGATCGCGTGGCTGAGGGATTACTACTTCCAGGGGACGGCGCGCGCCTGGAACAACGAGGCCACGGCCTGGACGACCGGGACGCCCTGGGACGTCGTGTACGACGAGATCACGTACTACATCGTCCCGGAGACCTACCCCTTTCTCCAGACCTTCCGCTCCGCCCTGCGGCAGGCCGCCCGGCCCGTCCCGCTTCCGGAGGGGTTCTGGAAATGGTCCCTGCCGGAGCGGCGCGCCTGGTTCATCCGGGAGGTGATGGTGAACCACGTCCCGCAGGAGCTCCTCCCCGGCGACCTTCTGGCCGGCGGCCGCTTCAACCTGCAGGCGTCCCGCTGCTGGACGAAGGCGGAGACGGCGGCGCGGGACCGCCTGATCTACGGCAGGAAGGGCGCCCGCGCCGTCATGAAGGCGTTCCACGACCACGGCTACGGGAACAGCGGGGCGACGAGCGGCCACCTGATCCCCGACTACGCCCGCGTGCTCGACATCGGCTGGCGGGGCATCCACGCGGATCTCGCGGAAACGTACGATCGTCTGACGGAGCGGGACAGGAAAGGCGCCCGCGGGGCCCAGCTCCGCGCCATGATGACGGCGGCCGGGATGCCCCGCGACCTGGCCGCGCGCTATGCCGTCCTCTGCACGCGGCGGGCGGCGGGCGAAGCGGACCCGGCGCGGCGGGATGAACTGGCCCAAATGGCGGCCAACCTCGAGCGGGTCCCCTGGGAACCGCCCCGGACCTTCTGGGAGGCGGTGCAGGCCCTGTGGCTCACGCACATGCTCGTCATGAGCGACGAGAACTACCCTGGACCCGGCGTGTCCTTCGGCAGGCTCGACCAATCCCTGTATCCCTTCTGGCAGCGATCCCTCGACGAGGGCATGGACCGCGAGTTCGGCAAGGAGATCCTGCGGTGCCTCTGGGTGCACTGCAACACGGTCTACGACATGATGATCCGCGTGGGGGGCAACCAGGGCATCACCGCCGGGTACGGGCAGCTCTTCAACCTCTCCGGCATGGGCCCGGGAGGGCGGGACATGACCAACGACCTGACCTACGCCCTGCTCGAGGTCATCGACGAGATGACCCCCATCCTGGAGCCCAAGCCCAATGTGCGCCTGCACCGGAACAGCCCGGAGGCGCTCCTGGACCGGGTCGTGGACATGATCGCGTCGAGCCAGGGGGCGCCGTTCCTCCTCAATTTCGACGAGCGGTCGATGGCCGGCATGCTGCGGGAGGCGAAGGAGGCGGGCGTCACCCACCTGATCCACGAGGGGAACGTGCACGACTACGCCTCCGTCGGCTGCCTGGAGAACACGATGGTTGGCAACGACCGTTCAGGCACGGTGGATAACAACGTGAACCTCGTCAAGGCGGTCGAGCTGGCCCTGACCGGGGGGCGGGACCTCGTGCCCTTCGTCGATCCGATGACCGGCAAGACGGAGCGCATCCGCCAGGCGGGGCCGCGGACGGGCGACGCGACGGCGTTTGCGACCTGGGACGCGTTCTGGGAGGCCTACTGTGCGCAGACCCGCTACATCCTGGCCCGCTGCGCGGAGACATACGAGGCCTCGGAGGCGATCCGGGCCCGCTTCTCGCCGACCCCCTACCTGTCCTGCCTCGTGAAGGGCTGCGCCGGGCAGGGGCGCGACGTGACCCAGGGCGGCGCCGAGCTCAGCTTCACCACGATGGAGGGGGTCACCTTCGCCACAACGGTCGATTCGCTGCTCGCGATCAAGTATCTCGTCTACGACCAGAAGGCGTGCACGATGGCGGAGCTGATCCGGGCGCTCAAGGACAACTGGGCCGGCCACGAGATCCTGCAGGCCAAGGCCAAGTTCCGGGCCCCGAAGTACGGCCGGGACGACGACGAGGCGGACCGGATGGCCGCCCGGGTCATGGAGTTGTGGGCGGCGGAAACCTGGAAGTTCCGGACCCGCTCGACGGGCCGGCGCTTCCGCCCCGGCATGCTGAGCTGGAACTACTGGGTCGGCGACGGCTTCATCGTGGCCGCCACGGCGGACGGGCGCCCCCGGGGGCAGTTCCTCTCCAACGCCATCTGCCCCTCCAACGGCGCCGACATCCACGGTCCCACGGCCAACGTGAACTCCGTGGGCAAGGCCCTGGGCGGCAAGGCGCCCTCCGGCCGGGGGGACTGGGAGGCCTACCTGTGCAACCTGCCGAACGGGGCGAGCCACACGATGACCTTCAGCCCCTCCCTGCTGCGGGACCCCGAACACCGGAGAAAATTCAAGGCTTTTTTGAAGGGATACGCCGAGAACGGCGGCACGGCGCTCCAGATCAACCTGATCGACGCGGACATGCTCCGCGAGGCCCAGACACATCCCCGGGACTACCGGCACCTCCTGGTCCGGGTGACGGGCTACAACGCCTACTTCACGAGTATCGGCCGCGAGCTGCAGGACGAGATCATCGCCCGCGAGAGCCATGCCCGCTA
>JALNWL010000221.1 GCA_023230905.1 Syntrophales bacterium
AGGGGTCCGTCGAGGCCCTCGTGGACGCGCTCGGAAAACTGGGCGCGGCCGACATCAAGATCAAGATCATCCATTCCTCCACCGGCGCCATCACGGAGACCGACGTCATGCTGGCGTCGGCATCCAACGCCATCATCATCGGGTTCAACGTGCGTCCGGACGCCCGGGTTGCCGAGGTGGCCGAAACGGAAGGGGTGGAGATCAAGCTCTACGACATTATCTACAACGTGATTGCCGACATGAAGGCGGCGATGGAGGGGCTCCTGGAGCCGGAGTACCGCGAGGTCAGCCAGGGCCGCGCCGAGGTGCGGGACATCTTCAAGGTGCCGAAGATCGGCACCATCGCCGGCTGCTATGTGACGGACGGGAAGCTGGCCCGGTCCTCGGGCGTCAAGCTGGTCCGGGAGGGCGTCGTCGTGTACGATGGACGGATCGCCTCCCTCCGGCGCTTCAAGGACGACGTCAAGGAGGTCGCGACGGGGTTCGAGTGCGGCATCGGCATCGAGAACTACAACGACATCCGCATCGGGGACGTCATCGAGTCTTACGTCCAGGAGGAAATCGAACGCAAGCTTTAACGGGCCGACGGGCTTCGGGGACGCCCGCGGACCGGGGCGTGAGGGGGGCATGGTTATCGGTGTGGGACTGATCGACATCCTGATCCCGGGCAGCCGCTCCCTCAAGGAGAAGCGGGGCGTTCTGCGGCGGATTCTCAAGCGCACGCAGAATGAATTCAACATCTCCATCGCCGAGGTGGGGCAGCAAGACCTCTGGCAGGCGGCCCGGATCGGATTCTGCGTAGTCGGAAACGACCGCGCCTACATCAACGGCAAGATGGATCACGTTTTTCGGTTCATCGACGACCTCGGCATGGCGGAGCGGGTCCGCACGAAGATGGAAATCCTTTCGTTTGCGGACATCGGGGATGATCCGCGACTGGAAATGGAAAAGTATGGCACAATATAAACGGGCGGAACGCGTGGCGGATCTGATCCGCGCCGAACTCGCCGATATCCTGCGCAAGCGCATCCGCGATCCCCGGATCGGGTTTCTGACCCTGTCGGGCGTGACGCTGTCGGACGATCTCAGGGTGGCCAAGGTGTATTTCGTCGAAATGGGACAGGACCAGTGCCGCCCGGAGATCCGGGCGGGCCTGGACCGGGCCGTGGGCTTCATCCGCCGGGAACTGGGGAAGCGGATCGAGTTGCGCTACGTGCCGGAACTCATCTTTCTGTACGACCCCTCCTTCGCCTACGGCAGCCGGATCGAGAGGCTGATCCAGGAAATCCACCATCAAGAAGAACCAGAGGAACCGGATGCTCCAGAAGATCATTGACATCATCCATCGCGGCCGGACGTTTCTCATTACGGCCCATGAACGGTTGGACGGGGACGCCCTCGGATCGGAGCTCGCCCTGTACGCGATGCTGACCGATCTGCGGAAGGAGGCGGTGGTCTACAACCAGGACGAGATTCCCGGGAATTACCGCTTTCTTCCCGCGAGCGAAACCATCGTGTCGGCGCTGCCCCCGCCGGAGACGTTCGACGCGGCGTTCATCCTGGATTGCAGCGAGCTGGACCGGGTGGGTCGGGAGGCCCCTCGGATCGCAGGCATCCGGCAACTCGTGAATATCGACCATCACGTCTCCAACGGCGGTTTCTGCGATACGGTCCTGCTCGATCCGAAGGCAAGTTCGACGGGGGAAATCCTCTGCCGGGTCATGACGGCCATGAACTGGGAACCGACGCCGTCGGCAGCGACGTGTCTGTATACGGCGATCCTGACCGATACCGGCGGGTTCCATTACGGCAACACGACGCCGGAGGCACTGACGGCGGCGGCCGGGCTCGTGGTGCGCGGGGCCGATCCGCAGAGGATTTCGGAAAACGTCTACGAGAGCAACCCCCTCGCCAAGATCCGGCTTCTGGGCGCGGTCCTGGAAACCCTCTCCCTCGACGGGGACGACCGCGTGGGATCGCTCACCGTGACCCGCGAGGTCCTGGCGCGGACGGGCGCGGCGCCCGAGCATACGGACGGCCTCGTGGACCTGCCCCGGACCATCCGGGGGGTGGACGTTTCCGTCCTGTTCAGCGAGATGGAGGACGGCCGCATCAAGGTCAGTCTGCGGTCGAAAGGTCGCGTCAACGTGGAGCGCGTCGCCCGTGCCTTCGGCGGCGGCGGTCACGTCAATGCCGCCGCCTGTCGAGTCGAGGGGGATGTGGAAGCGGTGAAACGAAACGTGATCGCGGCGGTTGTTTCCAGCCTGGGTGCGGAGGAGCGCCGATGAACGGCGTGATCGTGATCGACAAGCCGGCGGGGAAGACCTCGTTTGACGTGGTGGACGAGGTTCGCCGTACGCTGGGCGTCAGAAAGGCCGGTCACACCGGCACGCTCGATCCCCTGGCCACGGGGGTGCTTCCGGTCTGCCTCAACGAGGCGACGAAGCTCGTGCCGTTCCTCATGGGAGGATGGAAGGTCTATCGGGCCACCCTGCTTCTGGGGGTCCGGACGGACACCCTGGACCGGGAGGGGCAGGTCGAGCGGACCTGCGTCCCGTCCGCGACGCCGGAGGAGATCGCCGGCGCGCTGGAAAAGTGCGTCGGCAGGCGCCTGCAGCAGGCGCCCCGCTATTCGGCCCTCAAGTTCAAGGGCAAGGCCCTGCACCGCTGGGCCCGTCAGGGGGTCGCGATCGACCCGCCCTCCCGGATCGTCGAGATCAACGAACTGACGATCGAGTCCATCGAGGGGCCCTATGCGACCTTCACCGTCCGCTGTTCGAAGGGAACCTACATCCGCTCGCTCTGCGCGGAGGTCGGGGAAAGCCTGGGCTGCGGGGCCTGTCTCTACGCCCTGAGGCGCCTCAAAACCGGCCCGTTCGACGAGACCCTGGCCATTCGTCTGGAAGATGAGGCGGGCGCCGCGGGACCGGAACGGTTGCGGCGGGGGCTGATCCCCCTGGTCGACGCCCTGCCGGAATTGACCGAGATCGGGGTCGATGCCTCGCTGGCGAAGCGGATTCGCGCCGGGCATCAGCCGAAACGGGGCGACTGGGGGGAAGAGGATATTCCTTTTCTTGCCCCGGAAGATATGATAAAATTTACACTCAATCGGCGTGCCTTGGTCGCCATCGGCAAGGTGGTTCCTCCTCCGCAGGCGTCGGGGGAGGCGTCCGGCGACGCGCCGTTTACCAAGATCCTGAGGGTGTTCAATCCCTGATGAGCCGCAGCGCCGCCGTCGAAGGCGCGAGGCCGAAGACGAATGCAAGTCAACCATGCGCCGCATTGTGAGAATTCGGCAAGAGAACGACGTTCAAGGAAGGAGAAAGGGCAGTGTTAGATGCGGAGAAACGAAAGGGCATTATCGGTAAATATCAGATCCACGAGAACGATACGGGCTCCCCGGAGGTTCAGGTTGCCTTGCTGACGGCGCGCATCGAGTATTTGACGGAGCACTTCAAGGCGCACAAAAAGGACCATCATTCCCGGCGGGGACTCTTGAAACTGGTCGGTCAGCGGCGGCGGCTTCTCGATTACATGAAGAAAAAGGATGTGGAACGATACCGGAGCATCATCCAGCAGCTGGGGATCCGGAAGTAATCCTCCCGCGGGATGCATCGCTTGCAGGAAAACGGATCGGCCCGGGGCCTGAATCTGTGCCCGGGGGCCTTTAGAGAAAGGAATGAGAATGAGTAAGGATTTTCGTTGTGACTTTGCGGGCAGAGAGATCTGCCTGAAGACGGACTATGTGGCCGCACAAGCCGATGGCGCCGTGTTCGCGCAGTACGGGGATACCGTGGTGCTGGTGACGGCCGTATCCCTGAAGACGGCGCGGGAAGGGCTGGACTTCCTCCCCCTGACCGTGGATTATCAGGAAAAGACGTTCGCGGCCGGCAAGATCCCCGGCGGCTTCTTCAAGCG
>JALNWL010000222.1 GCA_023230905.1 Syntrophales bacterium
CAGGTCGCCTATGCCCGGGACAACCACATCGAAGAGGTGGTCGCCGCCGCCTCCCTGGGATTCATCGGCATCGGCAGCATCGGGGGGCGGTTCTTCTTCGGCTGGTTGAGTGATCATATCCCCGACGCGAAATACTCCGCCTCGCTGGGCTTCATCTGCATGGCCGCGGGGATGATTGTCCTGCTCCAAGCCACATCCGCGACCCTGCTCATGGTCTACGCCCTGCTCTTCGGCTTCGGTTACGGGTCCATCGCCACCATGATGCCGTATCTGCTGGCGGATCGTTTCGGCCGGCAGGTCCTGGGGACGGCCTACGGTATTCTGACGTTCTTCGTGGCGGGAATCGGCGGGAGCATCGGGCCGGTGCTGGGTGGAGCCCTCTACGACCGTCTGGGCTCTTACGCCTACGCGTGGCAGCTCAACCTGGCGGTCCTGATCCTGGCCGTTTTCCTGATCCTGGCGATGAAGCCGCGGATCGAAAACCCGGGACACTGAAGGGGGGCTGACGCGCCTCCCGGCTAAAGATCCTCGCCCTGTTCCATGATCCAGTTCAGCCAGCGCTGCGCGTCCCGGTTGCCCAGCGCCACCGCCGCCCGCAAGTCCTGAACCGCTCCGGAGCGGTCTCCCAGTTTTTCGCGGGCGAGCCCGCGCTGGACGAACACACCGGCCTCCTCCGCATAGTCCCGGTTCAGGTCGATCGCCTCGTTGAAATCCTTCAGGGCGAGGTTGAACTCCCCCAGTTTGAAGTACGCCATTCCCCGGCTGAAGTAGGCTCCGGCGTAGCGGGCGTCCTGCCCGATGGCGCGCGTGAATTCCTGGATGGCGCCCTCGTAGTCGTTCCGGTAAAACAGCAGGAAAAGCCCCTTCGTCCGGGTCTCTTCGCCGGCGGATGCCGGGGCGGTCTTCGAGACGATCCGGACGGACGGCTTCATCACAGCCGCGGGGACGGGCGATTCTCCCCCGCCCAGATCGATATCCAGCGGGACTACCGCGTCTGGCTCCGCTTCGGCGTCTTCAAGCCGCTGCACGACCGGCGCCTCTCCCGAAAGCCGGCGATACACGTGGGCGTAGGCGATCACCGAGAGGGGCAGGGTGACGAAAAGGCCGACCATCAGGGCCAGCATCCCCAGGAGGTTGATCCCGACGATGAGCAGGCAAAAGAGGAAGAGATCCACCTTGGCGCCGTCGGTTACGTCGGCGCTCTTCCGGATGGCCTCCACCGGCCCCAAGCCCCGATCGACGACAAGGTAGCCGAAAAACTGGTACTTGATGGCCCAGATGACGGTCAGGGGCAGAAGAATGAGAAAGAGAACGCCGAGGGTGATGGCCGCCGCCAGGGTCGTGGACGGGGCGGCCTGCGCCTTGAGGCTGGGGATCAGGATGGCGGCGACGATGCCCAGCAGGAAGACGGGCCAGAAGCAGCGCAGGCCGTACAGGATCGCCCCGAGCAGGTATTTGAAAAACAGGCGCCAGGACGAGAAGAGGTCGGCGAAGCCGCTGGGAGACCCGTCATGGAAATTGAGAGAGATCCGGATGAATCCCATCTGCAGGATCAGGTAGAGGACCGAACTGAGGAGAGAAAAAAGGAGGCCGATCCCCTTGAATGCGAGCCCCAGGCCCGGCGCCTGTTCATCCGCCAGACCGCTCAATGCCTTCCCGATGCCTTCGGGGACGATGACGATCAGAAAAGCCGCCAGCAGGATCCCGACGAAAAAGAGAAAATGATCTTTCGTCGTGACCCAACCGAACCGGACGGCCTCCCGCATGGAAAATCTGTCCGTCGACATGGCCTCGCCTCCTCAGGGAGCGGGTTCGAGAACGATCAGGGCATCCACGGCGATGGGTTTCCCCTGTACAATGATGATAGGGTTGATGTCGATTTCCTTAACCCGGTCGTTTTCAAGACCGATCCGGCCGACGCGGATCAGGATCTCCGCCATCGCCTCGAGGTCCACCGCCGGCATGCCCCTCAGGGCACCCAGAATCTTGTGTCCCTTGATTTCCTGCATCATCTCCAAGGCGTCGGCGCGTTCGAGCGGGGCCTTCCGGAAGGAAACGTCCCGGAGGATTTCCGTGAAGATTCCCCCGAGTCCGAACATGACGCAGGGGCCGAACTGGGGATCGCGCGTCATCCCGACGACGAGTTCCCGCTGGCCCCGGATGAAGGTCTGAACGAGGACCGCGCCCCCGGTTTCCGCGAGGGCCTCCCGAAGGGTGGAGAAGGCTTGGCGCGCCTCCGCTTCGTTGCGGACATCCACGTGGATGAGGCCCTTTTCCGTCTTGTGGGCGATGGCGGCCGCGCACCCCTTCATGACCACGGGGTAGCCGACCTGCCGGAGCGCGTCGGTCAGGTCCACCTCCTTTTCGACCAGGACTTCCCGGGTCACGGGAATGCCGTAGGCGGACAGGACCTGTTTGGCCTCGTATTCGGAAAGGGCAAGACGACCGTCTCCGAGGGCCTTCTCGATGATGTTCATGAATACCTCCCGTTTGGCGATGGACACTGCGATGGCGGTTGCTTATGAAAGGGTTGTGTACGACGTTGCGGGGCACGCCGGCCCAACAGGTGCTGCGGGTGGACCCTGGTGCGACGAAAACCCCGCCCCGCGTCGAAACGCATAACAAAAATGTGGGACAAGATCAATGGGAAAAGTTTTTTTGATTGCATTTATTTCCCGATGCCCTTATAGCCGGGGAAAATCCCGGGTCGCCGCGCCGATCCGTGAGGGAAGAATGACGACAAGGAGGGAACATGAAGCTGGCGTTTGCGAACATCAGGGATATGGTGGAGACTCAGGCCCACCGCTACGGGGACCGGATCGCCATCCGCTATTACGAACGGGACATCACCTATCGGGAGCTCGACGAGGGGAGCAATCGGGTCGCCAACGGCCTTCTCAAACTGGGGGTCCGGAAGGGCGAACGGGTCTGCATTCTGATGGACAACAGCCCGGAGTTCTATGAGGCCTATTTCGGCATCATCAAGATCGGGGCGATCGCCGGTCCGGTCAACTGCTGGTGGCAGACCGGGGAGATCCAGTACCTGCTCAACGATTCCGGGGCGGTGGCCCTGTTTTGCGACCATGTCTACCGGGGGCACGTCGACAAGATCCTCGACGGGACGCCGGCCCTGAAGCACGTCATCGAACGGGAGGCGACCGACGACCGGTTCCTGAAGTTCGAAGACCTGCGGGCTTTGGCGGCCGATCTCACCCCCGTCGGGATCGACCTCGACGACGTGGCGACGATCGTCTATACTTCGGGGACGACGGGCAACCCGAAGGGGGTGCTGCTCACCCACAGGAACATCCTGACGAACTCCTGGCAGGCGAGCCTGCTCGCCAATATCGACGAGAACGACGTCATCATGTGCTTCCTCCCCCTGTTCCACGTCAACGGCCTCGTCATCACCGGGACGTCTCCGCTGTCGAAGGGGTCCCAGATCATCCTGCGTCGGAACTTCTCGGCCTCGGAGTTCTGGGAGTGCGTCGCGAAATACCGCGTCTCGATCTTCAGCGGCGTGCCGACGGTGTATCAGATTCTCCTTAACACGCCGGGGTTCGAGGGGGTGGACGTGTCCTCGCTACGCTACGGCGTCTGCGGGGCGGCCCCCATGCCCGTGGAGGCCATCCGGAAGTTCGAGGAGACCTTCAACATGATCATCATCGAGGGCTACGGGCTGACTGAAGGCACCGCCGGGGCGACGGCCAATCCCATCGACGGCGTCCGGAAGATCGGTTCCATCGGGATCCCCTTTGCGGAAAGCGAGATCCGGCTGTTTGACGAGCAGGACCGGGAAGTGTCCCAGGGGGAGGTCGGCGAAATCTGCATCAAGGGCGATCACGTCATGAAGGGCTACTTCAACAAGCC
>JALNWL010000223.1 GCA_023230905.1 Syntrophales bacterium
CGGCTTCCCCGCCGGCTTCAGGCGTGCGAGGAGGTCCGGCAGGAGACGCGCAAACTCCCGGATGCTGACCACGAGATCGCGCCGATCGGTCTCCTCCATGGGGAAGAGATTCCAGAGATGCAGTTCGCCGATCCTGAGGCCGGATAGAAAATGCAGCAATTCGGCGATCTGGTGAACGTTGGTTCGGTTGAGGACGGTGTTGCTGATCACGTTCACATCCGTCAGTCCTTCCAGATTCCGAAGCCCGGCAAGGGTTTCCCGGAACGATCCCGGCCGCCGGGTGAGTGCGTCGTGGACCTCGTCGAACCCGTGCAGGCTGACGAAAAATTCATTCACGCCGCAGGCGACCAGTCGATCGAGATAGCGGCGATCGGAGAGTCGGCGTCCGTTCGTCTGGATCTGGATCCGTTGAAACCATCCGAAGGACGCCGCGAAACGGACATACCGCTCCAGATCGTCAAAGGTGGTCACCTCCGCCCCGGAAAGGATCAGGTTGTCGAAACGCCGGTGTTCCACGACGTCGCTGACGACCTGAGAGAACTTCTCGAATCCGATGGGTGGCAGGCTGCGCTTGAGGTCGGACAGCATACAGATCGTGCAATCGTTATTGCAGCCGAACCAGACGGAGATCACGAGGTATTTCGATAGATCGACGCGCCCTGTCTTCACATCCCGCTCCACCACCTGCCCGCACATCCTTTCCATCGGAGAGGTCGCCGTACCGTATCATCCAAGAACGGATCGGCTTCTGCGCCCTCCCCGCGTCGCCGACCCGGTAGCCTACAGGGTACTCCCCTTCACGCCGTAATAGACCGTCAGGAAGTCTCGTCCGTGGCGATCGACCCCGCCTGAGATATGGCCGAAGATCAGGTCTTTTACGGATTCATAAATCCGGTGGAAATCCGCCAGGGGAACCGAAAAGTATCGGCACATCGCCATGAGAAGCGGGTAGAGCTCGCTGACACGCAGGTTCGCCCGATACATGTTGACATCGAAGGACAGCCGGGCATTGCCCTCCTCCGCCACTTCCAGGTAGAGGAACTCATCCGGGCGCATCCTTGCCGAAGCTAGCTCCACAAGGCCCCGGACGATGTCGAACGGCATCCCGGGCGTTCCGCTGTAGAAAACATCCGACAGTCTCCCGAGAAGGTCCTCGACCGATCGATGGGGATAACACATGTAATTCGCGGTCGTGTGCCGGGCTTTGTCCGCGATATCCCATTTGAAACCGCGGTGAATGAGAAACGGGGAGCGATTCGAGGGATTCTCTCGGGAGATCCGCTCGAACTCGCGGCCGAATTCAAGGTAGGCCTTGTAGACCGACTCCTTCTCACCTTGTTCATAGCCAAAGAGAAGAATATTCGCCTCCGGAAAGCCCCGGATGAATTCCCCCATTTGGCTTTCGGGCATGCCCAACTTGCGGCAAATGACCGCCATCTTTTCGTCCAGCCCCTGCCGCACGCTGTCCCTGTTGAAACCGGCCAGGAACCGGTTTCCCAGAATCAGCCCGGGAAGCACCTTGAAGGACTGCTCGAATCCATAGTGAACACCGAGACCGTCGAGCGATTGGATGAGACGACGGGCTTCCTCCCCCCGCACGGATTCCAGAATCGACCGCCGGCCCGTCTGTCCCGGCTCACGACCGCCCTCAACCGTTGATTGATCCGGAGCCGATTCAGGGCGGTGCGCCGTCTCGTAGTCTCTCAGAGCCGCTTCCAGGAGACGAACCAGACCCTTCGCAGTCGACGGGCTGAGAATGATCCTTCTGTCGACCGGTCCGACCGTTAGGGGGGAGCCGTTCCCCTCGACGGGCCTTCCCCTCACGAGAAAATGGAACTCCCCGGGTTCGGTGTGGACCTGAATGATCTCTGCCCTCAGATTTCCAGCCAATCCTGCCCTCTCGGACGCCGTCCGCTGCTCGCTTACCACGAAAAACAAGCCCCGCCTTTCGGGCGGGGCGATCGGCGACAGGTGTTGAACCCTATTGCCAGGACCCGGCGTTCTTCCAACGCTTGTACCGCTTGTCTTCCTGCTTCTTCGCAAGCCGTTCGAACGATTTTGTATTCACGATGCTGCTCTTGTCCAAGTCCCCTCCGGAGATGATCTTCCATCCCATCAGGCCGGCAATCGCTTTCCCCGCGGCGCTGTCGATGCCGCCGGTGTTTCCGGCGTTGGGATCGCTCTTGGTGCCGCCTTCGTCCAGGCCGGAAGGTTCTTCAACCAGTTGATCTTCCGCCTGGGAAGATGCCGCCGGCCGTTCTCCGGAGGAGCCGGAAGGCTGCCCTTCGATCATTTCCTCCCGCGGCGCCCGCGCCTCCGTTTCTCCGGCGGCCGGCTGTTCCTCCGGTTCCGTCACCGATGGCCCGGCTTCTCCCCTCTCTTCGGACAGGTCATCGCCGTGATGATTGTTCGATGCCGAAAGCACGCCGGGCGTCCCGCGCTCCATCATCCCGGAACCGGCGACACCCCCCGTGCCCACGCTTTCGTATCCGCGGTTTTCCGGGTAGAAGGCCGCGTACTGCGCATCCTCGCCGACAAGGCCTGTCCCCCACTCCTCATCGTCCTCCCCGTACACCGCTTCCGGTACCATATCGCGCACGGCGCTCTTTCCGCCCTGGAGGTCCGTCATCGTGTTTGCGATGATGTCGGTCGAATCGAGTCGGATCACCATGTCGACGGCGCCTCCCTCGAAGGTGACCCGCCCGTAGGACCCCACCATGACGTCGTCGGCCAGCGTGCCGACAAAGGTATTGTTGCCGGCACCGCCGAACAATATGTCCTCGTTTGGCCCGCCGTCCAGGAAGTCGTTTCCCCCAATGAAATTGTCGATCGTTTCGATGTATAGCAACATTCCGGCCGAGAAGGTGACCTGCCCTCCGTCGCCGAGAAGGATATCCTTCCCCGAGCCGCTGCTCATCCGGTCGGCGCCCGTCCCTCCGATCAGGATATTGTTTCCTTCACCGGCCGTAACCACATCCGCCGCCCCGATCGTGGGGGAGGTGCTTTGGACGAGGTCCACAATCCCGTCCGGGCCGGAGAGGATGATCCCGTTGTCACCCAGGATGATGTCGTTCCCGCTCCCCGTCGCGACGGTGTCTGCGCCGACCCCGGCGATGACGTATTTATCGCCGCTTCCGGACGTCAACGTATCCCCGCCGCCGCTGGACGGCAGCGTGGAGACGACCTGGCTGATCTGGAGGTTGCCGGTCGGACCTTCGTAAAGAATCGTGCCGTTGTCGCCGAGGATGACGCCCGTCCCGTTTCCTTCCGTGACTGTGTCGGCCCCCATCCCCGCCAGGATCAGGTTGTTTCCGTCGCCCGAGGTAATGCGGTCATCCCCGCCGTACTCCGGATGATCCACCGTGTCCGTGGTCTGGAGGTTCAGAACCGCGCCGTCCGTGTCGTAATCCGCCTGACCGGCATCCCCAAACACCACGTGGTCCCCGGTCCCCGCCGTCACCGTGTCGGACCCGTAACCCGCAATGATGTGCTTGTCACCGTCGCCGGTCACGATCACGTCGTCGCCGCTCACCAACCCGGACTCGCTACCCTGTGAGGGTACCGTCGAAACAATCTGGCTCAGCTCCAGCGATCCGGTCGCACCCGCATACGTCACAATCCCATTGTCGCCCAAGATCACGTCCGTCGTCCCGGCCGTCGTCGCCGCCGTGCTGATCGTGTCAGACCCCATCCCGCCCAGGATGTGGTTGTTCCCATCTCCGGTGATGGTGATCGTGTCGTCCCCGCCGTACTCCGGATGATCCACCGTGTCCGTGGTCTGGAGGTTCAGAACCGCGCCGTCCGTGTCGTAATCCGCCTGACCGGCATCCCCAAACACCACGTGGTCCCCGGCGCCCGCCGTCACCG
>JALNWL010000224.1 GCA_023230905.1 Syntrophales bacterium
CTCAACGTCGTCAAGATGGGCCTCATCGACGACGAGGCGAACCCGGACCTGGAGATCCCGACCTTCCTGCGCCGCCAGGCCGACTGACACGAGGGGCGGATCGGGGGTCAGGTCTTACAACATGAGCGTTTTTCGAAAAGGGCGTCCGTCGCTCTTTCTGAATGCAAAACGTTCGATTCCGTCCGCGGAGTGCGCGGGGTCCCCCCGGCGCGGGCGGGAACGGCGCGGAGACGTGACTCCATGACCTACCGGGACCGCAGACGGGCCGAGGCCCTGCTGGCCGCCGAGACGGGAACCGTCCGGAAGGTCTGGGGCCGGACGTTCACGGTATGCCTGGTCTACCCCAACGTCTACCGGACGGGCATGGCGAACCTGGGCTTCCAGATCGTCTACCGCCTGATCAACGCGTCGGACGCCTTTCTGTGCGAACGCCTCTTTCTGCCCGACCCCGTGAAGCGGGGCTCTCCCTCCCCCCCGTTTCTCGCGAAGACCGGGCGGGCGTCCCCGGACATCCCCGGCGCAACCGCACCGCTCAGTCTCGAGTCCCGCAAACCCCTGAACGCCTTCGACATCGTCGCCTTCTCGCTCCCCTTCGAGAACGATTACCCCAACATCCTGAAGATCCTCGACGGGGGGCGCATTCCCCTCGCCGCCGCGGACCGCGCGGAGGCCGACCCGCTCGTGATCGCGGGCGGGATCGCCGTGACCCTCAACCCCGAACCCCTGGCCGATTTCTTCGACCTTTTTTTGCTCGGCGAGGGTGAGGAAATGATCCCGGAGTTTCTCGCCACCTGGGCCGCCGGCCGCGAGCGGGGGGACGATCGCCTCGAACGGCTGATCCGGATCCAGCAGGACGTCGGCGGGGCGTATGCGCCGGCGCTCTATGCGGCGCGTTACGGCGAAACGGAGGGGAAACGGTGCATCGCATCGTCATTCCCGCGGCGGCGGGACCCCGGCCTGTTGAAGGAAGGCCCGGATTCCCGCCTCATCGGCGACGTGCCGGCCGTCATCCGGCGGCGTCACGTCGCCGATCTCGACCGCCACCCGGCCGAGCAGGCGATCGTCACGGCGGGGCAGGAATTCGGCGAGATGTACCTGACCGAGGTCAGCCGCGGCTGCGGGCGCGGATGCCGCTTCTGCGCGGCGGGCTATGTCTACCGGCCTCCCCGCTTCCGGAGCGCGGCGACGCTCGCGCCCGCCTTCGCCCGGGGGATCGACGCCGGCAAGCGGATCGGCCTCCTCGGCACGGCCGTCTCGGACCACCCGGAACTCCCCGCCCTGTGCCGGGCCATCCTCGCCCGGAACGGCCGCTGGGGCGTCGGCTCACTCCGCATCGACCGCCTTGACGACGAGATGGTCGGCCTGCTCAAGGAGACGGGCGTGGACACGGTCGCCCTCGCCCCGGAGGCGGGCTCCCAGCGCCTGCGCGACCTGATCCGCAAGGGGATCTCGGAGGCCCAGATCCTCGCGGCCGCCGGGCGCCTCGCCGCGGCGCGCATCCCCAACCTGCGCCTGTACTTCCTCGTCGGCCTGCCGACGGAGACGGACGTGGACATCGAGGCGATCGTCGCGCTGACCCGGAGGATTCTGCATGCAGAAACCGAAACAGGGATAGAAGGCGGGGCCGGCCCCGCGGTCCGCTCCGGCACGGCGCGGAGGGCGTTCCGGCGGGTGACCCTGAGCCTCAACCCCTTTATCCCCAAGGCGGCCACACCCTGGCAGCGCCGGCCACTCGCGGATATCCGCGCCACGGCGGACAAGATCCGTCGCATCGCCGCCGCCCTGCGCCCGGAACGCGCCGTCCGCGTCATCCACGACACGCCCCGCGCCGCCTACCTCCAGGCCCTGCTCTCGCTGGGCGACCGGCGCGTCGGGGCGATCCTGCTGGCCGCCCACCGGAACGGCGGCAACTGGCCCCGCGCCTTCAAGGAGGCCGCCGTCCACCCGGACGTCTTCGTCTACGGCCCGAAGCCCCCGGGCGCCCCCCTCCCCTGGTCCCACATCAAATAGAGACCATCGGGGTTGACTGTTTCCCATAGAATTAATGCAAACGCCCTATTTTGCCTCTTCGACCGCCCTCCTTGTCACTTTAACATCCCTTCTTGTCATTTCGATCATCCTTCCTGTCATTTCGACCGAAGGGAGAAATCTTGTCCCTTCTCTTTGTCATTTCGAACGTATGTGAGAAATCTTCAAGATTTCTCGTCGCTTGCGCTCCTCGAAATGACAATAAGAATGGTTAAAATGACGAGAAGAATGATTGAAATGACAAGAAGGATGATCGAAATGACACATGCGGTGGTGCGCTATGCTCTTCTGAAATGACACGTGAAAGGGCCTCCGTGAAGATTTCTCCCTTCGGTCGAAATGGCAAGAAAGATTGTCGGACAAAATAGGCCGTTGTGTGAAGGTCCCGGAGGATGAAATTTCTGGGGATTTTACCTCCATCATGCCCGATATGGACAAACGGGGGGAATTCCATTATAAGGAGGCTGCGGAAAGGGGGAACCGGAAGAAGGTGAGAAGATGACGGAAGGAACTCAGAAAGAGGCATGGCGGGACAAGGTGGTAACGCCGGGCGAAGTCCTGGAGAAGATCCAGCCGGGGATGAGCATCTTCCTGAGCACGGGGATGGCGGAGCCGCGCACGCTGGTGCGCCATCTGATGGCCTCGGATGCGGCTAACCTCCAGGATCTGGAGATGATCCAGCTCGTCAGCCTCGGCGACACGGTCTCCATCGACGCGCGCTATACCCGCAAGTACCGCCTGAAGACCTTCTTCTCCGGCTGGATCGCGGCCGACGCGATCACGGAAGGGCGCGTGGACCTGATCCCCAGCCGTTTCTCGCGCGTCCCGTGGCTCTTCAAATCCGGGGCGATCCGCGTGGACGCGGCCTTCATCCAGATCTCGCCCCCGGATGCGAACGGCTATGCCTGCCTCGGCGTCGGTATGGACGTGGCGCGCCAGGCGATGGAGCGCGCCACCCTCCGCGTGGGCGAGATCAGCGAGGACGTCCCCTTCGTCCTGGGCGATACGCTCGTGCGGATCGAGGATTTCGACTACCTCGTCCATTCCACGGAGCCCATGATCTACATAGACCCCTGGCCGCTCGAGGACGTCTTCGCCCGGATCGGCAAGAACATCGCCTCCGTCATCCCCGACGGGAGCTGCATCTCCTTCGCCTTGGGCCCCATCTACCAGGGCACGGCACAGGCGCTCACCCGCAAGAAGAACCTGGGCATCCACAGCCCGTTCATCACCGACGCCCTCATGTGCCTCGTCAAGAGCGGGGCGGTGACGAACCGCTTCAAGACCCTCTTCCGGGGCAAGTCCGTCGGCTCCTACGCGATGGGGACACGGGCGCTCATGAAGTGGCTCGACCGCAACCCGCTCATCGAGTTCCAGCCGCTCGACGTCATCACGGACCCCAAGAACATCGGCCAGAACGACAACTTCATCGCCATCCTGCCCGCGCGCAAGGCGGACCTGACGGGCGACATCGCGCTGCACATCGGCAAGGGAAACGTCACCGCCGGCCCGGGCGCGGTCCAGGAGCTCTTCATGGGCGCGACCATCTCCAAGAACGGCCGCACGCTCTTCGCGCTGCCCAGCCGCAACCGCGGCGGGGAGTCAAATATCGTCCTGTCCACGGCGGACTACCCCTTCCAGTTCTCGAACCGCGAGTCGCTCGACATGATCGTGACCGAGTACGGCGTGGCGTACCTCGCGGGGCGCACCGTGCGCGAGCGCGCGCAGGCCCTGATCGACATCGCCCACCCGGACGACCGGGCGGACCTGGTGAAAAAGGCCAAGGCATCGAGAATTCTCTATCAGGATCAGATCTATCTGCCGGAATCGGCGCATC
>JALNWL010000225.1 GCA_023230905.1 Syntrophales bacterium
CTCGATAATCCTCATTCATTTTTTCTTCTCCGGAACCCGATGGTCCAGGAAGCGCTCCATCAGGCCGCCGTAGGCATCGATGCGGCGGTCGCGCAGGAAGGGCCAGTTCCGCCGGACGTCTTCGAGGTGCGTGAGGTCCACCTCGGCCAGAAGGATCTCTTCCCGGTCCGGCGAGGCCTCCGCGAGGACGATCCCCTGGGGGTCGGCAATGAAGGAGGATCCCCAGAACTCGATGCCGTCGCCGCCCACCTCCGGCCGTTCGAGACCGACCCGGTTGACCGCGGCCACGTACACGCCGTTGGCGATGGCGTGCCCCCGCTGGACGGTTTTCCACGCCTCGCGCTGGGCGGCGCCGAACCGGGCCTTCTCCCGGGGGTGCCACCCGATGGCCGTGGGGTAGAAGACCGCCGCCGCCCCGTGGAGCGCGGCGAGGCGCGCCGCCTCGGGAAACCACTGGTCCCAGCAGATCAGGGTCGCGATGCGCCCGCAGCGCGTGTCGAAGGCCGGAAAGCCGAGATCGCCGGGGGTGAAGTAGAATTTTTCGTAGTAGGCCGGGTCTTCCGGAATGTGCATCTTGCGGTAGAGTCCGGCCGGGCGGCCGTCGGCATCGATCACGAGGACGCTGTTGTGATAGACCCCCGGCGCCCGGCGTTCGAAAAGCGGGGCGATGACGACGACCCGGTGCCTCCGGGCGAGGCCGGCCAGGGCCTCGGTGGTCGGGCCGGGGATCGTCTCCGCTAGATCGAAGGCGGCGGTCTCTTCGCGCTGGCAGAAGTAGCGGGAGCGGAAGAGCTCGGGAAGGCAGACGACTCCGGCCTTCCGTTTCGCCGCAGCCGCGATTTGAGTCACGGCGCGACGGAGGTTTTCGCCGGGATCGGCGCTCATGGCCATCTGGATCAGGGCCACCGTGAATTTTCGGGATGTCGCCATCTCCCTCCCCCGCCTGCATCGTCCGCGACCGTTCCGATCGTCCCGGCCGGCCTACTTGTCATTTCCGCCGCCCTTCTGTCATTTCGATTGCCCTTATGTCATTTCGACCGAAGGGAGAAATCTTTGAGAACCGGCCATCATGAAGATTTCTCGTCGCTTGCGCTCCTCGAGATGACAGGATAACCGCGCTTCTCAAAATGACAGGGGGCAGAGGCCTCCCCGCATCGACCCGGCAGCGCCGGGTAGCGCCGGGAGCTTAGGAAAAATCGCGGACCCTGTCAAGAATGAACGGGGGAAAAAGCAGGAGCCCCCTCACTCTTATCTCTGACATAAAACTCTTGACGTTACCCGGGGGAAGCGCAATCCCCGGGGTCCATCTTTCCTAAGACCGTTCGCCCGGCGGGGCGTCCCGTTCCGGCCGAAGTGCCTCCCCCCGGACCCGGCAGCCTCAGACGGCCTTGAAGCGCGCCCGCTTCAGGGCCGCCATCCCCAGCAGTGCGGCCAGGACGGCCAGGCCGATATAGACATAAAACGCCGCTTCATACCCCCCTGTCCAGTCGTACAGGTAGCCCGACAGAGGCATGCCGATGCCCGACCCCAGCGTCTGGAAGATGGTCATAATCCCGTAGATCAGGGCAAAGTGGGCGAGCCCCGCAGCGGCCACCGTCATCAGCGGCGGCAGGACGGTCTGGATGGCGTTTCCAAAGCCATAGACCACGCCGAACAGGACGGCCCACGGCAGCGAGGCCGCCCCGAAGAGCAGGAGGATCCCGACGACCAGGATCGCGGTAAAGATCGCGAGCCCCGCCTTCAGGCCCCGCCGGTCGCAGAAGCTCCCCAGGACCAGTTTTCCGAAGACCGTCATCCCGAGGTAGAGCCCCATGATGTTGGCCGCGACCGTGGAGCTGTGGCCGATGTCCGTCAGGTAGGGGATCAGGTGCTGCTGGATGCCCATGTTGAGCGTGTTGACGAGCAGGATCATCCCGGCCAGCAGCCAGAAAACCGGGGTTTTAGCGAACTCGCCCAGCCGATAGCCCCCGGCCGCCACCTCCGGCGCCGCCCCCTCCGCCCGCCCCGCGCCATCCGGATGCCACCCCTCCTCCTCCGGCGACCGCTTCATCAGGAGGAGGGCGGTGGGCATACAGATGACGCCGATGAGGGCGCCAAGAAGGATATAAGTCTCCCGCCAACCGTAGTGCAGGATGAGCCCGTTGGCAACCGGGTTGAAGACGAGGCCTCCGATCCCCGTCGCCGTGAAAACGATCCCCATCGCAAGACCGCGCTGACGCCTGAACCAGTTGCTGATCAGGGTGGAGACGGGGATGATGTGACTCCCCGCATGGCCCACGCCGACCAGGACGGACAGCAGGTAGAAATGGGTGAGCGTCTGGCACTGGGAATAGAGGGCGAAGGAGACGGCCAGGAGCGCCGTGGAGACCCCCATGACGACGCGGACGTTCAGCGTCTCCAGGAGCTTTCCCACGAGCGGGGCCGCGGCCGTCATGGACAGGGCCGCGATCGTGAAGTACAGTGAGAAGTCCCCCCGGCTGAAGCCGAGGGAGTCGACGACCGGCTTGAAGAAGACCCCGATGGCGTTGATCCCGATCCCGATCCCGATGAAGTTCAGGACGAAGCCGCCGACCACGATCCACCACCCGTAGAAGACCCCGCGCCGCTGCACCATGATGTCCCCTCCCCCCGTTCAGAGAAATGCGACGCCCTCGCCCCGGTACGTCGGCACCCGCTCCACGATGCGGTCGCCGCGGATCAGCAAGAGCGCGTTGAATCGTTCGGCCAGTTCGCCGGCCTTGGCGTGCTGGAAGATGACGGGATCCCCGACGTTCAGTTCCGGGCCGTCGGCCGGAAGGGTGAGCGGCGTCTGCACCTCGCCGGCGCCTTCCAGCGGCAGCAGGCGCATCCCGGGCGGCAGGACCGGCCGCGGGAGCTTGTCCGGACCGGCGGCCCCGGAGGCCGCATACCCCCCTCCCAGGCAGGTGACCATGCCGTCGGCCGGCTTCCGCACGACCTGAACGGCAAAAAAGGCCGCGGGCTGGAAATGGACGTCGTGGAAGTGGTGGAACAGGGCCGGACCGTAAAACGCCGAACCGGCCGTGACTTCCGTCAGGGAGGGGTCGCGCCCGGACGAGACCAGGCTGCCGCTTCCCCCGCCATTGACGACCCGCAGGGACACGCCGGCATTCCTCAGGGCCCGGACCACGGCCGCTCGTCTTTGCGTCAGTTCCGGAACCGACGCCCGCTTCATCAGGCGGATCACGCGGTTCTTAAGCCGCGCCCCCGGCAGGTCATCGTTCGTGGAGGCGATGTGCCCCTCGTAGCCCATGACGGCGTCAATCCGCACCCCCGGCAGCGAACGGGCGGCGTGCGCGAGCGCGAGGGCCTCCGCCGGCGTCCGGATCGGGCTGCGCCGGGCGCCCAGGTGGAGGGAGGTCCGGAAAGGGCGGTACGACAGGTCCACTTCGAGGCACGCGCTCAGCGTGACACCCGCCCGCTCGCCCGCGGCGGACAGGCGCTCCAGGTGCGCGGGCGCATCCACCACGAGCGAAACCTGCTTTCCGGATGCGGTGAGGCGGGAGAGGAGAGAGAGGTCCGACGGCTGCACGGTGGGGTAGGCCACGAGGAGGTCGTCGAATCCCCGCTCCGCGAGAAAGGCGGCCTCCTCCACGGTGAAGCCGAGGATCCCCCGGTAGGACGCCCCGCCCCGGGCGAAGATGCGCCGGATCAGGGCCGTACAGCGCAGGGACTTCGAGGCGACGCGGATGCGCTTGCCGGTGGCCCGCTGGGTGGAGGCGACGTAGGCCACGTTGGCGTCGAACCGGTCCAGGTCGACGAAGGCCGCGGGCAGGCGTTCCCCCTTGAGGAGGTCGCGGTAGTGGACATAGTCGCCGGGA
>JALNWL010000226.1 GCA_023230905.1 Syntrophales bacterium
ACCGAGGCCCGGAGGAACCCGTCCCGGTAAGCCCGCCGCACGCCCTTCTGAACGGCCGTCTCGAGATCGCCCCCCACGATATGGAGGTCCTGGCCGATTTCGAGAAAGACCACGGCCAGTCCGGTGTCCTGGCACAGGGGCATCCCCTCCTCGTGGGCCACCCGGGCGTTTTCCAGGATGCGCTCCAGGACATACCTCCCCAGGCCGTTGGTCTCCCGCTCCCCGGCCCCTTCCAGGGCGGCCAGGACATCGGCCGGGAGGACCGTGTTCGCGGTCATGAACAGCTCCCGCACCGTTTCGGTGACGCACCGGGCGGAAAGGTCTCGCGCTGTCGTCATGAGGGGTCCCACCTCTCCGGGGGCTACATTCCCCGGCGGAACTCGATGGACCGGGCCAGGGTCATCCGGTCCGTGTACTTGAGGTCGCCGCCCACGGGGACGCCCTGGGCGATCCGTGTGACGGACACCCCCTGATCCTTCACCAGGCGGGTGATGAGCAGGGCCGTCGCCTCCCCCTGGACGCTGGGATTCGTGGCGATGATGAGTTCCCGGACGCCGTTGCCCTGAACACGTTTCAGGAGTTCCTGGAGGCGCAGCTGTTCGGGACCGACCCCGTCGAGGGGTGCCAGCACCCCGTGGAGAACGTGGTAGGTCCCCCGGAAGCTGCCGCTCTGTTCGACGGCCATCAGGGAATCCGGCTCCTCGACCACGCAGATCTGCCCCCGGTCCCGGGAGCCGTCGCGACAGATGTCGCACTGTTCCCCCTCGGCCAGATTGAAGCAGACCGGGCAGAGGTGGATCTTCTCCTTCACCTCGACGATGCTCTCGGCAAGCCGCCGGGCGTCCTCGGCCGGGGCCCGGAGGATATGGGTCGCCAGGCGGGTGGCCGTCCGCTCGCCGATCCCCGGCAGGCGCGACAGCTCCCGGATGAGTTTCTGAATGGGCAGGGCATAACCGGTCACGGCATCCCCCTTACGTCAACCCGGGGATGTTCAGGCCGCCCGTGAGTTTCATCATCTCCGACTGGGCCATCTCCTGGGCCTTGCGGACGCCCTCGTTGACCGCCGCCAGGATCAGGTCCTGGAGCATCTCCACGTCCTCGGCATTGACCACGTCCCGTTCGATCTTGAGGGAGACGAGTTCGCCCTTTCCGCTGACCGTCACGGTCACCATCCCGCCGCCGGACGTGGCGGTGACGGTCTTCTGTTCCATCTCCGCCTGGAGTTGGCCCATGCGCTCCTGGAGCTTCTTGGCCTGTTTCATGATGTTACCGATGTTGTGTGACAATGAACCGACCTCCTTAGATGTCTTGACGTCATTCGCCCCGCGTTCATCCGTCTGAATTCCGGACAATAACCTCCTGGATCATGGCCCCGGGAAAGATGTCCAGGGCCTTCTTCACGAGCGGGTGGTCGAGCGCCTGCCGTTTCAGGTCGCCGTTCTTTCCGTTCCGTGCGGCACCGTTGCCGTTCGCCGCCCCGGCAGGGCCGTTCGCGACGACCTCGATCCGCACCCGCAGGGAATCCTGCCGGAAGAAGGTGCGGGCGATCTCCTCCAGCCGCTTCTTCTCCCCGGGCCCCAGGAGGAACGCGTACTCCTTCGGCATGGCGATTTTGAGTTCGTTCCCGCCCCGGTCGAGGATCCGGCCCTTCTCGATCTTGCTGCCCAGGGGAAAACTCGTCTGTCGGACGAAGGCCTTGAACCCTTCCCAGTCGTCTCCGGCGGGATCCGGGGCGGACGGGTCTTCCCGGCGCTCCGGTCCGGTCGCGGGGTCCACCGGTTCCCGCACCGCCCGCGCCGCGGGGGGCTCCGGCCCGTCATAGGCCGGGGAGGCCGCGGGCCGGCCTTCCCGGGACGCAGGCGGGGCGCCCGTCAGGCGCCGTTCGATGCCCTCCATCCGGTCGAGGATCACGTCGATCGGCAGGAGCGGCTCGAGATAGGCCATCCGCACGAGGGCCGCCTCCAGGTTGATCCGGGGATCGCGGCTCCGGCGCACGGCCTCTTCCTCGGCGAGCAGGATGTCAAGCAGGCGCTGCAGGGTCTCCCGGGAAACCTCGCTGGCCAGGGCCTTCAGGTGCGCCAGATCCGCGTCGGAGACCTCGATCAAACCCGGGGCGTCGCCCGCGATCTTCGTCATCAGGAGGTTCCGGAAATGGACGAGGAGCATCTGGTAGAACACCTTCATGTCCAGGCCGGCGAAGTATCCCTCCTCGACGATCTTCAGACAGCGGGCCGCATCGCGGGCGACGATCGCCCGCGAGAGATCGAGGACGAAGCGACGGTCGGTCAGGCCGAGCAGCGTCTCGACGTCCCCGTCGGCGATGGTCGCCCCCCCGTAGGAAATGACCTGGTCGAAAACGCTCTGGGCGTCCCGGAGGCTTCCGTCTCCCGCTTCCGCGATCCAGGCGAGACCCGTATCGCTGATCGCGATCCCCTCCGCCGCCGCGATCGCCTTCAGGCTGGACGCGATCGCCTTCAGGGAAATCCGCCGGAAATCGAAGCACTGGCAGCGGGACAGGATGGTGGCCGGCACCTTGTGGGTTTCCGTCGTGGCGAACATGAAGATTACGTGGGGCGGAGGCTCCTCCAGGGTCTTCAGGAGGGCGTTGAAGGCCTCCCGGGTGAGCATGTGGACCTCGTCGATGATGTAGATCTTGTAACGGCAGGACGCGGGGGAGAACCGGACGTTCTCCCTGAGCTCCCGGATTTCGTCGATCCCCCGGTTGGAGGCCCCGTCGATTTCGCGGACGTCGAGGGCGATGCCGTCGGTGATCTCTTTGCAGTTGACGCAGGCGTTGCAGGGGGTGTCCGTCGGGCCGGTCTCGCAGTTCAAGGCCTTGGCCATGATGCGGGCGACCGAGGTCTTCCCGACCCCGCGCGGACCGCTGAAGATAAAGGCGTGGGCGATCCGGCGGTGGAGAATGGCGTTCTTCAGCGTCTGGACGACGTGCTCCTGCCCGAGGACGTCCTCGAAGATCTGCGGCCGCCATTTTCGGGCCAGGACCCGGTATTCCGCACTCATCGTTTCCCCGTTCTGCTTGGATTAAAGACGGCCGGGTTACCCGCGGCACACAACGGGGATTGTTACCGCTGCTTCCTTCCGGACCTGACGGGGTTCACAACCCGCTGTTGCACGGGACCCGGCCATCAAACGGCGACAGCGCCCGGCGGGCCGCTGTCGATATGTCTGGCGGAGAGAGCGGGATTCGAACCCGCGGTACACCTTTGTGGGCATACACACGATTTCCAGTCGTGCCCTTTCGGCCTCTCAGGCATCTCTCCGGCGGGGTATTCCTGGCGGAGAGAGGGGGATTCGAACCCCCGTGGGAGCTTGTGGCCCCCAAATCGATTTCGAGTCGATCCCGTTACGACCACTTCGGTATCTCTCCGCAATCACCCGGCATCTCTCGGGTGAGCGGCGGAGTCTACCCTCTTTTCGCGAAAAAATCCACTCAAAAGTTCGGCGCATGCCGCCGCGCGCACGCCGCCGATCACGGCCACCCGGTGGTTCAGACGGGCATCCTCGAGCAGGCGGTACAGGGATACCGCGGCACCGCCCTTGGGATCGGCGGCCCCGAAAACGAGGCGCGCGATCCGGGCCTGGAGGAGCATGCCGGCGCACATGATGCAGGGTTCCAGGGTCACGTAGAGCGTCGTGCCGGGGAGCCGGTAGTTGCCCGCCATCGATGCCGCCGCCCGAACGACCAGGACCTCCGCATGCGCGGTCGGGTCGTGGAGGGCGACTGGCCGGTTGTGCGCCCGGGCGAGGACCGCCCCGTCCCGCACCAGGACCGCGCCGACGGGGACTTCCCCCGCCGC
>JALNWL010000227.1 GCA_023230905.1 Syntrophales bacterium
ATCCCCTGATGGAACTCCGACCCGCCCGCGCCTGAAGCAACGCGGAATGTACCCCGCCGCGAGCGGACGGAACGGCCGCCGGAGGCGACGGCGCCCTAGAAGACAACCGGGAACTCGGCCCGCTATTTCGGGGCCTTTTTCTCGTGTTTGGCGGTCTTCGGGGCGTCGGGGGCAAAGAGGCTGTTCACCCCGCCCAGCATGAAGGCGGCCGATTCCTCCGCCATCCGCAGGACTTCCGTGGGATGATCCTGCCAGAGCAGGTAATGGCAGGCGATTCGTTCGTAGATCCCGACGATGCACACGGCGATCAGTTCCGGCGACCGTTCCGTCGCGAAATTCCTGCCCTGTCCCCGGCTGATCCGGATGATGGCATCCTTGATATCCGACGTCAGTTTGACGAAGACGCGCTTGCGCTGTTCTTCGACCTCCACGCTCTGGCCGACCGATTCCCGGAAGAAGATGGCGATCTTCTCGGGATGCCGCAGACAGAAGTCCCCCAGGAACGCAAAGGCGACATTCCGGAAACTATCGAGAGAAAATTCCGACTTCCGATATTCTTCGCCCAAGGCCTTGCGTAGATCGTGTCCGATCTCCTGCATGAGCTTGATCAGGAGTTCCTCCTTGTTCTTGAAGTAAAAATAAACGGCCCCCGTCGAGACCTCCGCCAGATCCGCAATCTCCTCGATGCTCGTCTGGTGGTACCCCTTCTGCCCGAACAGCGTTTCAGCCGCCTTCAGGAGGGTGTTGCTGCGGTTTTCCTTTTCCCGGAGACGCCGCATCGACCGCCTCGGCACGGCGTCGTCGCCTGTTTTGCCGGTCTTGGTCATGGGGCTAAAATCCCTCCAGGCGGGCGATGATTTCATACATGACCTCGTCCGCGCCCGCGCCGATCGACATGATGCGGGAATCCCGGAAGTAACGCGAAATCAAGGTTTCGTTCATGAAACCCATTCCCCCGAACATCTGGAGGCAGCCGCTGGCCACCTCGGCGATCAACTGCCCGGCAAACAGCTTCCCCATCGAGATTTCACGCGTGACGTCGCGTCCGTCCATCTTCATGCGGACGATGTGGTAGGTGAGCTGCTTCAGGCATTCGTTCTTCATCAGCCAGCCGGCCAGGCGGTGGCGCAGCACCTGCTTCGTGATCAGGGGCTTTCCGAAGACGATCCGTTGTTTCAGGTAATCCACCGTCATCTCGATCATGTCCTGGACGCACACGTGAACGCCCGGCAGGAGGGTGAACCGCTCGTGCTGGAATTGCTTCATCTGGTAGATAAAGCCTTCGCCCTCGTCGCCGATGAGATTTTCCACCGGCACCGCCACGTTGTCGAAAAAGAGTTCCGCCGTGTCGCTGCTGCGCAAACCCAGCTTGTCGAGCTTCTTGCTGACGACAAAGCCGGGGAGGTCCGTTGGCACGACGAACAGGCCGAAGGAATGGTAGCCCCCGTCGTCCCCTGTTTTCGCGAGCAGCGTCAGAAAATCCGCCTGCGTCCCGTTGGTGATGTAGGTCTTGGAGCCGTTGAGGAGGTAGTGATCCCCTTTGCGGACCGCCCGCGTCTTGATGGCGAAGACGTCCGAACCGGCGTCGGGCTCCGTCACCGCGATGGCCGCTACCAAGTCGCCGGCGATCGCGCCCCGCAGGTATTTGTCCTTCAGGTATTCGCTGCCGAAGGCGTCGATGGCGGGCGTCGCCATGTTCGTCTGCACGGCAATCGCCGTCGAGACGCCGAACCCGCGAATGTGGCCGGCCTCTTCGAGGAGCACCGTTTCGTACCAGTAGTCGAGCCCCTGTCCCCCGTATTTCGGGTCGTACCGGATCCCCAGGAAGCCGAGCTCCCCCATCTTCTTGAACAGGTCGTGCAGGGGAACGGACTTCTCCTCCCATTCGTCCATGTAGGGGTTGATCTCCCGATCGATGAATCTCCTCACCGATGCCCGGAAAGCCTCGTGCGTTTCATTGAAATACATGCGTTCCTCCTTATTGCAAAGGTTGGCGAAAGGGGAGGGGCAAGGGATCCATTCCCCGGCCTTCAGCCCTTTACCCTCAGCGCTTTCTTGTCGACCTTGCCCACGGCGGTCAACGGGATGGCCGCCATGATCTCGATCACCTTGGGGACCTTGTAGGGCGTCAGGTTCTCCCGACAATGGTCGAGCAGGTCCTTCCGGACGGCTTCCGCATCGCTGCCCGCCGCCTCGCCGGCGAGCTGGATCACGGCCTTGACGAGCTGGCTGTCCGGCCGCTTGGGATCCGTCATGCCGACGACGGCGCAGAACTGGACGGCCGGATGCTGGCTCAACACCTCCTCCACCTCCCGGGAGAACACCTTGAAACCCCCGACGATGATCATGTCCTTGGTGCGGTCGGCGATGTAGAAATACCCGTCTTCATCCATCCGGGCCACGTCGCCGGTGTAGAGCCACGTTTCATTCTGGAAGGGCCGCAAGGTCTTGGCCGTATCTTCGGGTTTGTTGTGATACCCCTTCATCACCTGGGGGCCGTGCACGATGATTTCTCCAACCTCTCCGACCGGGACCTCCAAGGTGCCCGTTTCCACGTCCACCAGCTTGAGCCGGGTGCTCTGCAACGGAATGCCGACGGAGCCGATCTTCTTTCGCCCCCGGAGGGGATTCATGGTGATCACGGGGCTGGCTTCGGTCATGCCGAGGATTTCCACCACCTTCCCCCTTCCGACGATGGCTTCGAGGGCCGTGATGGCCTCCTTCGAGAAGGGGGCCGCTCCGGAGATGCACACCTCGCACCGGGAAAAATCGATCTTCGCGAAGGCGGGATTGTCCATCAGCATCTGGTAGAGGGAGGGCACGTGCAGCAGGATGGCGGGACGGTATTTCGCAATCTCCGCGCAAACGTGATCCGTATTTCTGGGATCGGGGATCAGGCACTGGGTGTAGGCGGCGGACATCGTGATCAGGCCGAAATAAAGCCCCGCCTGGTGGAAAAAGGGGAATCCCGAGCAGGCGACCCCGCCGCCCATTTTGAGGTTGAACCAGGTGACCGCCTGCGTGATGTTGGCCACCATGTTGCGATGGGTCAGGACCGCGCCTTTCGGCAGGCCCGTCGTTCCGCCCGTATACTGGATGAGGCAGGGATCCCCCGGATCGATCTTGATCCCGGGCCGGGGCGGCTGATCTTTCCGGAGCACGTCCATGAAAGGGAGGACTTCCTTGCCCGCGATCGGCGCCATCCGGCCGACGGGAACCTTTTTCAGGGCCTTGGCGAGCACGCGCTTGTACGCTGGGAGAAAGTCCGTGATGTTGGTGACCAAGCAATGCTTCACGGACGGGATCTCGTTGCCGATCTTCTGGACGCGCTGCTCGAAGATGGCGTCCAGCGTGATCAGGGCCTTGAGGCTCGAGTCGTTGATCTGATGGGCCATTTCCCTGGGCGTCAGGAGTGGAGAGACGCCGCTGGCGACGCATCCGGCACGTAGAATGCCGGCCAAGGCGATCAGATACTGGGGTGTGTTGGGCAGATTGATGCCCACGACGTCTCCCCGACCGCACCCCCGGGCGGCCAGATAATCCGCCACACGGCCGCTGAACCGGTCCAGGTTCCGGTAGGTGCAGGTCGTGCCGAGAAAATGAAACGCGGCGCGATCCGGGTCGTGGGCGATGGCCTTTTCCAGGAGATCCACGTAGGTCTCGTCGGGAATCGTCATCTCGGGCGTTACCCAAGGATCATACGACTTGAGCCACGGCTTGGCATCGTACGCGCTCACGGCACATCTCCTTTCTGCATGCAGAAATTCCATGCCCTGCGGATGTTGTCGGGAGGCGTTGGTCTCTGTCCAG
>JALNWL010000228.1 GCA_023230905.1 Syntrophales bacterium
ATATCTTACTGATATATCTCGTCTTTCAGAATGGAACCCTGGTTGTTGAGGATGTTGTTATCTGCCAGGTCAATCCGCCGGTCTTCCAGTAAGCGCTTTCCGTGACCGTCCATAACAAGATTGATGACGGGCTTGAGCGGGTTCGTCGGGTTGGTTTTAACGACGATGCCGATGGCCTTGTTGTTCAGCAGGACGTAGCTTCCTATGGGGTACATCGTGATCTCGTCCAGGAAGATCTTGATGATGTGCGGAGAGAAGAGCGCGTCCTTGGCCTGGGCGATCTCGAGAATGGATTTGTGCTGAGCCCCGGCCTTGCGATAGGCGCGGTCGTGGGTCATGGCTTCATACGAATCGCAGATCGCGATGATCTTGGCATACTCGCAGATTTCCTCGCCCTTGAGGCCAAGGGGATAGCCCCGGCCGTTTTCCCGCTCATGGTGTTCATAAACGGCGCGGCTCACCTGGGGATAGGTTTCGTCCAACGCTTTCAAAATGTCCCTTCCATAGGCGGTGTGCTTTTTGAGCTCGGTAAATTCCTCTTCTGTCAACCTGCCCTCTTTTCGTGAAATGGCATCGTCGACGAAAACCATGCCGATGTCGTGATGAAGCGCCGCCATGCAGACCTCGGTCAGTTTGAATGCGGAATAGCCCATCCTCTTTCCGACCTTGAAGCTGTAGATCATGCTGTTGACGGGCGAAACAATATCGAGATCGTCATTATGGCCGCCCTCCGCGGTCAATGTATAAAGTTCGTCGACAAGTGGAGCATCCTCGATGATCGCTTCAATCATATTCAGGGACAGCGCCAGATTAACCGGTTCCCCGGCCCGGAGTTTATCCCTGATGTCCAGAAGGTAATTTTGGGCATCCTGATAGAGGCCCTCCGGGCGATAGGATCCGCCCGCCTCAAATGACTCAGGCTCCGTTCCATCGGAAGCAGGGCTTTCCGAGAGGGACTCTTGCGTCTCAGAGGTATCGGAGGTTTCTTCAGGGGGCTGACTTTCTGGCGCGGAGGGGAAAAGGTAACGGAGATTGTACTTCACCCCCTGCTCCGGCGTCTCTTTTTTTGCCGTTGTTGTCGGCGTATTGCCCCTGATCAGATCTGAAATGCGCACCATGTGAAGTACCGGCCCCCCGCTCATTCCGTCGGATCTCGCATGATCCCGATATTGTTGGCCTTAAACTATAGGGTCCAACACATTAAAATGCAAGCAAAATCTTAGGGTCGTCAAAATACACGTCCCGTCAAAAATGACTTGACATTTTTAGATCTTTTCCACGATATTACACGCACTCATTCAACCACCTTCTTTGGCGCGAGGAGTTCCCATGAACTTCAGGATAATGCGAGTGTTCTCGTCCGTCATTCTCGCTCTCTGCTCCCTGGTCATCCTCTCCTGTACCCTTGAATATCCGGGCATTCCCGTGAAAACCTATCAGGAACCCGCCACCGTCCTCGAGGCTCGAGACCGGGAGCAGCAGGAGATGGCGGAAACGATCCGGGGACTGAGCGACGTCACGGAAAACTCCGTCTTCACCGAAAAATATGGAACCCCCGAATATCGCGTCGGCTCCGGAGACGTCATCACGATTAACTACTGGGTCCCCTCCCCCGACGAAGGCTTCAAGCAACAAACCTATACGGCAACCGTCCGGCCGGACGGCAAGATCTCCTTCGTCTACGCGGACGACATTGTTGTCGAAGGGATGACCGCCCGCGAGATCGACGACACCCTGACCCGGCTGTCTCAGAAATACCTACGCGATCCCCGAATCGAGGTCATGGTCAAGGAATTCAAAAGCAAGTCTATCTTGATCTTCGGCCGCATCAACATCATGGATCAGCAGGCGGGCGTCTCGGGTCCGGGACGCTATCCGCTTGTCGGCAAGACGAGGGTCCTTGACGTCATCATCACGGCCGGCGGTCCTGTCGCCGGTCAGGACACGGGAAACGCCAACCTGAGGCAGGTTGAGCTCCTGCGCCAGGGTAAGCGATATTTTCTCAATATTTACAACGCATTCATCGGCGGGGATGCCATCGACAACGTGGTCGTCGAACACGGCGACGTCATCAACGTCCCGGAAATGCCGACCTACGCCGAGCGCATCTATGTCTTTGGGCAGGTGCGGTCCCAGGGGATCCTGCGCCTGCGGGATTCTAACGATCTTTTGAGCGCCATCGCCATCTCCGGCGGCACCACGCCGGTCGCCGTCAAGACCGACATCAAGATCATCCGGGACTACGATGCCCAGAAACGCGGCAAACCCATTATCCTTTCCGCGAATCTGGACCAGATCCTGATGCAGGGCGACCTCGCCCAGAACATCCCCCTGCACGACGGAGACGTCATCTACGTTCCGCGCAGCGTCATCGGGGACATCAACGAATTCATCGAGAACATCACCCCCATGCTCGACCTGATCCAGAACCGTCCGGCTGAATTCCGTACGAATTACTTCAAGGATCAGACCAAACTGCGCTGGTAAGCCAAGGAGCCCGCCCGCCATGCCGATGACCTACGACCTGAACCTGCGCGAGTACTGGCGCACGATCCGCAGGCGCAAGTTCATCATCGTCTTCACCGTCGTCATGATGACCCTCTTCAGCTTTTTCTTTTCGATCATGGGTCGTCCGACCCCGATCTACAAGACGAGCGCGAGCGTCAAGGTCGAAAAATCAGGCTCGGTGACCGGCCTGTACATCCGGGCGGTTTCCTGGTCCACCACGGACTACATGGAAACCCAGATGGCGATGATCAAAAGCTATCTGATCATGGAGATGGTCGCCAAGAAGCTCGGCCAAATCCCGCCCGATGTCTCCTCCGAGGACGTGCGCAACAACCCGCGTTACCTTTCCGCCATTCTCGCCCTGAAAGATTCCGTCGAGACGGAACAGGAAGGCAACAGCGACATTATCAATATTACTGCAAGCTCCTCGGATCCGAAACAGGCGCAACGCATCGCGAACACGGTCGCCCAGGTTTACAGGGAATTTCACACCCGTGACCTGAACAAGCGGATCATCGAATCCAAGAAATTCATCGAGGATCAGGTCACCACCACGCGCCAGAAGCTCGAGGATTCCGAAAATGCCGTGCGGGATTTCCGCCAAGCCTACCGCATGGTTTCGCTGGATTCGCAATCCAGCGGTCTTGTCGCCCAAGTGACCACGCTGCAGACCGTCTACGACCGCGACACGGCCATCCTTGGACGGATCCGGGACATCGCCGCCTTCCTCGAAAGCGCCGAGGACCGGCCGCTCAGTTCGAAAAACAGCTTCTATTTCGAAGAGGCCTCCGCCCCCTACAAGAGCCTCAACGAACGCCTCGTTCAGCTCATGCTGGAGCGCGACATCCTGCTGATCAACTATACGGAAAACTTCCCGCAGGTGATCGAAATCAAGAAGAAGATTCATGAGATCATCACCAGCATGAAGGCCCAGCTTCGGGCCCAGCAGCAGAGCCTATCGCACGGTATCGGCGTGACGCAAAAGCAGTTGCGCGCCTACGACAGCCAGCTCAAGGACCTCCCGACCCTGGGCCTCGAATTGGCGCGTCTCGAGCGGGAAGTGGCGGTCAACCGCGAAATCTACACCATGCTGGAAAAGCAGCACCAGGAAGCCCTTATCCAGGATGCGGAGCAACTCGAAGAGGTCCAGATCGTCAAGCCGGCGCTCGAGCCGACCGCCCCGATCAATCCGCCGAAAACGGCCGCCTCGACGGGCCTGGGATTCATCATCGGCATCATCCTG
>JALNWL010000229.1 GCA_023230905.1 Syntrophales bacterium
CCACGAATCGGCCGTCGCCGCCGGCGTCCGGCGGATCGAGGCCGTGACCGGCCGGGGTGCGGTGGTGTATGCCCGCCGTCTAGAGGAAGAATTGAAGAAGGCGGCCGGTTTCGTGAAGGCCTCGCCCTTCGAGGTGTCCGAAAGGATGGAAAAACTCCTGAAGCAGCAGCGGGAGCTGGAGAAGGAAATCGAGGCCCTGAAGGGAAAACTGGCGGCGAAGGATTCGGCCGACCTGATCGATCAGGCGCGTGAGGTCAAAGGGGTTCGCGTCCTGACGGCCCAGGTGGAGATCGCGGATGTCAAGACCCTGAGGGATTTCGGTGACAAACTGAAGGACCGGATCGGTTCGGGGATCATCCTCTTGGGCAGTCGGTCCGGCGACAAGGCGATGCTCCTGTGCCTGGTGACGAAGGATCTGACCGGTCGCTACAATGCGGGCCGGATCATCAAGGCCCTCGCCCCGGTCGTGGGCGGCAGCGGCGGCGGCCGGTCGGACATGGCCCAGGCGGGAGGGCCCCGGCCGGAAAACCTGCCGGCGGCGCTCAACAAGATCGAGGAGATTTTGTGAGGAGAGAGCCATTCCTCGGCGCAGTTCAGTCCTCCCGTTCGTATAGGTCGTAGGTGTCCAGATCCGGCGTGTAGATCATGAAGGTGCCGTCGCTCCGGCGCCGGATGACGGTTCGCGCGGAAATCAGCGAGTACCAGACGCCAATCGCCTGCCCTGCGCCGTCCCGGAGGACGAAGCCGTACTGGTGGCGGTGCAGATTGATCGCCCGGAGCCTCATGCGGTCGATGATGTCCTTGAAGGCCGCGGGATCGGCGGGAAACGGCTTCCAGAGGGTTTCGCCCAGAGATATCCCTTTTTCCAAGCCCAGTACCGCGTTGGGGCAGGCGTCGGAGCCGCTGATGTAGTAGTCGTATCCGGGGTTCATTTCGTAGCGTTCGAACGCCCCGGTGACGCCCTCATCCAGGTCGAATCGGCCCGCCTGCTGGGCTGCCGGCCATCCGGCACAGCCGATTGCGAGCAGGATCAGACCGGTTATGACGAACCGGATGCTCAGGGCTGTCGTTCGTTTCATGGCGGTTTTCCTCCTCATCGGGTCTGGGGTCAATTGGTCCCCACCGTTACCTTCACCTATTTCGGACTCGGCCTCGTGATCGCCTTTCTGGCGATGGTCGGTCTGGTCTCTTACCGGACGGAGTAGTCCGGGCGAGCCCTTCCCCGCCCTGTCGGGTCGGTTCCGTCCGTCTCCCGCCCCGTCTGGAAACACCCGTTGCCCCGCCACGCTCCTTCAGCCCAGCGTCTCCAGCACCAGCGTGTTCCCGAGGGCCTGATTGGCCTGCCGGAGGCGATCCTCCGGCGCCAGAACGGCGACATCGGCCCGCGGCTCGGCCTCCCGGAAGTACCGCGCCATTGCTTCCCGAATACCCTGCGGCGTCATCTCCAGGATGGCGCTCCGCAGGCGTTGCCGCCGTTCGTCCGTCAATCCGACGAACTCCCGGATCATGGCCACGTGGCCGCGTCCGGATGGGTCCAGGGGTTTGTCCAGGGCGCCGATGGTGCCGATGATGGCCTTGGTCAGTTCCTCGACCGGGACCGGTGCGTCGATCAGGGTTTTCACGGCACCCGTATAGGCCGTGAGGGTCTGGACGATATGGGGGTCCCGGTAGGAGAGAAAGGCGAACACGCCGGCCAGGGGATCATAGGCGGACAGGCCTCCGTAGGCCCCGCCCTGGAGCCGGACGTGCTTGTAGAGATAGCCGCCGGCGAGGTGCCGGGCGGCGACCATCAGGGCGGCGGTCAGGGGATTGTCGTAGGCGGGGGCGGGGAGGAGCTTGGCCACGTAACAGACCTGCGCGGCGATCGCGATGCCCGGATGATGCGGGAGTGGCAGGACGGGTGCGGCGGGCGCCGTGTCTTCCCCCGCCGGGAGGGCGCCGAGCCGGGGCGCCAGGGCCGCCGTGAGGCCGTCCAGACCTGCCGCGTCGGCGGTCAGATTGAGGATCAGACCCGCGCGTTTGAAGATCGTCGACTTAAGTGTGCGCAGGGGCTCTTGAAGCGCGGTCGGATCGGCGTTCCCCTGTTGCGCCTTTGCATGCATAAACTTGAGTTGCGTCCGCCCGTGCCACTGCTCGTCCCGGTAGGCCGGCAGGGAAAGCGCCGCCCCCGCCGCCCGGCGGGCGAAGATGTGGCCGGAAGGGATGACGGAAGCCTGGAGGCCGTTTTTCCGCTCGGCGATCAGGTCCTTCAGCCGTGCGGCGTCTTCCAGATCACCGGCCGACAGCAGGTCGATCAGGATCGAGACGGCCTCCTCGATATTGCGGTGCAGGGCCCTGACGTGAAACGTCATCTTCTGCCAGTGGCCCCGGTCGTCCGCCAGGAGCCCCGCCTGCAGGCCGCAGCCGAGCCCTCCCGTCTTCAGGGTGATCCGCCGGGCCATGTCCGCATAGTCGTGTCCGGCCGCCCCCATGTGGGTCGTGCACTTGCCCAGGAGCGGCAGCCAAGGATGGAGTGCCTCCGGGAGGTGGGAGAGGTCGAAGGCCAGGTCCAGATAGGCAATGCCGTTGGTGAACAGTTCGTGCCGCAGGGTGGGAACACCGGCGATCGCCGTCCTCTGCGTGGGAACGGTTTCCACGTCGCGCGGGATGTCTTTGAGCTGCAGCTTCGGCAGCGTGGCCAAGGCCTCCGAAGAATCCGCTTCGGTCTGATATTTTCGCAGTGCCTCGGTCTGGGTTCGGATTTCCTCCAGCCGCGCGACCGGCAGGGAGGCCTTCAGGCGGGCCATCCGCTCTCGGAAGGCCGCCTCCCGGCGGGGCAGATCGTCCGGGTCCGGCACCATGACGGAGAGCACCCGGTGGGGATTTTCGATGAGCCACTGCCGGACGATGTCCTGGAACAGGGTGGACCGGCCCGACCATTGTTCCCGGATACGCCCGATGATGCGGGGGAAGTTGAGGCCGGCGAAGGGATCGCCGTCGTACAGCCAGGTGTGATAGGCTCTCCCCATCAGAACGATGCCGTAGGGGTAGGCGCCCCGGACGATCTCCCGGCCGTGAAATTCCACCTGATGGAGGGCGCCTTCTATGAGGTCGCGCGCGAAGCCCTCGCGGGCCACGCGTTCGAGGGTGTCGAGGATCAGGGCCTCGATCCGGTCGGCCCGGTCGGCGTCCGTACCCCGGAGACCGACGGCAAAGGCGACCTGCCGCAGATCCCGTTCCATCCCTGTGGCCGACGAGAGATCCTCGCCGAGACCGGAATCGATCAGGGCCTTGCGGAGGGGACCCGCGGCGCTGCCCACGAGGGCGTCTGCGGCGACTTCCAGGAGCGTTACCGTTTCCCCGTCGAGATTCTCCGCCAGCATCCAGGCCACGTTCACGACGCTCTTGCCGGAGGCGGATTCGTCGCGGCCGATGGGGTAGGTGCCTCTGACGGCGACGGACTTCTTCCAGCGAGGCTGCCCGGGGATTGCGGAATCGACCGATACACGCGCGAAACCGGACAGCATCTCGGCGAGAAAGATCAGATGATCCTCCGTGGGGATGTCTCCATAGAGGAAGATACGGGCATTGGAGGGCGAATAATACATCCGGTGAAAGGCCCGGAAGGCCTCGTAGGTCAGCGTGGGGATGACGTCCGGGTCCCCTCCGGAATCGCAGGCGTAGGGCGTTTGCGGGAAGAGCGACTCCTGGATGACCTTGGCCATCAGGGCATCCGGC
>JALNWL010000230.1 GCA_023230905.1 Syntrophales bacterium
CTAGCCTATGTCCTGGCCTATGCGCGCTTCCCCGGCAAGTCCATGATCGAGGCCCTGGTCAATCTGCCCCTGGCCCTGCCGCCCACGGTGATCGGCTTCTACCTGGTCGTGGTCATGGGACCGAAGGGAGCAGCGGGTCGGGTGTGGGAGGCCCTCACCGGCGGCTCGCTCCTGTTCACGTTCCTGGGCATCGTCATCGCGTCCACCCTCTACAGCCTCCCCTTCGCCGTCCAGCCCCTCAAGGCCGCCTTCCAGCGGATCGACCGGCGCCTGATGGAGAGCGCCTACATCCTGGGCCTCTCACGAAAGGCAACCTTCCTCCGGGTGATCATCCCGAACAGCGTAAGCGGCATCGCCGCGGCGGCAATCCTCGTTTTCCTGCACTGCATGGGGGCTTTCGGCGTGCTCTTGATGGTCGGCGGTAGCCTGCCCGGAGAGACCAAGGTGGCCTCCATCGCTATCTACGAGGCGGTGGAGGCCATGAAGTACCGGGAGGCGGGTCTGATGTCCCTGTGTTTCATCCCCATCAGCTACGCCTTTCTCCTGCTCGTCAATCGTCTGAACCGAGGTGCATGACATGTCGCTGGAAATCCGCGTCCGGAAGAAGCTGAAGTACTTCGAGATCGATCTTGATTTTTCCTGCCCCGACGACCACTTGCTCGTGATGATCGGTCCCTCCGGCGGAGGAAAGACCACCCTCATCCGCATGGTCGCCGGCCTGGAGTCCCCCGACGCGGGACGGATCGCCTACCGGGGGGAAACCTGGTTCGATTCGGAGCGGAAGGTCGACCTCCCGCCGCAGAAACGGCGCCTCGGCTATGTCTTTCAGGAGTACACCCTCTTCCCGCACCTGAGTCTCTACGAGAACGCCGCGTTCGCCGCAGCGGACCGGGCGGAGGTGGGCAACCTCTTCGTGCGCTTCGGCATCGATCATCTCCGCGGGCGGAAGCCGCACCAAGTCTCCGGCGGCGAGCGCCAACGCTGCGCGCTCTGCCAGGCGCTGGCCCGGCGGCCACGGCTGCTGCTGCTCGACGAGCCGTTTTCCGCGCTCGACGTCGTCACGCGCCGCTGCCTGCGCGAGGCGGTGAAGGGGCTCCGGGAGGGGCTGACCTGCCCGATCCTTTACGTCACGCACGACATCAACGAGGCGCTGTTCCTCGCCGACGAGATGCTGCCCATCGTGGAGGGCCGGATCGACCGGGGCTGGATGCAGCGGACCATCGCCCCGATCCCGGACTCGGAAGAGGCCCCGCCCCGGGCGACGCGTCAACCGCGTCTGGCCCTGGTCTATTAGAAGGCGGCACACGATCCGGCCGCCCGGTTCCGATCGGCGCGCAGGTTCGATTTTCCGGGGAGGGCGGCCGGCCCTCCCAACTTAACAGGGTGTCGAATAACACCCGGATTAGGCAGGCTGTACAAAAATGTTCAGATGCAAGGCGCGCCAAAACTTCAAGAGCGAGACGTATATAGAAATACGTCGAGCGATGAGGTTTGCAGCCCAACGCCGCAGATGAGCGTTTTTCAACTGCCTGTTAAGGAGTGAAGTTTGATGAACATCGGTTCCTATGCCTATGAAGAGTACGTCCACTTGGTCAAATCCTTTCACGGCAGCCTGGCGCCGGGGCTCTTGATCGGCGGTTTCATGGTCGATCTCGCCCTGAAGAACCTACCGGAGGGGGAGTTCTTCGACGCCATCTGTGAAACCCCGACCTGTCTGCCGGACGCGGTGCAACTGCTCACCCCCTGCACCATCGGGAACGGCTGGCTCACCGTCCTGCCGTTCGGGCGCTTCGCCGTCAGCCTCTACGAGAAGACGGGCGGCCGGGGGGTGCGGGTTTATCTCGACATGGAGAAACTCAAGGCCTGGGACGAGGTCCACGCGTGGTACCTCAAGCGGAAGAAAAAGCATGAGCAGGATAGCGAGCGGCTGATGAGTCAGATCAAGGAAGCCGGCCACGGGTTGCTGAGCGTCCAGCGCGTGCGCGTCGAGCCGGAAACGCTCCGGCGCCGGAAACTCGGCCCTGTGGCCGTCTGTCCGGTTTGCGGCGAGGCCTACCCCGCTCGGCACGGCGAGCGATGCAGGGGCTGTCAGGGGGAGGCGCCGTACCTCGAAATCAAAAATATGGAGGCCCGCTGATCCACCGGCCCGGGGAAACACCGCCATCCGGTCACTGGAAACGGCGGACCGGCCGTACAAGGGATTTCGGAAATCATCCCGACCGGCGGGAGAGAGGCCGGACTATTTCTTCTTGGGTTCAATCAGGGATTTGAACTCGCGATTGGCCTCCGCCAGGAGCGCCTCGACGTCCCGCTCCAGCCTTTCGAAGCGGTCGATGATGGCCTGGGCCCGGGCGGTCAGATGCATCCCCTTTTCGGTCGCATCGATCTCCACAAGCTTCATGCCCATCCGCTCCTCCGAGGCCTTGAGCCGGCCCCAGGCCGCCCGGTAGGACATCTGCAGCTTCTTGGCGGCGGCGTTCAGGCTGTGCGCCTCCTGGATGGCCGTCAGGATGTCGTCGCGCCCCCGGCCGAAGAGGACCTTGCCGTCCTTCTCGAGCCAGATCTTGTATTTGATCTCCATGGGCGGGATTCTAAACCAGCCTCCCCGTAAATTCAAGGCAAAATCAACGATCTTTTCCATCGGGGGATGAGGATCTTCCCAGGGGGGATCCCGGCGGCAAGGGTTCCGGGTACCCCCGTGAATGCAGAATCCCCTTCCTCCCGCCGACCCCCGTTTCAAGGAGATTTTCCGTTTCGTCAAATGAAAGAGGGTCCGCTCACCGATCGTGAACGGACCCTCCGGTTCAACCTCGCGGCGCCGGCCGGTCCCTCAGCCGACGACGATCATCTCATTAGCCCTGGTGGACCGGGGACTCCTTCTTCTCCTCCCCGTAGACCACGAGCTTCCCCTCAGCCTCCATCTCCTTCAACCACTTCGCATGCTGCTTCTTCAGCCACGCCCGAGTCACCCAGCCCGAAAACATCGCCGGGGCGCTCCCGGGTGAACCAATCGTCCCCAGGTAAAGGTGAATGAAGAAAAACGCGAAGATCGCCACGAACCCCAACGCGTGCAACACAAACAACCACCGAACCAGCCAGGACGGAAATGCCAGCGGGAACCACATGATCAGCCCCGTCACCACCATCACCGCCCCGAACGCCGCAACCGTCAGGAAAAACGCCTTCTGGCCCGGATTGTACTTCCCAACCTCAGGAACCTTGTCCACGTGCCACAGATAGCCGCCCGCGCACAATATCCAGTCCAGGTCCTCCGGCATCGAAAAGACGCCCGCCTCCTTCCACCACATCCGGATCGCCCCGTACAACGCAAACGCAAAAACGATCCCCGTGAAGTTGTGGATGTACTTCAACGCCTTCAAGCCCCCGAAGAAGCTCCCGATGAAATTGAACGTGTGGAACATCATCCCCAGCCCCGTCACGCACAGGACCAAACACGATATCGCCAGACCCCAGTGGGTCAAACGCTCAAACGCGTCCGTCGCCTGAATCATGCCCTTCTTCATGGCTATGCACCCCCTTCCTTGGTATTGACGTCGTCATCGGGGGTTTTCGGCCCATGGATGATGTAGTGCAAAAACGACCCCGCCAGGACCCCGCCCGCCGCCAGCAGGCTCAACGGTTTCAGGAAATCCTTCCAGACGATGATCGCCGCCGGAACCCGCGGATGCTTCGGAAGTTCGTCGTAAAC
>JALNWL010000231.1 GCA_023230905.1 Syntrophales bacterium
CGTCCAGTTTGAGGATCGCCTCCTCCACTTCCCGGGGATAGATGTTTTCCCCGCCGGAAATGATCATGTCGGTTTTCCGGTCGGCGATGAAAAGGTAGCCGTACGCGTCGAAGAAGCCCATGTCGCCCGTATGGTACCAGCCGTCCCGGATGGCGGCCGCCGTCTCGTCGGGCAGCTTGTGATACCCCTTCATCATGTTGGCCCCGCGGGCGATGATCTCGCCCGTGACGCCCGGGGGACAGTCGCGGCCCTGCTCGTCGACGATCTTCACGTCGACGTTCATGACGGGACGTCCCGCCGATCCCAGCCAGCGCACCTTGTGTTCCGGCCCCTCCATGACGTGATCCTCGGGGATCAGCATGGTCAGCGTCGGGCTCATTTCCGTCATGCCGAAGAATTGGATGAACCGGCATTGAAACTTCTCGATGGAACGGACGAGAAGATCGACCGGCATCGGCGCGGTTGCGTAAATGATGTTCTTCACGCAGCTCAGGTCGTACCGGTTGAGGTCGGGGTGCGCCAGAAGGAAGCTGAAAATCACGGGCGTGAAGCCCAGGGTGTTGACCTTTTCCTTTTCGATCGTCGCGAGCAGAACGGCCGGATCGAAGGTGTGGACGAAGGTCACCTTGGCGCCCACCATGACGAGATCGATCAGGATGAAGATGGCGATGTGAAAGACGGGCAGCAGCCCCAGAATGTTCCAGTCCCGTTGCATCTCCATCTCCAGGATCGTGCTGTGGGCATTCGCGATCATGTTCGCGTGGGTCAGCATCACCCCCTTGGGGCGGCCCGTGGTCCCGCTGGTATAGAGCTGCAGAAACACGTCGTCTTCATCCACCTCGACTTCCGGCTCGTGGTTCGGATACCGGGCGATAAGTTCGTCGTAATCGATCATGCCCTCTCCCAGCGTTCCCTCGACGCCGACGAAGCGGAATTCGCGCTTCAGCAATACGCGCATGGGTTCGTACAGATAGGCGAACCGCTGGGAGAAGATCACCACCTGCGCGTCCGAATCATCCACGAGAAAGGCCATCTCCCGGGGGGAAAGGCGCCAGTTGAGGTTCGTCGAGACGGCCCCGATCTTCGCCAGGGCGAAAACGACCTCGGCGTAGTAATGGGAATTATGGCAGACAAGCGCCACCCGGTCCCCCTTCCTCACTCCCATGTCGATTAATGCATGGGCGAGGGCGTTGACCCGCTCGTTCAATTGCCGGTACGTCAGGCGCGTGCCCTCGAAGACCACCGCCTCTTTTTCCGGGTACCATTTCGCCGCCCGGGTCAGCAAATCACCAATCCGCATCGATGGTCCCTCCTTCTCCTGAGTAATCCTTCCGTCCAGTCTATCACCGGAGCGGTGGACGGGCTATGCCGCCGCCGTCTCCCCCTTTACCCGATCCAGGCACAGGATGGCCGTCTCCGCCTCACGGACGATCTCCGCCACGATCTCCGCGATGGGCCGGATGCGGTCGATCAGCGTCACGCCGAAGCCGACGGGAAACAGCCGTCCCTGCGGATCGTCGTCCAGGCGCAGGTCCTTCTCCTGACCCGGGCCGATCCTGTCGAGAATCTCCCTCATCGAGCGCCCTTCCCGCTCCATGCGCTCGACCTCGGGGGTCAGCCGATTGCGGATGAAGCGGAGGGGACTGCCGAACGACCGGAAGAGGACGACCGTATCCGTCTCGCCGGTTTCAACGAGGCGTTCCTGATACCGGGCATGGAGCCCCGCCTCCGTCGAGGCGATGAAGCGGGTCCCCATGAGCACCCCCTCCGCCCCGAGGGTGAGCGCGGCAGCCATCGTCCGTCCGTCGGCGATGCCGCCCGCGGCGACGACCGGGATGGAAAGGGCGCGGGCGGCGCCCTCCACCAAGATCATCGTCGGGATCTCCGCCGGTCCGATATAGCCGCCTCCTTCGCAACCGATGACGATCACGGCATCGGCGCCGATCTCCTCCGCCTTCCGGGCATACCTGACCTGGGTCACCTTGTGCAGGACAGGGATGCGCGATGCCTTGATCAGCGGGAGAAAGGCGGCGGGGGAGCCCCCCGCCGTCTCGAACGCCCCCACCCCCTCTTCGACGCCGACCTCGATGATTTCCCGGATCCGCTTCTCCCCCGGGTGGACGGCGGGCACCAGGGAGATGTTGAGGCCGATCGGCCCATCCGTGAGGGTCCGGGCCTTTCGGATCTCACCCCGCAAGGCATCGAGGGACGCGAAGGCGGCGGCCGGAATGAAACCGATTCCTCCCGCCTCGGCCACGGCGGCGACCATCTCGGCGGTGGTGACCCGATGCATGGCGCCCATCAAAACAGGGTGTTGGATACCGAGAAGTTCCGTGATGCGCGTCTTCAGCATAAGGTTCTCACTTCCCCTTGAAAACGGGCGGTCGTTTCTCCATGAAGGCTTGCATGGCTTCCAGCATGTCCTCGGACGGAATGGCCGCGGCATTCTTCTGCGCCACGTACTTGAGGCCCGGATAGACGCCGTGATCCCGGCTGTAGAGAATCACGTCCTTGGCCCCGTAAACGGCCAGTGGGGAACAGGCGAGCACTTCCGAGGCAAGCCGCCGCGCCTCCCCGTAGAGGGCCTCCCGGTCCTCGCAGATCCGCGTGATGAATCCCATCCGCAGGGCCTCCTCCGCGCCGAAATCCCGGCCGGTCAGCGCCAGTTCCCGGAACCAGCCGTGACCGATGATATGGGGAAGCCGCTGGAGCGTCCCCACGTCGGCCACGACGCCCATCCGGGTTTCACGCACGCCGAAGAGGGCGTCGCGGGTCGCGATCCGGATGTCGCAGGCCGACAGCAGATCGACCCCGACGCCGACACAGTAATTGTGGACGGCGGCGATCGACGGCTTGCGGCATTTTTCGATCGCGTTGAAGCACTCCTGTCCCAGGAGGATCTTCTCGCGCTGCAGTTCGCGCGAATACGCCGACCCATCGCCGATCAGCTCCGCCAGTTCCATGACGTCCGTCCCGGCGGTGAAACACTTTCCCTCTCCCTTCATGATGACGACCCGGACCGACGGATCCTCGTCGAACCGCTGAAAATGCGCCATGATGCCCCTGAAGAAATCGAACCCGATCGCATTGCGCTTCTCCGGCCGGTTAAGGATGAGCCAGGCGATGTGCCCCTCCTGTTCGACCTTGAACAGATGTTCAAACCCCATGTTGACGCCTCCTTCTTCAAATTGCCGGACCGATCCGGCCCGGTCTCCCTTTCACGCGCTGTTTCGTTCCGGGCGACGGTCGCCCGCGCCTCCCGTCCCGCCACGATGTCGGACCTCCGGGCAACCCGGCGGCGATCCGCCGCGCCGTGGATCCTGCCCGTTCACTTTCCCTTGAAGACGGGCGCTCTCTTCTCCAGGAAGGCCTGCATGGCCTCCAGCATGTCCTCGGACGGAATGGCCGCGGCGTTCTTCTGCGCCACGTACTTGAGTCCCGGATAGACGCCGTGATCTCGGCTGTAGAGAATCACGTCCTTGGCCCCCTGAACGGCCAGAGGAGAACAGGCGACCACCTCCAGCGCAAGCCGCCTCGCCTCCTCATAGAGGGCTTCCCGGTCCGCGCAGATCCGCGTGATGAACCCCATCTTCAGGGCCTCCTCCGCGCCGAAATCCCGACCGGTCAGCGCCAGTTCCCGGAACCAGCCGTGGCCGATGATATGGGGCAGGCGCTGGA
>JALNWL010000232.1 GCA_023230905.1 Syntrophales bacterium
ACGATCGAGATCGTCCCCGAGCTGGGGAACGCCGCCCGCGAACGCCTGAAAACACTGGGATATCGCAACGTCCGGGTGCGCGTGGCCGACGACTACGACGGCTGGCCGGAGGAGGCCCCCTTCGATGCGATCGTCGTGACCGCCGCCGCGGACCACATCCCGCCGCCGCTCATCCGGCAGCTCAGGAACGGCGGCCGGATGGTGATCCCCGTCGGCTCCCCGTTTTTCGTCCAGACGCTCATGCTCGTGGAGAAGGACCGGGGAAAGGTCCGGACGACGAGCCTGATGCCCGTGCGCTTCGTCCCCTTCAGAAGGAGCCGCTAAGCGCGGGACGATCGCCTTGGGCGCCGCCACCGCCCCGTCGGTTCGTGGCGCATGGATCGTCCCCGCGGCGCCGGGGTTGCGGGGCGGCGCAACCGTTTTAGCATGCAAGGGGGATTTCGATGCGCAGGCGCGTGTATCCGGCCATCGGCCTGCTGTCGGCCGCGACGATCGCCTTTCAGCTCTCGCTGATGCAGATCCTGGCGATCACCCAGTGGCACCACTTCGCCTATATGGTGATTTCCGTCGCCCTGCTGGGGTTCGGCGCGGCGGGAACCGTGCTCGCCCTCTTCCGGAACGTCCTGACAGCGCGGGAGGACCGCGGCGTTCCCCTCCTGATGCTCCTCGCCGGGGCGGCCATGGCCATTGCGGTCGGGCTCGCCCAGCATCCCGCCGTCCGCTTCGACGCCTACCTGCTGTTCACCGGCGCCCGGCCGGCCCTGCGGCTGCTGCTGACCTATGCCGTCTTCTTCGTCCCGTTCTTCCTGGCGGGCCTTGCGATCGGCTGGACCTTCAGCCGGCACGGCCGGGACATCGGCGTGCTCTATTTCTGGAATCTGGCGGGCTCCGGCGCGGGGGGCTTCGTTGCCCTCGGTCTGATGTGGGTGCTTCCGCCCGCCGAGCTGCCGACGGTGCTCGCGGGGCTTTCCGTTCTGGCGGGCCTGCTGGCCCTGCCGCGGAAACCGGGGATCGTGCTGATCGTCACCGCCCTCCTCTCCCTGCTGTGCGTGGCGGCGGCGATCCGCTGCCCGCCCGCGCTCGTTTCCTCCGAGTTCAAGAGCCTGAGCCGGGCCCTGCGGCTTCCCGGGACGGCGATCGCCCGGACGGCGGCCAGCCCCTACGGCCTCGTGCAGGTCGTCTCCTCCCCCGCCCTCCGCCACGCGCCGGGGCTCAGCCTGACCTACCCGGGCGCCGTCCCCGTGCACCGGGGCGTCTTCAGCAACGGGGACTGGGTCGGCGCCCTGCCCGCCGCGGCCGGGAGCGGCGGCCCCCCGGTCGAAGATTACGCCACCGCGGCCCTGCCCTACACGGCGGGTCCGCGGCGCACGGCGCTCCTGCTCGACCTGGCCGCCGGCGCGCCCGTCCGGCAGGCGGTCGAACACGGGGTGAAACGGGTTACGGCGGTCGCGCCGAACCCATGCTTGCCGGATCTGCTCGAGGCGGAACTCGCCGCGGCCGGGACACCCCTTCCGGGGCCTCCCGCCCTCACTCTCATCCGGTCCGCCCCCCGGACCTGGCTCCTCCGGGACCGGGCGACCTATGACCTGATCGTCCTGCCGACGATCGACACCTTCGGCGGCACGGCGGGCCTCGACGCGATCCGCGAACAGTTCCTCTTCACGACGGAGGCCTTCGGCGACGCCTGGCGGCGGCTCTCCCCTCAGGGCGCGCTCGCCGTCACCTGCTGGATGGACTACCCTCCCCGCCACGCCCTGAAGATGGCGGCCACGCTGGTCGAGATGCTCGCGCGGGAGGCCGCCGGCGCTCCGCGCACCCGCGTCGCCGCGGTGCGGAGCTGGGGAACGATCACGTTTCTGGTCAAGAAGACGCCCTACACCGACGCGGAGCTCCAGGCGATTCGCGACTTCTGCCGGCGCATGAATTTCGACCCGGCGCTGCTGCCCGACCTTCGCGCCTCCGAACGCGCCGCCTTCAATACCCTCGGGGACGACCGCTTTTTCGCCGAGCTCGACGGGCTGTTCTCGCCCCGGCGCACCGACCTCTACGACGCTTACGCCTTCCGTATCGCCCCCGCCACGGACGACCGCCCCTACTTCGCCCAGTTCCTGCGTTGGCGGAGCCTCTCCAACCTCGCCGCGGCGTTCGGGGGCCGGACCGTGCCCTTTTTCGAAATCGGCTATCTCGTCGTTTTTCTCACGTTCCTCCAGACGGCGGCCGCCGGGGTTCCGCTCGTCCTCCTCCCACTCGCCGGCCGCAGTTGCCCCCGGCGCGGGAAGATCTGGATCATCCTGTATTTTGGCGGTCTCGGGCTGGGCTACCTCTTCGTCGAGATGGCCCTGATCCCGCGTTTCGGCCTCTACTTCGGCCATCCGATCCCGGCCGCCGCCACCGTGGTCGGCACCCTGCTCTTCACCTCCGGTCTGGGGAGCTTCGCCTCGGAACGGATCGCGGCCCTCCGGGGCGTGCGGGCCACCGTCCCGGCGGCCATCGGGCTGCTCGCGGCGCTGGGCGGCATCGGGCTGACGCCGCTCCTGATCGAGACCATCGCCTGGCCGACGGCGGCGAAGGTCCTGGTCTCCCTGGTGGTTCTGGCCCCGCTCGCCTTCCTGATGGGCATCCCCTTTCCCGCAGGCATCCGCGCGCTGGCGGAACGAAACGAACCCGCCATCCCGTGGGCGTGGGGGATCAACGGCTGCCTGTCCGTCATCGCCACCTCCCTGGCGACGATCATCGCGGTCGAGGCGGGCTTCACGGCCCTGATGGGGGCCGCGGCCCTCGCCTATCTGATGCCGCTGGCGGCGGGTCTCCGTGCGTGCGTCGCCCCGACGGGGGGCACGTCCGGAAAAGACACTCCTTAAAAAGATGCTTGACACGGCCACCGAAACCGGATATTATCCTAGCTAAGAAAATTTCTTATTGAGAAAATAACCATGGCCCTCCCCCAACCCGCCGAACCCATGAACCGCTTCCAGGCCGTCTGCCGCCAGGCGGGTCTCAAGCTGACGTATCAGCGCTTGGAGATCTATCGTGAACTGACCGCCTCCACGGATCATCCCTCCGCGGAGACGCTCTATCAGCGGCTGATCCGCAACATCCCCACGCTATCCCTGGACACCGTCTACCGGACGCTCGCGACCTTTGCCCAACTGGGACTCGTCCACCGGGTCGAAACGGGGGAGAGCCAGGCGCGTTTCGAAGCGGTCTCGGTGCGCCATCATCACCTGATCTGCCAGAACTGTTTCGAGATCATCGATTTCCAGTGGCCCTCGATGGATGCAGCGCCCCTCCCGGAGGCGCTTCGGTCCTGGGGCCGGATCGAGAACCGGCACGTCGTCGCCTACGGCGTCTGCCGGAAATGTTCGAAATAGGTCTCGCCCGCGGGTCGTCCGCGGGCGTTCACTGCGGAAAATCCGGTAACCCGGAATGGAATAAGGCAACCGACCCCCCCACCCTCATACGGAAAGGAGATGATTGATGAAAAAGTCGAAGAAACTGACCACCCGGGCCGGCGCCCCGGTCGTCGACAACCAGAACGTTCTAACCGCCGGGCCGCGCGGCCCCCAGCTCCTCCAGGATGTCTGGTTTTTGGAGAAGCTCG
>JALNWL010000233.1 GCA_023230905.1 Syntrophales bacterium
CCGTTGATGTTCAAGCCGTCGGCGGCCAGGCTGATTTCCGCAACATTCCTGAATTTCTCGATGGACAGGACGATGTGCGCCTCGACGGATCCGTCGATGTATTTTTTCAACTTCGACAGTTTTTCTTCAACATATTCTTTCTGCCACGTCTCGCCTTCGGCATTCCTGAACGTAACGGCAATTTTCATGATCTCAAACCTCCTGGGGATGGCCGGCCGCGAAATCCCGTCGGTTCAACCGCGTCCCGGCTTCATAAAGGGGAGCCGTATAGAGGGGTTGCCGCTAAATGTCAACCCCTTTTTGCAGTCAGAACAGGTTCTTCCGCCGGGAGGAGGGAAGAATGCCCATCATTTCCCGGTACTTGGCGACCGTTCTCCGGGCAATCCCAATCCCACGTGCACTCAGTCGCTTGGCGATCTCGCTGTCGCTCAGCGGTTTCTTGGGGTTTTCAGCGGCGATGAGCATGCGGATATCTTCCTTGACGCTCTTGGAGGCAACGGCCTCCCCGGTGGTGCGGTAGAGGCTGCTGCCGAAGAAGTACTTGAGTTCGAAAATACCGCGAGGGGAATGCATGTATTTGTTGGTGACGACGCGGCTGATGGTGGATTCGTGCATCTCCACGTCGTCGGCCACGTCCCTCAGGATCAGGGGCTTCATGAAATTGACCCCGTTGTCGAAAAACGCCCGCTGGAATCGGACGATGCTTTCCGTCACCTTCAGGATCGTCCGCTGGCGCTGCTGAATGCTCTTGATGAGCCAGGTGGCGGATTGAACGCGGTCCTTGATGTAACGCTTCCCGATCTCGGCGTCGGGGCGATTCCCCTGCCCGGCCATGACTTCGCGGTAGAAATTGCTGATCCGCAGCCGCGGCAGTCCTTCATCATTCAGGATTACCTTGTAATCGTCACCCGACTTGACCACGAAAACATCCGGGGTGATCGGTTGCGTCCGGTCCTCGCTGAAGGGGCTTCCGGGCTTGGGATCCATGTTGCGGATGATTTGGACGGCCTGTATGACGTCATCGAGGTCGACCTTGAGCTTCCGCGCGACCTGGCCGTAGTTCTTCATCTCCAGATCGCGGAGATGACCGGTGATGATCCGTTCGATCAACGGCGTTCCGACACCGGTCATGCGCGCCTGGAGCAGGAGACATTCCCCCAGATTACGGGCGGCGATACCCGGGGGATCGAACTCCTGGACCTTTCCGAGAACCGCCTCGACCGCCGGTTCGTCCACCTTCTCCTGTTCTGCGATCTCCCCGAGTGTCGCCGCCAGATACCCGTTTGGATCGATGTTGCCGATGATCTGCTCTCCGATCCGCATTTCGGTCGGGGTCAGCGGCGACAGCTTCAACTGCCACATCAGGTGATCGGTCAGGTTCGGCTTGGATGACAGCAGGTTGTCCCAGGTGTGTGTTTCGGCGTCGCTCCGGTCATAGGTAACCCCCATCGGACCGTAGTCTTCGAGATAGTTGTCCCAATCGAACTCCGACTTGCCGTCACCCTCGCCGGTCAACTCCTCCGTATGGGCGATCGGCTTAGTCTCTTCCGCGTCGTGGAGACGGGTCTCGTCGACATCCTGGCCGCCCCCCCCTTCATCCGGGTACTCGTCGGACGCCACCTCTTCCAGCAGGGGGTTTTCCTCCAGCTCCTGATTGATCTGATCGACGAGTTCCAGACGTGACAGTTGCAGCAGTTTGATCGCCTGCTGCAGTTGAGGCGTCATGACGAGCTGCTGGGAGAGCTTCAGGTTCTGTCTTAATTCAAACGCCATCACTCAATTTCGTTTGCAGGGGTTTCGCCGGTCGCTTTTCGGGGGACATCGGCGGAGAAGCTGAAATCCTCACCGAAATAGATCTTGCGGGCAATCTCGCTCCGGGCGATCGAATCCGGATCGCCCTCCACGAGAATGGCGCCCTCGTTGACGATGTAGGCGCGGTCGCACACCGTCAGGGTCTCTCGCACGTTGTGGTCGGAAATGATAACCCCGATCCCCTTTCCTTTCAACTTAAAGATGATCTTCTGGATGTCCGCAACGGCCAGGGGATCGATCCCGGCGAAGGGCTCGTCCAGGAGGATGAACTTTGGAGAGGTCACCAGGGCACGGGTAATCTCCACCCGGCGCCGCTCGCCCCCCGACAGGGCATACGCGGGACTGCGTGCCAAGGGCGTCAGGTCCAGTTCGGCGAGCAGTTCGCGTAGCCGGCGGAGGCGCTCCCGACGGTCGATGTCCAGAATTTCCAGGATGGCCAGAATGTTCTCCTCGACGGTCAGTTTTCGGAAGATGGAGGGTTCCTGCGGGAGATAGTTCAGCCCCTTGCGCGCCCGGAGGTACATCGGACAGGCGCTGATGTCCTCTGCCCCGAGAAGGATACGGCCGTCATCGGGCTTGATGAGGCCGACGATCATATAGAATGTCGTCGTCTTGCCGGCACCGTTCGGCCCCAGCAGGCCGACCACCTCGCCGGGCCGGATCGTCAGATCGACGCCGTTTACCACCCGGCGTCCCCCGTAAATCTTCGTGAGTCTTTCCGCGGTCAGGGCCCCCATTACTTCATTTCCGCCTGTCCTTTTTTTCGGAGGGATAAATGGTCGCCGTCACCCGCTTGTTCGGGTCTGCTTCGACGACCCCGCGATTCTCGTTCAGGAAGACGACGATTCTCTGACCCCGGATGACATTTTCTCCTTCCCGCATGACGGCGTTTCCCGTCATGACCACCCGCTGCTCCTCCTGATAAAAAACGGCCTCCTCCCCCGTCACGACCCGGGCGCCCTGGATCACACGGACATGGCCCTCGGCCTCCACCCGCTCGAGATCGCCCAGACCTTTCTCCTCTCCGCCTTTTTCGACTTTTTCCGGGCGGTCCGGGTCCCGGTCGGCCTTGCGGTAAAACAGGATGAGCCGGTCGGCGTGGATCGTCCGGTCTCCCTGAACGGCCACGGCATTTCCGGAGAAAACCACCATCCTCTTTTCGCTGAAGGCTTCCAGGCGGTCTGAGACGATCCGGATGGGCTGGTTCGAGTCGACCCGGATCCCCTTCTTCGCCGCGGGTTCTTCCGCCGCGAGGGACAAGGGCGACAAGACCATCCAGACCAGAAGAAGCGAGAGGATCTTCTTCACGGGGATACCTCGGCCTTCACCTTCGAGAACAGCCTCAGGTCCCGATCGGCCAGAGAAATCTTCATTCCCACCCCCTGCACACGCATCCCCCGCCCCTCCAGGGTGACGGGGTCGTCTGTTAAAATCTTGCGTCCGGCGTGATCGTACCGCAGCCGATCCGTTCGTACGGTCTCTCCTCGGTGGGTCACCAGCGTCACATGCCCGGTCAGCTCCAGATCCCGGGTGTCGGTACGCAACCGGGCCCGGTCTCCCGTCAGGAGGTAGGTGTCGCCGTCCGTGCGGAGCAACCGGATTCGGACATGCTCGAAAAGGGCCAGGTTATCCTTCTTCATATATTTCGCCAGATCGGCTTGGACCTCCCACCTGGAGGCGTCGTCGCTTACTTCCTGAAAGCGGACGTCCCGGATTTCCAGATCCGCACTGCCGGGTCTGATCTGAAGCTGTACCTGCTCCGGGATTCTGGAAAAGGAGTGGATCAGG
>JALNWL010000234.1 GCA_023230905.1 Syntrophales bacterium
ACCTTCCCCGTGAAGATCAGCTCCTTGGCCACGTCGAGGGAGACGAGGTCGCGAACGGTCTGGGAAGCGCTCATGTCCGGGATCAGGCCCCATTTCATCTCCATGATGGAGAGTTTGGCGTCGGGCGTGCAATAGCGGATGTCGGCCCCCAGGGCGATCTGGCAGCCGCCGCCGAGCGCAACCCCGTGAATGGCGGCGATCACCGGCATCGGGAGCTGTTTCCACCCGTAGGCGATGTGCTGGAAGATGTTCGTGATTCGGTTCCCGTAGCGGTCGGTGAGGCGGGGCAGTTGCGCGCCTTCCCCCGACTGCATCGCCGCAAAATTCTCGAAATCCAGGCCGGCACAGAATCCCTTTCCCTCGCCCGAAAGGACAACGGCCCGGACGGCCGCCTCGCCGGCCAGGCGATCGATCGTGTCGGCGATGGCCTGGACCATTGCCAGACTCAGGGCGTTGTACTTGTCGGGCCGGTTGAAGCGGACGTCCGCCACGTGGTTTTCGATCGAAACGGTTACCAGTTGTTCAGTCATGGGTCCTCCTGGAAATGGGTTCGTGGGTTGTCGTCCGGACGGCCCCCGGCGGGCGGGAGCATCCGCTTCACAGCGCCTCGATCCGGCAGGGCACGTAGCGGTGCAGGGGCGTTCCCAGCCAGTCGCGGTTCGTGTTTTTCGTCAGACGGTTGACGTTCGCGCCGTGGACCTTCCCGTCGTAAACCATCCCGAAGCCGTGGGGGATCACGACATGACCCTTGCGGGCCGTCTCCGTCACCTCCGCCTCGATCTCCACGGAACCGGCCTCCGTCGTGACCCGCACCGTCTGTCCGTCCTTCACGTTCAGCCCCTCGGCGTCGGCGGGATGCAATAAAACGGTGCAGTCGCGCTTCCCCGCGTTCCAGGCGGGATTGCGCATCAGGGTGTTGGCGTTCATGTTGAAGTGCCGTCCGGCCACGAGCACGAAGGGGAAGGCCGGGTCCGGGACGAGGGCCGCCTCCTCGTGCGCCGCGTCGAGGGTTTCCAGCTCGGCCCGGAGCTCCGGAATCACCAGGTTGATCCGGCCGTCCTCCGTCCGGATTTCGTCAAGGTTCCGATCCGGATCGAGCCGGCCGATCCAGATCCCCTCGGGATGGTCCAGAATCTTCTGGTAGAGCTCCTCTCCCATGCCCATGCCGGGCGTGAATCCCGCGCGGGCGGCATTCTTGCGGAGGGGTTTGGGGGCCGTCTGCAGCATCCCCCACAGGGCGGCCAGGTGCACGGACCCCTTGGCCCGGCCCAGGGTCTTGCCGAGGACGAACGGCATGGCCGCCAGGGCCGCCGGTTCCTGGGCGGCATAGTCCATCAGGACCTGACCGAAGGCGGCGTGGCCTTCTTCGGCCGCCTTGTAAAGGCTTTCCGGGATGGGCGGAATGAGGCCCAGTCGGTCCGCCAGGCGCAGATGGATCTCCCCCAGCTCCAGGGGCTCTCCGTCCGGCTCGATGATGGGCCGTCGCATCTGGAAGTAGATGCCCGGAAAGGTCATGGGGAAAAACGTCCCGTCCCACGATTCGTAGCCTGACCGGGACGGCAGGACGTAGTGGGACAGGACCGCCGTCTCCGTCAGGGCGAGCTCCGCCGTCACGAGGAGGTCCAGGCGCTTGAAGGCCGTTTCGTAGGCCGTCGTGTCCGCGTAGGAACGCAGGGGATGCGCCCCGGACACGATCACCGCCCGGAGGCGCTCGGGGTGGTCGGAGAGGATCTCCTCGGGCATGGCGTTGGGCGGGAAACAACCCAGGACGGGGAAAAAGTTCGTGGTAACGGTCCGCCAGGTCTTGGGGTCCCGTTCGTCCGAGTGGCTCCCCAGGGGCATCATCTGGCCGTGGAAGACGTTGCCCCCGCGGACGCCGATCCGGCCGCAGATCGCCTGGAGCACCACGGCCAGATAGGATGAAACCGCGCTGTGGCGATTCATCAAAAGCCCCAGGTCGTAGCGCAGGCAGGACTTGCGCGTGGCGAACTGACGGCAGACCTCGTGGACTTGGTCGAAGTCGAGGTTGCAGGTGCGGACGGCGGCGCGCGCGTCGAAGTCCGTAAAAAGGCCCCGGATGGCATCGAGGCCGGAGGTGTGATGGGCGATGTAGTCCCTGTTCTCCCATCCCTCCCGGAGGATGATGGCGATCATGGCCCGCAGGAGGAGGGCGTCCGTCCCCGGGCGGATGGCGAGATGGAGGTTGGCGACCTTGGCCGTCTCCGACAGGCGCGGATCGATGACGACGAGGGATTTGTCGGGGTCCTTGGCGATCCGCAGGAGGTGTCGCGGGGCCTGGGGGATCTGGTGGCTCTGCATCCCGTTCCAGCCGAAGACGAGCAGGAAATCCGTCTCCTCCGCGTCGATCTCGGCAAGGAGCGTCTGGCGGCCGTGCATCCGGCCGTTGGCCCAGAACATGCCGGAGAACTCCTGGGCCAGGGCGCTGTAGTGGTAGCGGGAGCCGAGCCCCCGCAGCAGGCGGACACCAAAGGCCGCCTCGAAGTGGCACCCCTGGCCGCCGCCCCCCATATAGGCGAAGGAGCGGGGGCCGTACCGGTCGACGATCTCCCGGATCTTCCCTCCGATCTCGTCGATGGCCTGCTCCCACGAGATCCGCTCGAATCGATCTCCGACGCGCTTCAACGGATACTTCAGGCGATCGGCGTTGTGCTGGTGGTTGGCGATGTTCAGCCCCTTGCGGCAGACGTACCCCTCGCTGCGGACGTTGCCCTTGTCGCCCCGCACCTTCACGATGCGGTTGTTCTCGACCTCGACCTCCAGGCCGCAGTTCTGGGGGCAGAGGACACAGCCGGTCCGGTGGATCGTTCCCATGGTTTTTCCTTTCTGTGCTGCCGGATGATGCCGCAATCAAGCGCGGCCGCTCTGATCCCTGAGCTTCCGGATCAGGCCCCGCAACTCCTTCCGTTCGCGTTCCGTCAGGATGTCCAGAAATTCACGGTTGGCCTCGACGATCGACCGGACCGCTTCAGCGGCCAGGGTCCGCCCCGGGTCCGTCAGGTGGATCTGGATGGACCGCCGGTCGGCGGGATGAACGCGGCGCTCGAGGAGCCGGGCCGCCTCCAGTCGGTCGAGGAGGCCCGTCATGGTTGCACTGTCCAGCTCCGTCCGCTTGCCCAGTTCGCTGGAGGTGATTCCGTCTTCATCGGCGAGAAAGCCGAGCACCAGGGCCTGGACGGGCGTGATGTTCAGCGCGGCGACCTTTTGGGCCAGGAAACGGCTCCCGAGCTGATGGGCCTTCGCCAGCTGAAAGAAAATGCAGTCTTCCGGTTTCACGCGTCTGCCCCCTATTGCTCGCCTGCGAACTACTTTCATGCGAGCATATTCCAGGACCGCGCGCTTGTCAATGGAACAATTCTGTCCGGTTGGATGCGGAATGGACAAATCCGTCTCCGGTCGAAACCCCCGCCGCCCATTCAACCGCTTGAATTTGAATGACAATTTTTATCGTGCAGGTTGGCAGGCGAATTGCTCTTCTCCCGGCCGTATCCATTATTCCTGGGAGGAGACG
>JALNWL010000235.1 GCA_023230905.1 Syntrophales bacterium
CAGGCGGATTGGCAGGCCCGCTGGGACCGATACCGCGAAGCGTACCCGGAAGCGGCGGCGGAACTGCTCCGGGCCCAGGCGGGAGAGCTTCCCGCGGGCTGGGAGTCGGCGCTGCCCGCCTTCGCCGATCCGTCCAAGGAGGTCGCGACCCGCAAGGCCTCCGAGGCGGTGCTCCAGGCCCTGGCCCCGAAGCTGCCGGAACTCCTCGGCGGCTCGGCGGATCTGAACCCGTCCGTAATCACCTGGCTCAAGGGGTACGGCGACTTCCAGCGCCCGGACCTTCCCGAGGAAGGGGTTCAGGGCCGGATGGGCGGCGTCTGGAGCTACGCGGGCCGCAACATCCACTTCGGCGTGCGCGAGCACGCGATGGCGGCGATCGCCGGGGGGATCGCCTGCCACGGCGGCCTGATCCCCTACGCCTCGACCTTCTTCACCTTCGCCGACTACATGCGCCCGTCGATCCGCCTGGCCGCGCTCATGGAGCTCGGCGTCATCTACGTGTTCACCCACGACAGCATCGGGGTGGGCGAGGACGGCCCGACGCACCAGCCCGTGGAGCAATTGATGAGCCTGCGCGCCGTGCCCAACCTGGCGGTCATCCGCCCCGCCGACGCCGCCGAGACGGTCGAGGCCTGGCGGCTGGCGCTCCTCAACCGCCGGGGCCCCACCGCCCTCATCCTGACCCGCCAGGGTCTGCCCGTCCTCGACCGGACCGAACTCGCGCCCGCATCCGGGTTGCGCCGGGGCGGCTATGTCCTGTGGGAGGCGTCGGCCGGTCAGCCCGACGTGATCCTGATCGGGACGGGCTCCGAGGTGAAGCTCGCCCTCGCGGCGGGACGGACGCTCGCGGCGGAGGGAATCCGGGCGCGGGTCGTCTCCCTGCCCTCCTGGGACCTCTTCGACCGCCAACCCGCCGACTGGCGGGACGCCGTCCTGCCGCCGGGCGTCACGGCGCGGGTCGCCGTCGAGGCGGGAATCCGCCTCGGCTGGGAGCACTACACGGGGCTTGGGGGCGCCATCGTCGGGATGGACACCTTCGGGGCCAGCGCCCCGTCGCCCGTCCTCTTCGAGAAGTTCGGCATCACGGCGGAACGGGTCGTCGCCGAGGCAAAACGGGTTCTGGCCTGACCCCTCCCCCGGTCCCGACCACGACCAGCGCCTCTCGCGGCGGAGACCCGCGGCCGCCGGATGCGCCGCCAGGCGGTTTGACATCGAGAGGGCGCTTTGTTATACGTCCTTGGGGCGGCTTCGAGCGTGAAGCCGGGCAAAGCCGGATGCAGGCGGGCGGCTGAACGAGGCGGGTCCCGCCGGGAACCCCCGGACACCAGGACGACCAAGGAGGGCCAAACCATGACACGGGATGAATACAAAAAGATCATTTCCCTGGCCATCGAACGGGAAATCGAGGCGTATGAGTTTTACCGTCTCGTCTCCGAACGCGCCAAAGACAACAACCTCAAATCCATTTTCGGCGACCTGGCCAAAGACGAGCAAGGTCACAGGCGGCTACTGGAGGGCTTCCTGACGAAGGCCCCGGAGAAGATGAAATTTTCGGAAGCGAAGGATTACAAGATCGCGGATGCGGTTCCCACGCCGCCCCTGACGGCGGATCTCAAACCGATCGAGGGGATTGTCATTTCGATCAAGAACGAACTCGAAGCCATGCAGATGTATACCCAACTGGCCAATGCGAGCACCGACGCGGCGCAGAAGAATGTTTTCCTTCAGCTTGCCGCCATGGAACGCGGGCACAAGAGCCGGCTCGAGGACATCTATACCAACATGGCCTTCCCCGAGGCCTGGTAGACGCAAGAGCGGGGCAGCCGGGAATGGCCGGCCTCCCTATGTTTGGCACCTCACGGGCGACATGTGCGCGGGGAGCGATCCCACGGGTTCAGCGGCACGTCTCTGACCCTACGTTCCAGCAAGATAGTCTGCGCCCCCCGCAGTCCCTCCTTCAACATCCATCGAATTGTCACCGGTTCGCCGATAACGGGCATCACGGTTTGACTGAACGCATCTTTTGAGAAGCGACCCGCATCGCGTTCCCGCAAGAAGCGAGACACGAATCGCACCGTTCAGGTCAAAGCGTCCGGGAGGGAAGGCAAGGCGCCCTGCGGCCTTCCACATCAGGATCCCCGGAAATGAGGGGGCAGGTTGTACGAACACAGTCGGAGGAGGTCGTCATGAACCCATACAAGATCGCCGTGATCGTCGGAAGCCTTCGCAAAGATTCACTCAACCGCAAGCTGGCCCATGCCATCATGAAATTGGCGCCGCCGGACTTCACGTTCAGGCAGGTCGAGATCGGAAACCTGCCGCTTTACAATCAGGACGACGACGCGAATCAGGCGGAATCGGTCAAACAGATGAAACGCGAAATCCGGGAGGCGCGGGGGCTTCTGTTCGTGACGCCCGAATACAACCGTTCGATCCCCGGCGTCCTCAAGAACGCGATTGACCAGGCTTCCCGTCCCCATGGCCAAAACGACTGGGCGGGAAAACCGGCCGGTATCCTGGGCGTTTCGATCGGCGTCATCGGAACGGCCATGGCGCAGCAGCACCTGCGGAATGTCCTCGCTTTTCTGGATGTACGAACCCTGGCTCAACCGGAAGCGTTCATTCATGCCAAAGACGGTTTATTTGACGCGTCCGGCAACATTGGAACGGACAGCAAAGAATTCCTTCAGGACTGGATGGACCGGTACGTCGCATGGGTGAAGAAGCACGTGGACTGATGCTGCAGAAGGGCCTTCATTGCCGCTCCTGCTGAGGTCGGTCGTCAATAGTGGACATCGACCCTTTCATGCAGCCGGTCGTTTTTCGCAGAATCATCGTTCAAATGCGGCGGGAGATAGAAAATCGAGTCTGGCCTGCTTTCTTTGCCAGTTATAGAAAATCTCAATGTACTCCGCTATGTCCCGTATAGCCGCTTGTCTTGTTGCATACCGGCAGTGGTGGATCTGTTCATTCTTGAGCATGCCCCAGAAGCTTTCCATAGGGGCGTTGTCATAGCAATTCCCTTTCCGGCTCATGTACGCCCTCATCTATTGATTAAGATATCAGCTGCCAGAAGCGCAAGCAGGTCAACGTTATTGACCTCGACGCCGGGAGCATTTAACGATGCTAAATTGATCCACCAAAGTGGACAACCGGCGACAATCGCTGCGTCTAAAACCAAAGAGCCTGAAGTTTCTCATCCGGTTGTTGAACGAATACCGATCACCAAGTCAGACATCGATGTTCTTCCTTCAAACGGGGTTAAAGCAAATGGAAATAGATACGCCGTTGTCATCGGCATTGAGGAATATAGAGAAAAATTACCTAGTGTCCATCCGGAAACCATAACTGACTGAAAAATATCACAAAATGGCGACATTTATGTTGGAAAATTCGGCGCAATCTGTTATGGTCCTTTCACAAGAGTTTGATATCATTGAGTACACAC
>JALNWL010000236.1 GCA_023230905.1 Syntrophales bacterium
AGGATCGCTTCCCTGACCAGCGCGCTGCGGTTACTGCCGCGGGTTTTGGCAAGGAGGTCCAGATCCTCCTCTATCTCTTTATTTAGTCGTATCGCAAGCATGGCGTTTCTCCTTTTGTGTTATACGATGTATAACGCAGCCGAGAGAATGTCAAACGGTTCTTTGATTAAGGGACAGCGCCTATTTTTCCCATTCCAGCAGGAAATCGATGATATGGCGGTGAAGGATGCCGTTTCTCTCGGCGGGAAAGAATCGATCCATGGAGACGACCATCTTTTCATAGTTGTCCTTGATCTTCTCCAGGTTGCCAAACTCCCTTTCGACGGCCGTTTCACTGCCCAGGCCGTAACATACCTGTATGTATTTCTTTTCGTTTTGCTTCTCGGCGATAAAGTCGATCTCCGTTTGATCGATGACGCCGATGGATATTTTGTACCCCCGGGCCTGGAGTTCCTTGAAAACGATGTTCTCCAGAAGCCCGTTGATGTCCCTTTCTCTGTACCCGATCAAGCCGTGACGAAGCCCGATATCGTTGAGGAAGACCTTGTCGGAAAACTCCAGGAGCCTCTTCCCTTTGATGTCATACCGCGGCGCCCTGTCGATCAGCAGGCTCGCTTCGATATAGCTGATATAGTTTAAGATTGTGTCCACGGAGGTTTTGATTCGCTGCGATTTAAAATAATCCGCGATCTTCTTCGCCGTCGTGATGTTGCCGACATTGTCGAACAGGTACCGGACCAGCTTGTCGAATATCGATGCGTCACGGATTTTATGGCGGGTGATGACATCCTTGTACAGGACGGTGTTCAGGATGGAGTTCAGATAGCTGAACAGGACCTCGTCATTGAACGGCAACTGGTGGATGCCGGGCAGGCCGCCGTATCTCAGATAGTTTTTGAATGAGGTTTCCGTGTCCGTGGCTGTGTCCGTTTCCGCGGCTGTGTCCGTTTCCGCGGCTTTATTTTCCCCGTCCCCATGAGCCTTCTTTTTTTCGCGAAAGGTTATAAACTCGCAGAATGTCAGCGGATAAACGGGGATCTCCACGTACCGCCCGCTGATCAGGGTGGCAAGTTCAGAGGACAGGAGGCTTGCATTGGAACCGGAGATGACGACATCGCCCAGGCCGTCCGCCAAAAAAGAGGCGACCGCCCGTTCCCATCCCTCGATCTCCTGGATTTCATCAATCAGAATATATTTGGGGGCGGGTGCGGATCCGGGGGCAGGCGCGGGGGCGGTTGCTGGGGCGGGTACGGTCGCTGGGGCGGTCGCGACGCCTTCTTTGAAATATTCCCCGGCATAACGATAGAGGTCTCGATAGTCTTTGACCGCATCGAATTCAAGGGACTCTTTATTGATGTAAAGAATGTTGGCGCCGGGGATGCCGCGGTTGATCAGTCTCTCGATCAGCAATCGCATGATGACGCTTTTGCCGACACGGCGCATTCCCTTGAGCACCTTCACCACAGGCCGATCAATGAATGCTTCGATAGCGTTCAGGTATCTTTCCCTGACGACAAAGTGGGCTGTATCGCTTCTTGAATTTTCCATGCTTTCGATTATAGTCGAAGATCGCAGGATTGTCACGCCATCTTTCGTCTATAATTAATTAGGGACAGCGCCCTATTTTTCCATTGTGTCATTTCGACCGAAGGGAGAAATCTTGTACCTTTTTGGCATTTCGGGAAAAATGGGCGCTGTCCCTATTTTTTCGGGGTTGCGGCCCCTCAAATTGAGCGTTTTAAAAAGAAGCGTGGCAGTCCTTAATCAGAAGCATGAGCTGCAGGGGATGGATCGGAGAAGGTTCGAAACCAAAATGCTCATAAAAACCGCGGGCCCGGTCGTCCTTCGCATGGACAAAGATGGCCCGTATGCCGGCAATTTCCGCCGCTCGAAGCGTCCGCAGAACCGCATCTTTCAGCAAACTCCTGCCGATCTTTTTCCCCTTATGATTAACGTCAACGGCCTTTGATGGTGCAAATTTTCATGCGTGTTTCAAATCCCACTTAGGATTGGGCACATCGATCGTTGTCAACTGAGCATCGGCAATGAACGGAATATCCGTAGCCAGCATATCCTCAGCACCGATCCGCAGGGATTCCAGTAATTCCTCTCTGCTTTTCTCCTGGGCATTTACTCCCGGCAAATCGATCAACCAGCCGATCCACCAATCATCCGATTTCTTGATAACGGCTCTATACTTCATATCTTACCTCACAAATGGAATGTTCAGATCTTTACAGATTTTCCTTGCCAATTCATCAACAATCTCCGCATGGCGTGGTACTTCCGTCTTAAACTCTCCCCTCTGGTATATGCTGTGCCTTTTGCCCTGGCGGATCAGATAGGCGCCATGTCGGGAGAGATGCTTGATGAGAGCGTTTCTTTTCATGCAGTGGTAAGCGCGCTTACGATCAATTTCTAATCGGGAAGCCAACCCATGCGGCGTTTCGGTGCGAAAGACATCATGGCTTTACCTCCTTTTTAATTAGGGACAGCGCCTATTTATTATTCCTTTACCCGATAGACCGGGCGATGCGCCTCCGTATCGGCCCGGTGGGCCTTCAGATCCGCGGCAAGAGCGTCCAGCTTGGAGGACACCCCATCGAGTTTGGTTGCGGTTTCTTCGCCTTTTACCGCAACTGCGTCCAGCTTGACAGACACCGCATCGAGTTTGGTTGCGGTAACATCGCCCTTTGCCGCAACGACATCGAGCTTGTGCTCCAGACAATCCATCCGCCTGCTCAGCCGCGTCTCCACCCCATCGATCTTTTCAGAGAGCATCTGATGGCCCTTGACGACAAGGTCCAGTTTGTGCTGGAAAGCTTCAGTTTGAATCCCCAACTGATGACGGAATTCCTCCTTTATGTCGTCTTTGAACGTCGAAATCATGTTCGCCAGCCGATCAGTCTCCGTATTTGTCATGGCCGTTCTCATTTCACGGAAAGTGTGTGGACGATTTTCTCCTGGTCTGCCGGCGTCAGATACGGGTGCATGGGGAGGCTGAAGATCCGGGCGGCGGTCTCTTCGGAGACGGGGAAGGCGCCGGGCGCGTAGCCGAGGGGCGCGAAGGCCGTCTGCAGGTGCAAGGGCTTGGGATAATAGATGGCGGTCGGGATGCCCGTCGCATTGAGCTTTTCCATGAGCGCGGTGCGGTGCGCGTCGTTTTCGGCAAGCACGGAGTACTGCGCCCAGACGCTGACGTAACCCGAGGGGACGTGCGGGGTCACGAGGGCGAGAGCGCCCGGCGCGGCGGCGGCACCGGCCGAGGGCCCCGCGCCGTCGATCGCGGTCCTGCTCCCGGGGATGCCACGGTCGGCGCCGAGGACGTCAGCGGCGCTTTTTTGAATGAGTTCCGTAT
>JALNWL010000237.1 GCA_023230905.1 Syntrophales bacterium
AGTGCGAAACGCGAACTATAGGAGGAGACGGCCGGCATGTCAATCAAAAACAGCGCCCCTTCTTCAAAACCCTTCGGTTACATTTTAATGTGAGGTAACGGGCAGGTTTGCCCGAAAAGCGTCCCGGCGTCGGGACGAACGGCGGCGTTTCGGGTAACGGCCGGCTCCCCTTCACGGGCGCCCGCGAGACCCCTGCCGGGCTTACGGGGCCGTGGGATAGAGGGCGGCGAGTTCCGAGTCGAGATTGGGGCAGGGCAAGCAGACGGCCTGTCCGTCCCGGTCGAGGAGGGCGGCGAAGGGGACCCCGACGACACCGTAGGCCTGGGCGGCCTCGCCGGTTTCGTCGAGAAGGATGCGGTAGGGCAGCCCGTGCCCGTCGGCAAAGCGGGAAACCTTCTCCCGCGATTCCTGGATGTCGATGTTCACCATCTCCAGGCCCCGGGGACCGTAGTGGTCGTAAATCGCCTTGTAATGGGGGATCTCTTGGCGGCAGGAGGGGCACCAGGTGGTCGTGAAGAGCATCAGGACGGGCTTGCCCAGCTGATCCCCCAAGGTCCACTTGCGGCCCTGAAGGTCCTTCAGCGTGAAGTCCGGGGGGGCGCCCGTGACCCCGGGCCGTTGCGGCTCGCCGCACCCGACACACAGGAGCAGACCCGCCAGCACGAGCCCGATCCTCCCCAAGCCGTATCGTCTTCTCATCATTCTCCGTTTCTCCTCCCCCGTTGTTTCCCCTCGCCGAATCCGTCGACCGTCCCGGCGCGCGGTCCGCTCTGTATCCGCGCCTCCCTGCGGCGCGCATCCTTCCCTTGTCCACGTCCCAACGCCCGGCGCTAAATCCAGAGCTGACCGGCGACGATCAGGAAGTACTCCCCGGTCCCGATCAGGACCCAGCCGAAGAGGCGATTGACGCGCGCCATCCAGACGCCCGATTTGGGCAGGTTGGCCAGCAGTCCGGCAAAGGTCCCAACAATGACGAGCAGGACCCCCATGCCCAGGGCGAAGACGAACAGCAGACTCATTCCGAACAGCAGGTGCTGTCGCGTGGCGACATAACTCAACAGCACGGCCAGGACCGGAGCGGTGCACGGTCCCAGAACCAGCCCCGACGCGGCGCCGACGGCGAGGCTGCCCGCGAGACCCCGGGTTTTCCCGCGCGGCTGGAGACGGGCGATGAAGGCCGGGGTGCGCACGGGCAGGATGAAGACCTCCAGCATCGCGAGCCCCATGAGGATGCAGATGTTGGCCATGACGAAATAGGTCCAGGGGTTGGTCTGGAGCTGGCCGAAGAGCTTTCCGGACAAGGCGGCGATCCCGCCCAGGGCCGTGTAGGTGAGGGCCATCCCCAGGACGTAGACGAGCGACAGGGAAAATCCCCGGGTCCGGGAGCCCGCGCTGCGCGCCCCGATGAAGGCAATGGTGATGGGCACCACGGGATAGACGCAGGCGGTGAAGCTCACCAGCACCCCGCCCGCGAATACGGCGAGATACGCCAGGGCGGGAGCGCCCTCCAGGAATGTGTTCAGTCCCTCCAGCAGCGGCATGGTCCGTCTCCTTTTTTCCCGGGGGCCCATCCCCGGCCGGGGGCGGGCGTCAAGGTCTGGCGATATGTACCACATCCCGCCGGCGGATGCCAGGGGCGAGTTAAATTTCCCTTGTCATTGTGAGGAATTGCATGCAATAATGCCGTATCCTGTCGAAGGAGGTCCGTGTGCGGTACATCCTGGCCCTCGATCAGGGCACGACGAGTTCCCGAGCCATCCTCTTCGATCGCGCCGGCGCCGTGCGGGCCGTCGCGCAGAAGGAATTCCGCCAGATCTACCCCAAGCCCGGCTGGGTGGAGCACGATCCGACGGAAATCTGGGCCACCCAGATCGGGGTGGCCGCCGAGGCGATGACGACGGCGGGGATCTCCGGCGCGGACATCGCCGCGATCGGCATCACCAACCAGCGGGAAACGACGGTCCTCTGGGACCGCCGCACCGGGCAGCCGGTGTACAACGCCATCGTGTGGCAGGACCGCCGCACCGCCGACCTCTGCGACGCCCTGAAGGCGGAGGGGCTGACGGCGGTCTTCCGGCGGAAGACCGGCCTCATCATCGACGCCTATTTTTCGGGCACGAAAATCCGCTGGATCCTGGATCACGTCCCCGGCGCCCGCGCGCGGGCGGAGGCGGGCGAACTGGCCTTCGGCACGATCGACACGTGGCTCGTCTGCAACCTCACCCGGGGCGCCCGGCACGTGACTGACGCCTCCAACGCCTCCCGGACCCTGCTCTACAACATCCACACCGGCGCCTGGGACGACGATCTCCTGAGGATGCTCGACATTCCCCGTGCCGTCCTGCCCGAGGTTCGGGCGTCCAGCGACGCGGTCGGCGAGACGGCCCCGTCCGTACTTCCCGGCGGCATCCCCATCGCGGGCATCGCCGGCGATCAGCAGGCCGCCCTCTTCGGACAGATGTGCACCGAGCCCGGCCTGGTGAAAAACACCTACGGCACGGGTTGTTTCATGCTGATGAATACGGGCGACAAGCCGATCCTGTCGGAAAACAACCTCCTGACGACGGTGGCCTGGAAGATCGGTTCAGAGATCCGGTACGCCCTCGAGGGGAGCGTTTTCATGGGCGGCGCCGTGGTGCAGTGGCTCCGGGACGGCCTGGGGATCATCCGGACCTCCGCCGCGGTGGAGGAACTGGCCAACCGCGTGCCCGACAACGGCGGGGTCTATCTGGTGCCCGCCTTCGCCGGGCTGGGCGCCCCCTACTGGGACCCGTACGCCCGCGGGACCCTGGTCGGCCTCACCCGGGGCTCCGGCGCGTCCCACATCGCCCGGGCGGCCCTGGAGAGCATCGCCTACCAGTCCCTCGACGTCCTGGAATGCATGGCGACGGACGCCGGGATCGACATCCGCGAGCTGCGCGTCGACGGGGGGGCGACGGCCAATGATACGCTGATGCAGTTCCAGGCGGATATCCTGGGCGTCCCGGTGATCCGCCCCGTGATCGCCGAAACCACCGCCATGGGCGCGGCCTGCCTGGCGGGGCTGGCGGTCGGCTACTGGCGAGATCTGGCGGAACTCAACGGACGGCTCCAGGTGGACCGGCGGTTCGAGCCCGCCATGGACCGCGCCCGGGCGGGAGCGCTCGTGCGCGAGTGGCGTCGGGCCCTCGAACGGTCGCGGCGCTGGATCGAAAAATAGCTCAAGGGGTGATGGACCTATGACGGCAAAAGACCCGACCCATCGGCAGACCCTCCTGGCCGCGCTGGCCGCCAAGGGGGCCTGGGACGTCATCGTCATCGGGGGGGGTGCCACCGGCCTGGGCGTGGCGGTCGATGCGGCGGCGCGGGGGTACCGGAC
>JALNWL010000238.1 GCA_023230905.1 Syntrophales bacterium
GCCGGGAGGATATAGGAGGTGGTTCCCAGACGGAACGGGAAGCGACCCTTCAGGTCCGGCCAGCCTTTATCCATCACGACATGCCTTTCATTCCCCGGTCGTCCTCCGGAGCCGGGATGACGAGGGGGCAAATCGAGATTCCTTTCGGGCGGGAGTGCGGCCTCGAACGGGAGGGGATTCGATCGCCGACGGCCGTCCCGATCGGATCGACTGCGGCGTAGCACGCGCCGGAACGGCTTGTCAAGGAGCGGTTGACAAGCGTTTCCGCCTGGCGTAAGCAGGTCAGTCAGGAGTGATCGGCATGTCATGATCCCACGGAAAATTCTCCCCGGAACCCTGATCGGGTTCGCACTGCTGTTTCTTTGCATGCACGCCGCGGCGGCCGACCCGCCGCGACGGATCGTTTCCCTCGCGCCGAATCTAACGGAAATCCTCTTCGATCTGGGGCTGGCGGACCGGATCGCGGGCGTGACGAACTACTGCCTCCTGCCGCCGGCCGCGCGCGGGAAACCGAAAGTCGGGGGGTTCGTCAATCCTTCCCTGGAGGCCATCATCGCCCTGCGGCCGGACCTCGTCCTGCTGACGGACGACGGCAATCCGCGGGCCGTCGCGGACCGGCTGCGGGCGCTCGGCATCCGCACGCACGTTTTCAAGACCGGCCACATCCGGGACCTGCCGCGTGAGATCCGAAGTCTGGGGGATGTGCTGGCGGTGCCCGGTCGGGCCCGCGAGCGGGCGGAGACAATGGCGCGGACGTTTGAACGCATCGAGAACCGGGCCCGGACGCGGGGCGCCCCGCGGATGCGCACCGCGCTCTTCATCATCCAGCCGGAGCCGCTCATCGTGGCGGGGAAGGGCACGACCATGGACGATGCCCTTGCCCTGCTCGGCCTCGTCAATATCGGCGCGGCCGGCCGCGCGGCCTATCCCAAACTGTCCCTCGAGTCCGTGCTGAGCGGCAACCCCGACGTCATCTTCATCGCCCGCGGACACGACGACGTCATGGCGTCCGCGGACCGACTCCTGAAGCGCCTCCGCTCGCTCGACGCGGTCCTCCGGGGGCGCGTCTACACCGTCGGCGACGGCATTCTGCGCCCCGGCCCCCGCCTCGTGAACGCCCTGGAGGAGATGTCCGGGCACCTTCAGGGGCGCGGAGCGGGTGCCGGGGCGGACCGGATCAGGCGGTCCGCCCGCGGAGGGCCATGACCCGGCCGAAATAGATGCGGTGGTAGTCCTTATGGGGATAGTTCCCGTCGATGGACGGATCGAGGAAGTGCCCGGGGTCCATGTCCTGCCAGTACATCTTTCGGCACTCGACCACGAGTTCCGCCTCCGCGTAGGCGGGCGCGGCGACCGCGGACGCGGGGACGGGCGTCAGACCCGACGCGGCGATCTTGTCCAGGTCCCGGCCCGATTTCGTCCCGATCAGCAGCACGGCGGACCGGTAGGCTTCCGGAAAGGCGCACAGGGTGAAGCTTTCGTATCGCTCCATGAAGGCGTGGGTGTGGCGCGTCGGACGGACGACGACCTGAACGAACGGCACTTTCCACATGCAGCCCATGCTGCCCCAGGCCACCGTCATGGCGTTATACCGGCCCGCGGCGAAATCCCCGGCGGTGAGGACGAGCCACTGCTTTTCCCAAAGGTGGTGGATCCGAACCGACCAATCATGAACGGCAATATCCTCAAGTGCCATGGTGTGCCTCCCTCGCAAATTGTCTCCGCCCCCGTCGAGGGCGCGACCGCGGATCCGGTACGCCGGAAGGCGTTCCCGAACCGGCGCGTTCGGTTTTTCGTATACCGGAATCCCCTCCTGAAAACAACCCCGGGACGAGTCGCCGGTGCCGCGACACGCGGAGCTTGCATTTTTTTAAGCGATTCGCTATAAAAAACCCGCTTCTTCGACCACTGGGCCCACAACCGGTACCGGCATGAAATCGAGGCTCCCCATGGACAATGCGTACCCCCTCGAACCCCTTTTCGGAAAGATCTTGAGCCCGTTCGAACGGTTTCTCCGGCAGACCACGGCCGGCGGCATCGTGCTCATGGGGATGACCCTTCTGACCCTCATCGTGGCCAGTTCGCCGTGGGGCGACGCCTACCGGCACCTCTGGGAGACACCCCTCCGGGTGGGGTTAGGCCCTCAGACGCTGGAGATGTCCCTGCATACCTGGGTGAACGAGGGCCTGATGGCCCTCTTCTTTTTGTTGGTCGGGCTGGAACTGAAACGGGAAATCATGGTGGGCGAACTCGCTTCCCTACGCAACGCCGCCCTGCCGGTCGCGGGGGCCGTCGGCGGGATGATTGCGCCGGCGGGCATCTATATCCTGCTCAACCCTTCCGGACCGGCCGCGGCCGGCTGGGGCATTCCGATGGCCACGGACATCGCCTTCGCCGTGGGCATTCTGGTCCTCCTTGCCTGGCGCATCCCGAGAGGGGTCATCATTTTTCTGACCGCCCTGGCCATTGCGGATGATCTGGGGGCGGTGCTGGTCATCGCGCTCTTCTACACGCAGGATATCGATATGCATCTGCTGGCCGCGGCCGCCGCATTGCTGGGCATCCTGGTTCTCCTGAACCGCGGCGGGATCCGCCACTCCCTGCCTTACGCCATCCTGGGGATTCTCCTGTGGCTGGCGCTCCTGAAGTCGGGGATACATGCCACCCTGGCCGGCGTGCTCCTGGCCTTCGCGATCCCCGCGCGGCCCATTTTTACGCCCCATCAGTTCGATAAGCGGCTCGATGCGATGAAACAGGCCCTTCACGAGACCGAGCCGGATTCCGAAGGGAGCGACATACTCCGGAGCCTTGCCCGGATGTTCGGCCTGGCAGAGCGTCTCGAAAGGACATCCGCCGCCGTGCAGTCGCCCCAGCAGCGGATGGAACACCGCCTCGCCCCGTGGGTCACGTTCGGGGTCATCCCGCTGTTTGCCATGGCCAATGCGGGGCTGGACGTGGCGGCGATGCCGATCCGGGAGGTCGTCCTTCAACCCGTGACGCTGGGGGTCGTTCTGGGGCTCGTTTTGGGTAAATTCCTCGGGATCACGGGTTTTGCCTGGCTCGCCGTGAAGCTCGGGTGGGCGCGCCTCCCCGGCGGCGTCGGGTGGCGTCACATTTCGGGCTCGGCCTGGCTCGGGGGCATCGGATTCACGATGTCCCTCTTCATCGGGCAATTGGCCTTCGCCTGGGATCCGTTGCTCTTTGAACAGGCCCGTTTCGGCATCATGCTGGCCTCCCTGCTGTCCGCGATTCTGGGGCTCGGCTGGCTCTATTTCGGCGCACGGGGGGCGCCTGCCGAGGACTAGCGGTTGTCCGCCTCC
>JALNWL010000239.1 GCA_023230905.1 Syntrophales bacterium
CGGAAATAAGCGCAAGCCCATGATTTATAGTAATAATCTCAAATACTGTTTATTTTGCTTTATCCGTTTTATCCGTCTCATAACCCAAAGGTCAGAGGTTCGAATCCTCTCCCCGCTACCAAATCAAATCAGGGACTTACGAGTCCCTTTTTTATTGCTGATAACGTCTTGCCGACCGATTGTGGTCGATGAAATACTGGCCCGCCATCTTCGGGACGGACGCCGCTACCAGTATCCCCGCTCCATGCAGTTGTCGGTGAAGGCGATAGAGCGCGTCCGGCCGGATTGGAAGTAGTCGAAAAGCTGTTTCCCCACGTCGGGATAGAGCGGGGATGTTTCCAACTGATTGATGGGGACCCAGGCCACATCGAGGGAATGGGTGCTGTCAGGCCGGACTTTGGGCGTCCCCCGCACATCCGTCGCCTCGAAGATGATGTGCAGGGTCTGGGTGTGGCGTTTGGTTGCCGGGGCTTCGCCGACGAGGAGAATGTTGCCGACCGTCACCTTGACGCCCAGTTCGGTTTTCCATTCATCGATCAGGGTGTCGTGAAGCAGCGTATTTTTGCCTACGCCGCCCCCGGGGATGGCATAGACATCCTTTCCGCCGTACACGTAACGCATGCAAAGAATCTCTCCGGCCTGTTCAAAAACCGCGGACACTCGGACGCGCATAATTCCTCCTTTCTCCCGAAGCCAATATACTGCAAAAAACAAAGACGTGCAACGATCCTGAACCCCCAAAAAAAATCTATAAAATCATTGACAAGGGGTCGGTCTTCAGTTACAAGAAGTCAGTGGTTCGACCGGAAGGTTCATTTATGATAAATGCTCCGTGATTCCAAGGCCTTAGGATCTATCAACAAACATCAGAAAACAGTTCAATAAGAGAGGGGAAAACCTGACCATGCTGAACCGCTGGAGAGGTCATAGTTCATCTTGTTCTCCCCTGCGTTTGGGGACGTTCGTTGTGGGGCTGATCCTCCTTTTTTTCATTCCAATCCGATCTGTCCATGCAGAAGGCATCTTGGACGTCTATCGGTTGGCGATCGAAAACGATCCGGCTTATAAGGCTGCCCGCTTCAGCCATGAAGCGTCGAAGGAAACCTTGAGTCAGGCGTGGGCCGCCTTCCAACCGACGATCTCGGCCGAAGGAATATACACAAACACCGACCAGAAGATTCTCAGCAGCGACAATACGGTTTACGGCCAGGGATCCGCATCGTTTCCGACCACGGAATATTCCGTGTCGCTGATTCAGCCACTTTTCAACATGTCCTCCCTGTCCAACCTCTTTCGCGCGAAAGCGCGGGTCAAGGCCGCGGATATGGGGATGGAAGCGGCCCGGCAGGATCTCATCGTTCGTGTCACCAAGGCCTATCTGGGGGGTCTCGCAGCCCGTGATAGGCTCGCCCTGGCCAAAACCGAGGAAGCGTCGGTCGAAATGCACTATGAGCTTGCATCGGGAAAGTACAAAATGGGCCTTACCCCCAAAACCGACTATCTCGATGCAAAGGCGCGCATGGCCGAGGTCCGCGCAAACCGGATCGCCGCGGAAAGCGTCCAGGACGACGCGCTTCAGGCGCTGCGCGAGGTCACTGGGATGCCGGCAGGCGATCTGGCCGGGCTGCGTGTAGACCTGCCCCTGAAGAACCCGGAACCGAACGATATCGAAGCCTGGATCTCCGCGGCCGTTAAGCAGAATCCCACCCTCGAGGCGCAGCGTCAGGCGGTGGAGGCGGCGCGTCAGGAGTACAAGCGACAGCTCGCGGGGCATTATCCGATGTTGAATTTCGAGGCGGGCTATACCTACAACGAGACCGAGGGCACCCTTTTCGGGGGCGGCAGCGAGGTGGAGACGACCGACATCCTCTTGCGCTTGAACGTCCCGATCTTCGAGGGGGGAATCGTCCGGTCTCGTTCGCGGGAGGCCTACAATCTCTATCTGGCGGCGATTCAGGAACAGGAACGCCAGCTCCGGGCCCTACAAAAGGAGACCCGGGCGGCCTATTACGGTGTGGCCGATGCGATGGAGCGGGCGACCGCTCTCCGTGAAGCCGTGGAGGCACAGGAACTGGTCGTGCAGGCCAAGCAGGATGGCTACAAATCGGGCTTGTTCACCCTGCTTGCGGTTCTGGATTCACAACGCGACTTGACGCTGGTCAGACAGGACTATGCGACGGCCCGGTATGATTATGTCGCGAACAGTTTGCGGCTGAAGAAGGCCGTAGGCACATTGGCACAAAGCGATATCGAGATCGTCCAAGGGTGGCTCGAAGACGGCAAGTAACACGAATCACCAGTCTTCACAGGAGTTTTCATGTGGAATTTAAGCCGCAACGCAAAATCCGCGGGTAAGAAAGCGGAAAAGAAAACTCGACGGAAGAACAAGCGCCCCTTTCAGCTAGAGGCCCTGGAGCCGAGACTCCTTCTTTCCGCGGACCTTCCCCTCCCGATCGCCGACGTCAAGGACCTTCCGGGCGTCATGCCGGCCGTTGTCGAGAAAGTGACGGTCGACGCACACGAGACCGTCCAGGCCTCGGATGACGTTCAGGCCGGCAATGCACTCCCCCCGTTGAACGTGGACGGCGTGCAGATCCAGGACCTGACGTTGACTCCGGTCTCGGACGATGCCCTGGAGAAGGGCCGGACCGGGCTTGCGGACCCCTCCTTGAGCCCCCCGGGCGACACAGCCGCGGACGCCGAGATCGGAAAGGCCGTCTCAGGTGCGGCGTCGGATGCCGGATCCGCGGAAGGGGATTCCGGCCTTCTGTCTGACCGACGCGACCCGCGCGAGGTCATCATCGTCGATCCCTCCGTAACCCACTACACCTCAGTCGTGGAGGCCCTGAAGGCGAAGAGTGCGGCGCATGGCTCTCTCGAGGCCGGATCGACGGCCGCGGACCAAGAGTGGTTCATCCACGTGCTCGATTCCGCAGGCGACGGAATCGAGCAAATCACGGGGATTCTCAAATCCTACAAGAACCTGGATGCAGTTCATCTCCTCTCGCACGGCGCTTCCGGAGAGATGAGTCTCGGGGCGACCGCGCTTCTGCATCAGGGGCTGCAGGATCGCGCCGATGAAATTTCGGCCTGGGGGAGTTCCCTGAAGGCCGGCGGTGACATTCTGCTTTATGGATGCAACATTGCCGAAGGAGCGGCCGGCGTCGACTTCGTTCAGACCTTGGCGTCGCTGACCGGTGCGGACGTGGCCGCCTCGACCGACGGCACGGGCGGAACGGCCGCGGGGGGGGATTGGGATCTGGAGTACCGCACGGGGGAGGTGCAGGCGTCTCCGGCC
>JALNWL010000240.1 GCA_023230905.1 Syntrophales bacterium
ACCGAGGGAGACCCCGTAGAGGCCGCCGACGATGTTCCCCCCCTGACGGGCCTCGACGGAATGCGCGTACCCCAGCTCGTGAAGGGTCAGATAGGCCTCGCGCATCTCCGGGGTGATCCAGGTTTCGTCCCGTCCGGGGCTGGGCCGTCCGCAGGCCTCGATCACGGCGGGGAAATCGCGGTCGAAGGTGATGGTGAAGGCGTTTTTCCTCAGGAGCGCCCGCAGACTGCCGGAGATGTGGAGCTCCCGGGGGAAGAGGACAAAGCGGGGGTGGGGCGACCACCAGAGGAGTGGATCCTCCTCGCCGTACCAGGGAAAGATCCCCTGCCGGTAGGCGGCCAGGAGGCGGGCGGGGGAGAGGTCGCCGCCGACGGCGAGGAGCCCGCTCCGGTCGGCCAGGCGCACCGGTGGGAAGAGGATGTCCTCGGTCAATTCGAATACGGGCATGGGCGCTCTATAGCACACTTCGGGTTGACAGGCACGAACCGATCCGCTATGGGAGCGGTCGCGCTGCATGCAAAAAAACGCCGGAGACGGAAGGGGATGTGTCCATGAACCTGTTTGGAAAGCCGAAGGGAAAGAAGTTGCACACGCGGACCATCGAGGTGAATACCTACGAATATGGCGCCGGACGTCTGGTCGTAGAGGGTGCCCTGAAGGATCTGCGCTGGCAGGATCATTACCTGGCCACCGGTGAGAAGAAGCCGCCGGGGGTTCTGCACGGGATGATCATCCATTTGCTCGTGAACGTCCGCAACCTGGAGATCGAGGACGTTCATGTGGAGATGCCCGACACGCCCCGCGAAGAATGTCTGGAGACCCGCGGGTGCATCGCCCGGGTCAAGGGGATGCGGATCGCGGGCGGTTTTACACTGAAGGTCAAGGAGATGCTGGGCGGGATTCAGGGGTGCAGCCACCTCCTGGCCCTTCTGACCGCCATGGCGCCGGCCGCCGTTCAGGGCTTCGCGGCGCACATCCTCAGGGACGATACGGAGCTGAAATCGACCTGGGCGGGACTGTCCCGGTTTCTGGAGGACACCTGCTGGGTGTGGCGGAAGGACGGTCCGCTGCTGAAGAAACTCCAGAGTCTGTAACGGGGTCGCCGAGAGGCTCCCGGCCGTCTGCGGGCCGGAGGATCCGGACTCAGACCGATCGCACCACCACGTCGTCGTCCTCGATGTCGGCCCGGGCGGCTCCACCCTCGCGGAGGCGGCCGAAAAGAACCTCGTCCACGAAGAAGTGCTTGATTTTGTCCTGGATGAGGCGGCCGATCTCCCGCGCGCCGAATTCCGGAGAGGACCCCCGGCGGACCAGCCAGTCGGTGCAGGCGTCCGTCACCTCCAGCGTCACGCCTTTTCCCTTCAACTGAAGACGGAATTCATCGATGCGTTTCCGAACGATGTCGAGGACCACCGTGTCCGTGAGCGCGTTGAAATTGACGACGCCGTCCAGGCGATTCCGGAATTCCGGGGAAAAGGTCTTCTCGATGGCGGGGAAGACCGCGTCGCGGTTCAGCGGCCGTCCCTCGAAGCCGATGACCGGGCGGCCGATGTCCCGTGCGCCGGCGTTGGAGGTCATGAGGATCACCACGTTCCGGAAGTCCGCCTTGCGGCCCGTGTTGTCCGAGAGGGTGGCGTAGTCCATCACCTGAAGCAGGGCGTTGAAGATATCCGTGTGGGCCTTCTCGATCTCGTCCAGGAGGAGAACGGCGTGGGGGGTCTTGCGGATCGCCTCGGTCAGGAGGCCGCCCTCTTCGTACCCCACGTAACCGGGGGGCGCGCCGACAAGCTTCGCCACGGCGTGCCGCTCCTGGTATTCACTCATATCGTAGCGGTGGAGTGGCACGCCCAGGACGTCCGCCAGCTGGCGGGCCAGTTCGGTCTTGCCGACGCCCGTCGGCCCGACGAACAGCAGCGAGGCGACGGGTTTGTCCGCCTCCCGGAAGCCGGCCCGCGCCCGTTTCACGGCCTCCACGACCGTCTCCACCGCCGCGTCCTGACCGAAAATCCGGCGCTTCAGCTCCGCCTCCAGGTCCTTCAGCTTCTCCACCTCGGACGAGGAGACGCTCCGCTCCGGGATCCGCGCGATTTTCGCTACGACCGCCTCGACCGTCCGGCGGTCGATCTCCCGAACGTCGGAATCCTCACCGGCTTCCATGCCGATCACCGCCCCGGCCTCGTCCAGAACGTCGATCGCCTTGTCGGGCAGGCGGCGGTCGTTGATGTAGCGATGCGAGAGTTCCGCCGCCGCCTGGAGGGCCGCGTCCGTATAAACGACGCCGTGGTAACTTTCATACCGGGTCTTGACGCCCTTAAGGATCTCCAAGGTTTCGGCGGCCGTGGGTTCCGGGATCTCGATCTTCTGAAAACGGCGCGACAGGGCGCCGTCCTTTTCGAAGTGTTTCCGGTATTCGTCGTACGTCGTCGAGCCGATACAGCGGAGGTTTCCGGAGGCGAGCGCCGGTTTCAGGATGTTGGAGGCGTCCAGCGAGCCGCCGGAGACGGCGCCGGCGCCGACGATGGTGTGGATCTCGTCGATGAAAAGGATGACGTTCTCCATCTTCTGCAATTCGGCGATGACCCGCTTCATCCGCTCCTCGAAATCGCCCCGGTAGCGGGTACCCGCCAGCAGGGCCCCCATGTCGAGGGCGAAGATCTTCGCGTCCCGAATCTTCTTCGGAACGGCGCCGGCCGCAACCCGTTGGGCGAGTCCCTCGGTCAGAGCGGTTTTTCCGACACCCGGTTCCCCGACGTGAACGGGGTTGTTCTTCAGCCGCCGGCAGAGGACCTGGAGGGTGCGGTCGAGGATCTCCTCCCGGCCGATCAGGGGGTCGAACTCGCCGGCGCTGGCCTTGGCGGTCAATTCGGTCGTGAAGGCCCGCAGGATCTTGCCCGCGTCCGGTTCCTTCTGTTCCGCCGGTTTCGCATCTTCGCGCGCAGGCGGGGTATCCGGTCGCGGACCGCTCTCCCCTTCCGGTGGCAGGGCCGAAACGCCGTGGGAGATGTAGTTCAGCAGGGACAGACGGGAAATCCCTTCTTTTCTCAAAAAATGGGCGGCGAAAGATTCCTTTTCGTCCAAGAGGGAGACGAGGACGTCCCCCAGTTCCAGGATATCTTTCTGCGCGTTGGAGGTGTGCCAGACTGCCCGTTCCAGAACACTCTGGAATCCGAGGGACTGAAACGCCTGGTTGCCCTCGACGGGGGTGTGCGTCTCCTGGAGGTGGCGCGCCAGAAGCCGCTTCAGGTGTTCGATGTTTCCG
>JALNWL010000241.1 GCA_023230905.1 Syntrophales bacterium
CGCAGGTTCGAATCCTGCTGGGCGCACCACACACCATCAAGGGGTTGGATAGTCTCATCCAACCCCTTGATTTTTATTGCAGATTCTGATATCAAAAAGACTCGAACGGTGAACGAGCCCCGGCAAGCCTTTAACAGCCGCGGTTTCGTCCCGGTGCGACCCGTTTGCCGATGCGTCCAGCGGAGATTTCGGACACCAAGAAACGACATGGGAACCTGCCGGTTCAGCATCCATTTCGGCCGTCAGTTCCGGCGTCCGGGAGAACATCCAAATCAATCCACCTTTCTTTTTCGGGGAGGACCGCGATGAACCAGGCAAAAGCAGATTCCGATACAAAGCCCCGGATGAAAATCAATCCACCGGTCTTTTTCGGCGCCGCGGGGTTGATCGTCCTTTTTGTCGTCTTCACCATCATTTGGCCCGAGCGGACGGGGGCGATCTTCGGCAGTGTGCAAAACTGGATCGTACATTCCGCCGGCTGGTTCTACGTTCTGGCGGTGGCCACCTTCCTCATCTTCGTGGTGTTTCTGGCCATCTCTGATTTCGGGCGCATCAAGCTCGGTCCCGACCACAGCGAGCCCGACTACAGCTACGGGTCCTGGTTTGCCATGCTCTTTTCAGCCGGCATGGGTATTGGGCTGATGTTTTTCGGTGTGGCCGAACCGGTGATGCATTACATGAAGCCGCCGGTGGGAGATCCCGAGACGGTGCAAGCGGCCCGTGAAGCGATGAAGATCACTTTCTTCCACTGGGGGGTTCACGCCTGGGGAATATACGCCGTGGTCGCCATTTCGCTGGCCTATTTTGCCTATCGGCACAACCTGCCACTGACCATCCGTTCCGCCTTTTACCCGCTTATCGGTGATCGCATTAACGGCCCGGTAGGTCATGCCGTGGACATCTTCGCAATCCTGGGAACCATGTTCGGCGTGGCGACCTCGCTGGGCTTCGGGGCCATGCAGGTCAACGCCGGCATCACGTATCTGATCGGCGCTCCCAACAATGTCTATGTACAGATTCTTTTAATTGCCGTCATCACCGGTATTGCGACGATATCCGTCGTGCTGGGGCTTGACGGCGGCATTCGCAGGCTCTCCCAGCTCAATATGTTCCTCGCTGCGGGGCTGTTGATCTTTGTCCTTATTGTCGGCCCCACCGTCTATCTGTTACAGACGCTCACCCAGAACATCGGCGCGTATGCTTCGGACCTCGTCAATAAAACCTTTAACCTGTATGCCTATCAGCCCAGCGGCTGGATCGGCGGCTGGACGCTGTTCTACTGGGGTTGGTGGATTGCCTGGGCGCCTTTTGTCGGCATGTTCATCGCACGGGTCTCACGGGGGCGGACCATCCGGGAATTCGTCACGGGTGTCTTATTGCTTCCGGCCGGATTCACGTTCATGTGGATGACCTTTTTCGGAAACACGGCCCTGCATATGATCATGGTTCAGGGCGCAACCGACCTGGGGAATGCCGTGGCTGCCGATACCACGATGGCCCTGTTCAATTTCTTTGAACACCTGCCATTCTCTGCAATCCTATCGTTTCTGGCGACGATTCTGATTGTGACCTTCTTTGTGACCTCTTCGGATTCCGGTTCGCTGGTCATCGACATGCTGGCCTCCGGCGGTGAAGACGACCCGCCGGTCTGGCAGCGCATCTTTTGGGCCACGAGCGAAGGTCTGGTCGCTGTGGCGCTGCTTCTGGCCGGAGGACTGGGGGCGCTTCAGACCGCGGCCATTGCCAGCGCACTTCCCTTTACCATCATCATGCTGCTGATGTGCTGGGGACTGGTGCGCGCTCTGCGCGTGGACGTGGCCAAACGGATCTCCCGGCGCAGCGCCGTGCTGATGCCGCAGACCGCCGGGAAACCGGTTTCGTGGCAGCGAAGGCTGCAGAATGTTCTGCGTCATCCCGTCGAGTCGGAAGTGATTGATTTTATCAACACCACGGTCCGGCCCGCGCTGGAAGACGTCGCGGAGGAATTCCGGCTCAAGAAAATGGACGTTGAAGTAAAACCCGGCGAGGACGGCCGGATGTGGCTGGAAGTTCTGCATGGCGAAGAACACAACTTCTATTACGGCGTGCGGCCGCGCACTTACACACCCCCTGCCTTCGCCATGCGCGACACGCAAAAAAGACGCGGGGAGGCGCTCAAGTTCTACCGAGCCGAAGTGTATTTGAGCGAAGGCGGTCAAGACTACGACCTGATGGGCTGGAGCAAGGAACAAATCATTACCGACGTCATCGATCATTATGAAAAACACATGCACTTTTTGCACCTCATGCGGTAAGAAACGCAGCAAGACGAAAAGAGCCAACCGGCAACAGCCGGACGAGAAATGGCGGTCCCTGTGCGCCGGGGCGGTCGGCTTTCTCGCCGGACAGGCAATGCGGGCGTCCAGGGGAGAGGCGAACCCGAAGCGGGCCCGGGAAATCCTGATGGAACGACTGGATAAGGGCTGGTGAAGATGGAACAAACACCGGAGGTCGGACGAAGGAGAACGTTTTACGACGAGGCACCGGACTACCGGCGCCCACTCCTGGAGATTCCGGCGGATCGGAAGGCCCGGATGCGCGAGCGGCTATCTTGCCTCTACGGAGATACGGCCGCCGGGGAGTGGCTGCCCGAACTGGAACGGATCATCAAGGTGCACTTCGCCCACAAGTCTCCGGAAATGATCGAAAAGGAGAAGGCTTACGACCCCCGGGAGCGCTTCTCCAACGATCATCTCATCCTGATCACCTACGGCGACAGCGTTCGGGGGGACGGACCGACGCCCCTCGCGTCGCTGCGTCGATTTATCGACACCTTCACCCGTGGCGCGATCAACACGTTGCATATCTTGCCCTTCTTTCCCTATTCCTCGGACCGAGGGTTTGCCGTCATCGACTTTCGCCGGGTGGATGACAAGCTGGGTTCCTGGGCGGACATCCGCAAGACGAAGCAGCGGTATGACCTGATGTTCGACGCCGTGTTGAACCACTGTTCGTCGCGAAGCAGGATGTTCCGGGAGTTTCTCAATGGCAATCCCGTCTACCGGGACTTCTTTATCGCCTATGATTCGCCCGACGACCTCACCCCCGAGCAGCGAGGGCTGATCTTTCGCCCCCGGACGTCGGATATCTTGACGCGCTTTATGACCATCGACGGGCCGAAGTACCTCTGGACGACCTTCTCGGCCGATCAGATCGACATGAACTTCC
>JALNWL010000242.1 GCA_023230905.1 Syntrophales bacterium
CCCGCGCCCAGCGACTCCCGCAGGGCCTGAATGCGCTCGGGGTGCAGCCCCGACACGGCGTCGAACTTCACGTTGCCCGTCACCCGCACGTCGGTTGCGCCCAGGGCCCGGAAGCGCCCGGCGTTGTCGTCCGCCGTGGCCAGAATCCGCACGTTCTCGAGGAGCCGGGCGACGAAGCGCTTCACGAGCCGATAGCGCGCGAAGGATCGGGGCGTGAGGCGCGCGTTGACCAGGGCCACGGGGATGCCGGCCGCGCGCGCGGCGACGAGCATATTGGGCCAGATCTCGGTCTCGGCGATGACGAGGGCCCGGGGCGCCAGGTGTCGCAGCATGCGCCGCATGATCCAGCCCGCGTCGAACGGCATCGGCAGGATCAGGTCCACCCCGTCGAGGCCGGCCGCGGCCTGGCGGCCCGCGGCGGTCATCGCGCTCAGGCAGATCACGACTCGCGGGCGGCGGGTCCTGACGGCCGCGATCGGGCCGGCCAGCGCCTTGACCTCGCCCAGGGACGCGCCGTGGAACCAGACGAGGTCGCCGCGGGGCACGGGGGACAGCGTCCACGCCAGGCGCTGGCGCAGCGTGCCCTTGAAGTTCGGGTGGTTGCGCGCGGCCAGGCACAGCGGCCAGACCGCTACAAAAATTAATGCACGATAGAGGAGGAGGATCAGTCGCGGCATCGTTCGACGACCCGTGCGTGGTCCTGGGGGGTGTTGATTTCGTGGAAGGCGCCCTCGGCGATTACCACCTTGATGCGGATGCCGTTTTCGAGGGCGCGGAGCTGTTCGAGGGACTCGGTCAACTCCAGGGGCGACTGCGGCAGCGCGGTGAAGCGGAACAGGGTCTCCCGGCTGAAGCCGTAGAGTCCCACGTGCTTGAGCAGCGGGGCCCGGCCGGGAGAGCGCGGGTAGGGGATCGCCGCGCGGGAGAAGTAGAGCGCGTAGCCCTCGCGGTCCAGCACCACCTTGACCGTGTTGGGGTCGGCCGCGTCCTCCCCGGACGCCGCCAGCGCCACGGTCGCCATGGGGCAGCCCCGCTCGAGCTCCCCCGCGAGGGCGACGATCGCCGCGGTGTCGAGCACCACCTGGTCGCCCTGGATGTTGATGACCGCGCCGGCCTCGATGTCGCGCACGGCCTGGGCCACGCGGTCGGTCCCGGAGGCGCAGGCGGCGTCGGTCATGACCGCCCGCGCGCCGAAGGCTTGCGCCGCGCGCAGGATGCGCTCGTCGTCGGTGGCGATGATGACATCGGCGATGCCCTCGCAGGCGCGGGCCTGCTCGTACACGCGCCGGATCATGGGCTTGCCGCCGACGTCGGCGAGGGGCTTGCCCGGATAACGGCTGGAGGCCCAGCGGGCGGGGATAACGGCTACGATCTTCATGGAGGTCCCTTAAAAATTCGGATGAGTTTCATCCCGGTCGCGAGACTGAAGTTTTTTCAGTCGCCGCGGCCGGCTCGTTTTCCATGCTCCCGGCTGTTCAGCGCGACGATAGCGCAGCATCCATCTTTTTCAGTAAATCATCGACGACAATGGGTTTGGCAATGAATATCCGGCCGCCCAGGAAACCCTTGTTCCTTTCGGCTTCTTCCTGCTTGACGATCGCCGTCACGAAGATGATGGGGATGGAGGCCGTGGCGGGATCCTCCAACAATTCCTCGGCCACCTGCGTGCCCGCCATCCCCGGCATCACGATATCGAGCAGAATCAGATCCGGCTTTTCGGCCTTGGCCAGCCGCAATCCTTCATCCCCCCGCGTGGCCGTCAACACCAGGAAGTCTCGGTTCGTTTCGATGATTTTTTTGACGGCGCGGCAAAAATATTCTTCATCGTCGATCACCAGCACTTTTTTTGCGGGCATATTGCGGTCCTTTCAGCGTATTTTCTAGACATCTGTTTTAACGGTAACGGGCAGCCTGACATGAAAAGAAGCGCCGCCCCACTCATTATTGTCCGCCCGGAGCGTCCCCCCGTGATCCTCGACGATGCTGTACGAGATGGGAAGTCCCAGTCCGGTCCCCTTTCCGGATTCCTTGGTGGTGAAAAAAGGCTCGTAGATAACCGACCGATGCTTCCTGCTGATGCCCGTGCCGTTGTCGGCGACGGTTATTCTCAGGGAATCTGCATCCCCCGGCGTCTTCTCCAGGTCCGTCCTGACGCGCAGGACCTTGTTCTCTTTCCCCTCCATGGCGTCCACGGCGTTTGTGATCAGATTCAGGATCACCTGTTCGATCTTTCCCTTGTCCAGGGATGTCATGGGCAAATCGCGCTGGTAGTGCACTTTTGTTTCAATCTTCTCGATCTTCAACTGGGTATCGTACAGATTCAGGATATGGGCGACGATGTCGTTGATATCGGCCATGACGGTCTTGTTTGAAGGAACGCGGGCCAACTGTTTGAGGTCCTGGGTGATTCCGACAATGCGCTCGATTTGAGCCATGCAGATCTTCAATTCTTCCAGAACGTCCGGGGGCACATTGTCTTTGGCCATCAGCATCTGCAGTTCCATGGAGATGATATTCACGGGGTTGAGGATCTCGTGGGCCACCCCCGCGGACAGTCTGCCGAGTGAGGCCAACTTTTCCGCCTGGAGCAACTGTTCTTTTGCCGTTTGCAGATTTTCCTGCGCCTGCTTGATGTCGGTGATGTCCTGGAAGGTGCAGCGAATCCCTTTGATTTGACCCTGTTCATCGTAAAACAATCGATCCTGAACGAGAACCGTCAGGGGGGCGCCGTCCTTTCGGCGGTACGACCGCTCCACCCCCTTGAAAGGCGCCAGGGTGCCGCTAAGCCTGGCCATGATCTGCTGACGGGCCTTCTCGTCCATGACGAACTTCCAGGCGGGTTGACCGACCACGTCCTCCGGTTGATAACCCAGCATCTCCAAGCAGGTGCGGTTGACACGGTGGATGCAGCCTTGGGTGTCGTACTCGAAATACCCCACGGGTGCGTTGTTGAACAGCTCTTGAAAGCTTGCCTCGCTTTCCCGGAGGGTCCTTGTCGCCAGCACGCGGTCCGTGATGTCGCGGGCCACCGAAACGATCCCGGTGATCCTGCCATCCTGCATCAGGGGGGAACCGCTGACTTCGCCGTATTTGAGGGTCCCGTCCCCGGCAATGAATTCATACACCGTCGAGTCGATCGTTTGTCCCCCGAGGACGGTGGCCACATCGGCAGTC
>JALNWL010000243.1 GCA_023230905.1 Syntrophales bacterium
CGCCGATACCCTGTCCGCGGCCCGGCCCGGGGCCCGGCGGGAGATGCTGGAGACGTATGTGCGGCGGCTGGAGGAACTGGAGGCCATCGCGAACTCCTTCACCGGCGTGGACAAGTGTTTCGCCATCCAGGCGGGGCGGGAGATCCGGATCCTCGTGGAGAACGAGAAGATTTCCGACAACGACGCGGTCATGCTCTGCCGCGACATCGTCAAGAAGATCGAGGCCGAACTGACCTATCCGGGGCAGATCAAGGTGACGGTCATCCGGGAAACCCGCGTCTCGGAGTTCGCGAAGTGACCGGGGCGAAGGGCAGGGGACAAAGGCACATGCCAACTCTCCCCCACGCCTGTCCAAAGGATTATCATGAACATACTTTTTATCGGCGACATCATCGGTAAGCCGGGGCGGCGCGCCGTGCGGGAGCTGCTGCCCCGCCTTGTGGACGAGGCGAGGATCGATTTCGTTATCGCCAATTGCGAGAATGCGGCGGCCGGTTTCGGCGTGACCCGCGACGTGGTCGAGGAGCTGTATCGTGACGGCGTCCATGTTCTGACCTCGGGAAACCACTTCTGGGACAAGAAGGAGGTCCTCGAATTCGCGGAGGATTACGAAACCCTCCTGCGTCCGGCCAATTATCCGGACGGCGTGCCCGGGTGGGGCAGCGCGATTCTGCCGACGTCGACCGGGGAATACGTCGGGGTGCTCAATCTGGCCGGCCGGGTGTTCATGGCCCCGCTCGACTGTCCGTTCCGGACGGCGGACCGGGAGCTCGCGCGCCTGGAGAAAAAGGCCCGGATCATCATCGTGGACGTGCACGCCGAGGCGACGTCGGAGAAGCAGGCCCTGGGCTGGTACCTGGCGGGCCGCGTCAGTGCCGTCATCGGGACGCACACGCACGTCCAAACGGCGGATGCTTGTATCCGTCCCGGCGGGACGGCTTACCTGACGGATGCCGGGATGACGGGGCCGTTCGATTCGGTCATCGGCATCGGCAAGGACATCATCCTGGAGCGCTTTCTCTCCCTGACGCCGAGAAAGTACGACGTGGCGAAGGGGGACATCCGCCTTCAGGGCGCCGTCGTCACCGTGGACGAAAAGACCGGCCGGGCGACGGACATCCGGGCGATCAGCCGGAAACTGGAGACGGGATAGATTCAAGACGGAGACGCACCATGAGCGTTTTTGATGTTTTTCGCGAGCGGGGGTTCATCGAGCAGGTCACGGACGAGGCCCTGGTCGAGGACCTGCTCGCCCGGGAAAAGGTCACCTGCTACATCGGCTTCGATCCGACGGCGGCGAGCCTGCACGTCGGCAGCCTGGTGCCGATCATGGCCCTCGCCCACATGCAGCGCCATGGCCACCGCCCCATTGCCCTGATCGGCGGCGGGACGGCCCTGATCGGCGATCCGTCCGGCAAGACGGAGATGCGCCGGATCCTGACCCGGGCGCAGGTCGATCACAACGCCGCCTGCATTCGCGAGCAGTTGTCCCAGTATCTCGATTTCTCGGACGGTAAGGCCCTGCTGCTGAACAACGCCGACTGGCTGGCCCGGCTCAATTATATCGAATTTCTGCGCGACATCGGCCGGCACTTCAGCGTGAACAAGATGCTGGCCGCGGAGAGTTACCGGATCCGCCTCGAAAAGGGACTCAACTTCATCGAGTTCAACTACATGCTGCTCCAGGCCTACGATTTCCTCCACCTCTTCAAGCAGGAGGGCTGCGTCCTCCAGATGGGGGGCAACGACCAGTGGGGAAACATGCTGGCCGGAAGCGACCTGATCCGGCGCCTGGAGGGCAAGAACGCCTTCAGCCTGACGTTTCCCCTGATGACCACCTCCGCGGGCCACAAGATGGGCAAGACGGAGAAGGGAACGGTGTGGCTGGACCGGTCGCTCACCTCGCCCTATGACTATTACCAGTACTGGATCAACGCCGAGGACGCCGACGTTGAGCGCTTCCTGCTCCTGTTCACCTTCCTGCCCGTGGAGGAGGTCCGCGCGGTCCGCGCGTTGAGCGACGCCCGGCTGAATATGGCCAAGGCGGTCCTCGCCTTCGAGGCGACGAAGGTCACGCACGGCGAGGCCGCGGCGGCGGATGCCTGGCGGGCGTCCTGCCAGGCCTTCGGCACGAAGCCGGTGGCGGAGGGGCTGTTCCCGTCCAGCACGATTCCCCGTCGGGACGCGGCCCAGGACGTATCGGCCATCCCGTGCCTCGTCAAATCCCGGGACGACATGGGCGCCGGCATCCCGGCGTTTGAGCTCTTTCACGAAGCCGGGCTGTGTGCCTCACGCGGCGAGGCCCGGCGTCTGATCCAGCAGGGCGGCGGGTACGTGAACGAACGCCCCGTCGACCGGATCGACGAGATAATCGGCCTCGGCCACTGTGACGCGCAGGGGGAAATCCGCTTAAGGAAGGGGAAAAAAACATATTTCATCGTTCGCGTAAAATAATTCAAATTAATGCTTGACACCCCGGGGAAGAAAGGTTAAAAGCCGCGTCTGTTCTTTGGTAGCAGGCTTTTACTCGAGCGGTTGTCTCCTGGGTTCCTGACGTTTTCACTCTCCGGAAAGGCCCGTCTTTTCCGGAACGGGGTTAAAAATTCCGTTTAAAATAATTTGAAATTGTTCTTGACACTCGGAGAGTTTTGAATTACACATAAAAGCTCGTTTGAAGCACGTTCTTTCAAAAGTGAATAGTGGGATAATCGATTAGCAGGTCTTTGTTCAACAATTTGAGTACAAGGAGCGTAAGCTCCAATAGGATTAAAACTGGAGAGTTTGATCCTGGCTCAGAACAAACGCTGGCGGCGTGCCTAACACATGCAAGTCGTACGAGAAAGGGTCCTTCGGGGCCTGAGTAAAGTGGCGCACGGGTGAGTAACGCGTGGATAATCTGCCCTTCAGTTGGGAATAACTCATCGAAAGGTGGGCTAATACCGAATAATGCCGCATGACCCCGGTTGTGCAGCCAAAGACGGCCTCTGCTTGCAAGCTGTCGCTGAAGGATGAGTCCGCGTACCATTAGCTTGTTGGCAGGGTAATGGCCTACCAAGGCGACGATGGTTAGCTGGTCTGAGAGGATGATCAGCCACACTGGAACTGAGATACGGTCCAGACTCCTACGGGAGGCAGCAGTGAGGAATCTTGCGCAATGGGGGAAACCCTGACG
>JALNWL010000244.1 GCA_023230905.1 Syntrophales bacterium
CCGCCCAGCGTGACCTGCTGCAGAAGATCGCTTACAGTCCATGTTTTGTCGTAATCTATAACGCTGGAGACATTTCCGTACTGATCCTTCGCCCTGAACTTGATATTGCTGTCACCCGAACTGAGTGACGATAACGTCAGAGTGTCCCCGGAAAGTGAAATCCATGTCCCGGAATTGTTTATCTGATACTCGAATGTAACTGCCGTCGTATTGGAATTCAGGTCGAAGGCGGCTGCATTTACCTTTGTCGGTTGAACAATGTCAGTAATGACGTTGATATTGTAAACAGCCCAGGATTTTGATGCATATTGCCCTGCTTCTGTGATCTGCCCATTCGCATCTTTAGCCCGGAACAGAATGTTGTTGTTGCCGGCGATAAGAGATGGAGCAGCCAGGGTCAAGGTGTTGCCCTCGATAACCTGCCACCCCGCATTGTTGAGATTGTATTCAAACGTCACCGGCATGGTGGAATCCGAAGATAACGTAAAGGTGGCTGTGGTATTTTGCGTGGGTGAAACCGTGCTTGTTGCCACGCTGACGGAAGGATATGACAGAAGCTCCGGCGGTGGGGTTTCGATGAACGTCGTCGGGGTCGGGGGCGGCGGAGGAGGGGGCGGCGTATCGCCCGGAGGGGGCGGCGCGGAGGTATCCGGGATCTCGCCGTCGCCCGTAGGCTGTCCGCTCCCGTCGGTTCCACCCGGGGGGGTGCCTTGATCCTGCGTGCCTTCCTGATCCTCTCCCTGGCCTTCGCCCTGGTCCTGACCCGGCTGGCCCTGATCCTGTCCCTGACCTTGACCCTGGTCGTCACCCTGGTCCTGGCCCTGGGTCCCCTCGCCCTGCGGCTCTTCCTGATCCGGTCCCTCGCCCGCGCCCTCGGTCGCCGAGGTGTCCTGCAGGTGCTGTTCGATTTCGTTGGCCGTGGCGGGACGCACCACGGGCTGCGCCGTGGGACTGGAGACCTGCATGACCTCTCCGGTCCGGATCGTGACGACCCGGCCGGGCGTCCGGCGGTTGTAGCCGTATCCCTGGCCCCGTTCGAAGGCGAACCCGCTCAGGCCGTCGGTGAAATAACCGATGAGGATCGTTCCGCGGACGCCGGAGACGGCCGTCGGGGTGCGGAGTTCGAGGCTGGAGCGGCGCGCCAGCGTGTTGATGACCGCGCGGGTCTTTCCGCGGAAGAGGTCGAAGAAGCTCTTTCTCCCCTCCCGGTTCTGGTACTGGGTGATCTTGAGGTACGTCTTTTCCGCGAGCCAGAGGGTGTTGCCGTCGTTGAAGGTCACCTCCACCTTCGTCTTTGCCTTCGTGCGGAGGATGTCCCCAGCGTTGACCGGGTCGTTGACCTTGACGGGGACGGCCTTGGCGCCCACGCGGGTGAGGTCCGCCTCCCCCTCGAGGTGGCTGATCCGGCCGATCGGCGCGGCGAGGACAAGGGCCGGGATCAGGACGAGAACCGCCACCCACACGCCCAGTTGCGAAATCTTGCGAATCATATGCCACCCCCTGGATGCAGAAAGGATTTCAATGCGTTTCCCCTAATATCTGAACTCCAGACCGACGGAGTACAGGTTGCGAATGTAGTCGTAGACGAAGATGTTCGAGTCCGCCCGCGTCCCGTTATACTGGGCGAGGACGCTCAGGTACTTGTTGACGTCCCAGGTGAGCCCGGCGGTGCCCATGTAGATCTCGTCCGAGCGCTTCTTGTGGTCGAACAGGGCGAAGGAGCTCTCGTGCAGGTAATCCTGCAGGGTCACCTCGCCGCCGAGCTGGAGCTTCAGGCCTTTCCAGATCGGGACGATCGTGTTGACGGTGAAGCGGTGCGCCCGGTTCGTCCAGTTGTTCCCCTCCGCGCGGTCCTCGCTGAACCCGTACTTGAGGTTGAAGATCGCCCCGTTCTGGAAGAGCCACATCCAGCTCACGTAGCTGTCGAGGCCGCGGGAGGTCTGGTCCTCGTTGGGGTCCAGGGGCGGGGTCCCCGTCCGACGGTGGTTTTTGTAGTCCTTGTTGGTGTAGCCGCCGTAGAGCTCGAGGATCTGGTTCTGCTGCTCCGTGAGCAGGATCCGGACCATCGGGCCCACGCTGTAGGACTGGCTGTACTCGCGGTAGACGGGCTGGCGCTTGAGGATGTGGGTGTAGTTCCCCGCGAGGTTGACGGCGACGCGCCCGAAGCTGTAGCCGGGCGCCACCGACAGCGTGTTCGCGAAGATATCGTGGCTGGTCGCGTTGTTCTGGTGCAGGTTCCAGGTGCCGGCGTAGCTCGCGTTGAAGAGCCATCCGCCGGGGAGGGTCGGCACGACGTCCATGCGCAGGGTATTCAGCATGGCGTAGCTGTCTTCCTTGCCGGTTCTGAGGTCGATGGCGGGATACCGGGAGTCGTTCCGCTTCGGCTCCGTCAGCATGTTCGTGTCGTATTGTCCCAGGGCGCTCAGGGTCAGCCGCAGCGGTCGCTCGACCCACTGGCGGTCCTCGACGAGGTCCTGGTAGCGTCGGGCGAACGAGCCGAGATCGGACAGGGGGTCCTGGGTGACTGCGGCCCGGAAGCGGTCGGAGGCCTTGGCGTATTTCCGGTCGAGCATGTAGCACAGGCCGATCTGGAACTCCGCGGACTGGGTGTAGGTCTTGTCGAGGCTCTTGGATTTTTCGAAGGCCTCGACGGCCTCCCCGTATTTCATCTGCTTGACGAGGATCATGCCCTTGAGGAAGGCGGTCTTGGCGGGGTAGATCTTTTCCCTCTCCGCCACGGCGATCCATTGGGCGGCCTCGTCGTAACGTTCGAGCCGGTAGAGGATGTCCACCAGCTCCACGAGGGCCTCCTTCAGGGGCGGGGTCTTCGTGACCGCGTCGGACAGGGGGCCGACGGCCTCCGCGAAGTTGTTCTGCTGCTTGTAGGCCATCCCGAGCCAGAAGGCGACGGTGGTGGAGTCGGGCGCCGCCTGGCGCGCCTGCTTGAAGAACTCCACGGCCTCCTCGTAGTTGTCGGCCTGGTACTCCCGGATGCCTTCCCGGAGGGGATCGGGGGGTTCGCCCGTCTGGCCGAAGGTCGCGGCCGGAAGCGAAAAAACAAAAAGGAGCACGACGAGGAGCTGGATCATGGCGGTCGGTAGGCACTTCTGCATCGTGAATTTATCCTTTCTTTCAAGAGAGTGCTGTGAGTTCAGC
>JALNWL010000245.1 GCA_023230905.1 Syntrophales bacterium
AAAAGCGTTAATTGTAGTCCCGGTGGAGGTCGGATTTCACCGGCGTGCATTTGAAATAAAACGCCTCGAAGATCCCTTCGATCGTTTCTCAAACTCCCGACCCAGGAGATCCGTCATGGAAATTTCTTCCCGCTTTGTCGGCTCGCCCCTGAAACCGCTGGACGCCCGTATCACCTGGCGCCAGACGACGAACTACGCCGCCGCCCTCGATGACGCCAATCCCCGCTACCTCGACGACAGCGATCCCGGCGGTCTTGTCGCCCCGCCCATGTTCGCCGTGGCCGTCACCTGGCCGATCTCGGAACGCATCCCGGATTTCATCGAGACTTCGGACTTTCCCTTCGAAATCCTCGCGACCCAGGTCCACTACACCGAGCACCTGGAATTTTTCCGCCTCATCCGACCGGACGACCGCCTGACCGTCCAGGGACGGGTCGCCGCCATCCTCCCCCACAAAGCGGGCACGCTGATGGTTCTGCGCTACGACGCCCGGGATGAGGCCGGCGCCCCCGTCTTCACGGAGCATATCGGCGGCATGATGCGGGGCGTCCGCTGCACCGACGACGGTGCCGGGGCCGAAACCCTCCCCGAAACGCTCCCCCAACCCGAACCGGGCGACCCCCTCTGGGAGACGCGGATCCGCATCGAGCGGACGGCGCCCTTCGTGTACGACGGCTGCACGAACATCCACTTCCCCATCCACACGTCCGTGAAATTTGCCCGCGAGGTGGGGCTGCCGGACATTATCTACCAGGGGACGGCGACCCTCGCCCTGGGGGTGCGGGACGTCATCAAGCGGGAGGCAGGCGGCGACCCGGAACGCGTCCGATCGATCGCCTGCCGCTTCACGGGGATGGTCATCCCCGGCAGCGAGATCCGCGTGCGGTTGCTGGAGAGCCGGAGCGACGGCGACCGGACGCACCTGTTCTTCTCCATCCTGAACACCGAGGGGAAAAGGGCCGTCAGCGACGGCGTCGTGACCCTCTTGCGCTGATGAGGGAAGGAGAAACCGCCGGGTCATTCCATCGCAGCAGGAAAACGGATCGCCGGATCCGTTCCGACACCATCCAAGCGACAAGGAGGCAACCATGGGCTGGCAGGATTTGAATCTGACTTGGCACTACGTTGAGAAGTGGGCACAGGAGAAACCGGGGGCGGAGGCGCTCGTCTTCGGCGACGAACGCCTGTCCTGGAAAGACTTCAAGGATCGCATGGACCGGATCGCACGGGCTTATCTCGCGATCGGGGTGGAGAAGGGCGACCGGATCGCGCTCCTGTCCGCGGCGCGCAACGAATTCCTCCTGACGTACATGGCGGCGGGTAAAGTCGGGGGGATGTGGCTGGGCCTCAATCCCAAATTCACCCTCGACGAGCTCCGCTACCAGATCGGCGACTCCAAACCGGTCGTCCTGATCGCCGTGCGCACCTTCCTCGGCAACGACCTGGCCGCAACGATCGCGGCCCTGAAAGAGGAATTCCCCTTCATCAAGCGAGTCCTCGTCATCGGCGATCCGGTGGAAGGCACCGAGAATTTCCAGGACTTCATCGACCGGCCCCGCCCGGAACTCGACGCCGCCATGGAAAAACGCGCGGCGGACATCCGGCCCGGCGACGATGCCCTGCTCATGTACACCTCCGGCTCCACCGGCAAACCCAAGGGCGTCGTCCATACCCACGGGAGCATCGTGGAGAACATCAAAGTGGAGGTCGTCAAGTTCTACGTCGATGAGGAGACGCGCTGCCTGCTGCACTTCCCGATCAACCACGTGGCCGCGGACGTGGAGATCGGCTTCGCCGCCGTCATGGCCGGCGGGTGCCTCGTCTTCATGGAGCAGTTCGATCCGGTCGGCGCGCTCAAAACCATCGAAAAGGAAACGATCACCATGTTCGGCCAGGTGCCGGTGATGTTCCTCCTCCAGATGAAGCAGCCGGAGTTCTTCCAGACCGACTTCAGCCACGTCCGGCTCATGGCCTGGGCCGGCGCGGCCGCCCCGAAGATCATGATCGACGTCCTGTCGGGGATCTGCGCGAAGACGGGCGGGATGATGATCACGGGTTACGGGAGCACGGAGGTCTGCGGGTTCGTCACCTATACGGAGAAGGGCGACGATCCGAACACCCTGCTCAAGACCGCGGGCAAGATCGCGCCGCCCTTCGAGCTGAAGATCGTCGACGACGACCGGCGGGAGCTGCCGGACGGTCAGATCGGCGAGATCGCCGTCCGGGGTCCGTTCATGTTCAAGGGGTATCTGAACAATTCCGAGGCCACGGCGGAGGTCCTGGACCGGAACGGCTGGTACTACACCTCCGACCTGGCGTTCAAGGATGCCCGGGGCTACATCACGATCACCGGGCGCAAGTCGGAGATGTTCAAGACCGGCGGCGAGAACGTGTATCCCCGGGAGATCGAGGAGATCATCGAGACGCACCCCAGCGTACTGTTCGCCGCAGTCATGGGCGTTCCCGACGAGATCTACCAGGAGGTCGGGTGGGCCTTCGTCATGCCCTCGCCGGGCAAAGAAGTCACGGAGGAAGAACTGCGCGAGCTGTGCCGCTCCAAGCTCGCGAACTTCAAGGTCCCGAAGAAGTTCTTTGTCCGCCCCCTCCTGCCGCTGTTGGCCAGCGGCAAGGTGAGCAAGCTCGCCCTGAAGGAGGAAATCAAGGGCCTATTGAAATCCTGAAAGTCCCCGACAGCCCCGGAGGTCCTGACCCTTTGCGTGCGGGGATCAGGATCTCCCGGGGGCTGGTCGCCTCTCTCCCGATCTGAGATCGGTCAACGCCCCATCGCCCTTACGAGCACATCCCCTGCCCTGCCCTACGACGTCATCGTGGGTCCGGGGCCCTGGGCGACCCGGGCCAGCTCCTCCACCCCGGGTTCGGGCCGGGGTCCGGTCCAGCTGAAGGCCGTCATGACCTCCCGGTTCAGAATGAATTCCGGGGTCTCGCCCCGCAGGAGCTGCTCGAGCTGTTCGGCGGCGATGATGCCCTGATGCGTGCCGACCTCGACGGTGTTGCCGCCCAGGTGCGGGGTCACGATAACCCGGGGACTGGCCACCAGGGGGTTGTCCGCCGCCGGCGGCTCCACGCTGAAGACGTCCAGCGCCGCACCGGCGA
>JALNWL010000246.1 GCA_023230905.1 Syntrophales bacterium
GAGTCGGGATGCCGCATTCATTCATGACGTCATCGTAGCGGCTGGCGATGGCCAGGCGGCGCGTGATGAAGTCGGGGAGTTTCCGGAGCTGTACGATCCCCATTGCCGCCTGGAGATCGGTCATCTTGTAGTTGTAGCGTGTCCGGTCGTCGGGCTTCTCGTCATAATCCCTCAGGTCGCGAATGCGCTCCAGCAAACCCGCGTCACGGGACGCGATCATGCCCCCCTCGCCCGTGCAGATGACTTTGGTTGCGTAGAAGGAGAAAACCGACAACCGGCCGAAGCTCCCGGTCGGCGCACCGGCGAGGCGGCTCCCCAGGGACTGGGCGCAGTCCTCGACGACGGGCACGCCGAGGGCGGCGATCCGACGGATGTCGGCCGGAAGGCCGAAGAGGTGGGGGACGATGATCGCCTTCATCCGCGGGGTCAGGCGGCGTTCGACATCGCGCGCGTCGATGTTGAAGGTTTCCGGATCGATGTCGGCCGGCACCGGCTCGGCCCCGACGAAGCGGACGGCGTTCAGGAGCGCGGCACAGACGAAACTGGGAATGACAACCTCGTCCCCGGCGCCGACCTCGAGGGAGACCAGCGCCAGGTGCAGGCCGGCGGTGCCGGAACTGACGGCCACGGCGTCCGTGACGTCGACCTGCCGGGCCAGTTCGGCCTCGAACCGGCGCACCTCCTCGCCCTGGGCGATCCGGCCGGACCGCAGCACCGCGGCAACGGCCTGAACCTCCTCCTCCCCGACGGTGGGGCGAGAATGGGGAATATTATGCATTTCGACCGACCCTTTTTTCATATCTACTGCCCATATATGTCATTTCGATTCTCCCATTGTCCTTTCGACCGAAGGGAGAAATCTTAAAGATTTCTCGTCGCTGGCGCTCCCTCGAAATGACACGGGGGTGAAAGATTTCTCGTCGCTGGCGCTTCTCGAAGTGACATGATGAAAAGATCCCTACACGTTGATGAACAGACGCAGCGGGACGAAGGCCTCCGCGAAGGGAACCCGTCCCTGGATCCCGCGAAAAACCGCGGTCGAGCGCACGACGTCGGTGATGGACAGCCCCTCGATGTTAGTCTTCCGGACCTGGGAACGGTGGGCCAAGAGCATGGCAAACTTCTCGTCGATCGTCTCGCGGATGTCCACGAAGACGGTCGGGGCAAAATTCTGCGTGGTCGGCCCTTCGTAGAAGATGACGTTCCGGATGTAGCGCGTCGCCGAGACCGTCGCCTTGGCCAGCGCGCGGTGGTCCTGGTGTGTGTCGTCCTCGTAATGGACGAAGATGAAGTTGGGGGCGATCTTCTTGAGGACCGTTTCGATGTCGTGGACCATCCGGTTCATGTGAGGCGTCAGGAGGGTGTCCTTGTAACCTCCCCAGATCATCTCCCGGGGTTTGAGGAGATTCGCCGAGCGGGCCTGCTCTTTCTTGCGGACGTCCGCCTTGCCGCCCATGCTGCCCTCTGTCATGACGAGCAGGTAGATCTCGTGGCCGCTGCGCGCGTATTTCGCCAATGTGCCGCCGCAGCCGACCTCGATGTCGTCCGGATGTGCGCCGATTGCCAGGATGTTCATCGCTTCCCCCTCAGAATATTAAGACTCTCCGGGCCATGATTGAACAGAAGGTCCAGGACCGACAGGTTCGGTTCGAAGGCGCCAAAGCGCTGGGTGTAGACCGGATGCCGGTAGTCTTGAAACATCACCTGGATGCCGCTCCGCGCGTATCGATCGAGATCCATATAGTCCCGACCCCCTGCGCCGGCCAGGTAGGTGTCCGCCCCGAAGTGCTTCGCAATCGCGATCAGCCGCTCATCCGGGTCCTCCGGGAACGGACCCAGCTCCGAGGCGAGGTGCATGGGCGTCGCGATGCCCAGGATCTCGACGAGCCGCCGGACCACGAAGACACTGAGCGGCGCAAGCCTCTCCCAGGTCGGCGTCAGGAACTCATCCAGGAACGGGGCAAGGCCGTCCCAGAAGGGCGCCTTCCGGTAGTTGGTGACGAGCGCCTGGCGCTGCTGATGCTGCCAGCGATCCCGGTTGTTGACGCCCACCTCGTCGATCCGTTGCGGGAACCGGTAGGTCACCGGCACCGTCAGCCACTGCGGTCCCGCGGCCGTCTTGATCCGGTTGCGGTTCTGCCATTCGTTTTTCTTGTACTGGACCGTGTCGAGCAGAACGAAGACGTCGGCGCGGTCGATCTTGTCGAAATAGCCGAGCCATGGCAGGTACTGCGGCTGATGCACGGACACGATCATGGCGCGAACTTCACGAAGATCGGGTTGGATACGATCTTGCCGGCCCCGCTCATGTCCATCCGGTAATAGACGCGCTCGCCCGGCGTCTCCAGAACGTCGAGATAATCGATATCGAGGGGGAGCGTCCCCACGAAGGTCTGTATCAGCGAACCGGAGCGGATGAGCCGCACCTGGACCTGATTCGCTGCCGCCCCGCCCCCGGAAAGCCGGATGCGGATACGCGGATTGCGGGGGAGCGTCAGCTCCTCCCCGGAGATCGCCTTGGCCGACGTGCCTCCATCCGCGGCGGAAACGGAAAACCCGTCGAGGCGGGGGATCTGGGGATACTTCCCCTGGCAGGCGTACATCCGGCCGGTTTTGAGCGCCTCCAGGACGGATCGGGTTGTCTTTTCCCGGAGCCAGAGCACCGTCTGGAAGTCGCCCAGGTGCTGACCGGCGCCGCCCTCCTTGTGAAAATCGGCGGTCGCGATCCCCCAGGGGGGGCGTTCACGGAATCCGCCGCAGTACTCGCGCAACACGACGTCCCAGAGGTTGCCAGGCTCCGTAATCGTGATGTTATCCCCGTAGAGCGCGGCAAATCCGGTGTAGTTCATCGTCTCCAGGAGCATGTCGGGGTAGGGCAGCGTGCGGACCTGGATCGGACCGAGCTTTCGCACGCCCGAGAGGGTCTCCGGGTAGTTCCAGAAGGTCAGGCCGCCCTTTCGATCGACGGCGTCGATGAAGCGCTGGTAGGGCGCCGCGCCTTGCTTGCCGCGGTAGGCATCAAAGGGGGACGGGCGCGCGAAAAGGGTGTTCAGGAAAAGGCCGATGCCCAAGAGGGCCAGGATCGCGCCGATCACGCGC
>JALNWL010000247.1 GCA_023230905.1 Syntrophales bacterium
CAGGGGTTCCATATAGCTGAACGGCTCCAGGACCTCCGCCACGTCGATCTCCGCCATGGGATCGGTGATGCCGGCCATCGCATAGGCGCGCCGAGCGGCGTCCTTGAGCGCCACGGGATCGGCGAGCCGGCGGTCGCCCAGCAGATACTCCTCGCAGCAATGCGCGACCCCCTTGACCCAGACAGGTTTCTTTCGGGTCCTAGCCGCGGTTTCCTCGTTCGCGATGATGATCGCGGCCGCCCCGTCGCTGATGGGGCAGCAGTCGAGGAGCTTCAGCGGCTCGGCGATCTTCCGCGACTTCATGACGTCCGCCACCGTGATGTCCATCGGCAGCTGGGCGTAGGGGTTGTTCTTCGCGTTGCCGTGGTTCTTCACGGAGACCTGCGCCACATCCTCCTCGCGGATGCCGAAACGGGTCATGTACGTATTGGCCTGGAGCGCGGCCGCGGAAATGGCGTCCATCCCCAGGTGGCGGTGAAAGACGGGGTCGAACATCCCGTTGGTGGTGATGGGAACGCTGCCTTCGCTCCCCTTGTAATGGGCCACGACGATCGTGGCCTTGTACCCGGACAGCACGCGCATGAGGCCGTAAAAGGCGCCGAACGCGCCGTCCCCCGAGACGGTGGAGATGTTCTTGTCCTCCCCGCCGGCCGCGTCGCCGACCGCCATGCCGGAGATGGTCCGGCCGTCGAAGAAATCGTTCGACACGGTCACCACGCTGTCGATGTCGCCGATCGCAAGCCCCGCGTCGTCCAGGGCCGCCCGGGTCACGTCGAAGACCATATCAGCCAGGATCTGGTCCTTCTTCCTGCGTTCATATTTCGTCTGCGCCACGCCGACGATTGCTGCATTGTCCATTCTCATTCCTCCACCGGCGCTTAAATGAGTTCGAAGGAGTCAATATCCAGGATGGACCCGGTGCGCTCCTCCTTGAATTTCGCCTTCACCCTGAGGCCGTTTTGGATCTTGCCCAGATCCTTCGTGATCAGGTGCAGGAATCCCACGTCCGCCCCATCCAGTTTGATCAGTGCGTAAGCGAACGGCGGTTTCACCGGCTGGACGGGGTACGCGTAATGCACGATCGTGTGGGCCTCGATGACCCCCTCCGCGGCAACGTCCACCCACTCCTCGATGTCGACGAAGCAGCGGCCGCAACTCCTGCGCGGCGGCACGAAGACCGTCCCACAGGACGGGCATTTCGTCCCCAGAATCTTCCGATCGTCCCTCAGGGACATCAGAAACCGGCTCCCCGTGTCGCCCACCCACCAGCTATAGGGGACGGCGATCTGGCCCTTCAGGGTCAGGGGTTCCACGTCTTTCAACCATTCAGCCATACCTTTACCTCTCTCATGTGATGATGCATCTCATGTTTCCGGTGAGGCGTCCGCCGCCGGCCGGCGCCACCGGATGATGCGGGAATCCTACGCATGCGCCTTCAGGATCTCCTCCGCGCAGATCATGGCGGAATTGGCGGCGGCATTCATTCCGACGCCACGACCCGTATAGCAGTCGCCCGCAAAGTACAGCCCGGGAACCTCGGGCAGGTGAACCGGCGGCCGGTAGCGACCCGTCATGCCCGGGGAGCGGCCGAGGCCGTCGATGCCCACGTAGAAGCCGTCCTGCCGCCACAGGAGATCCCGTTCCACGTTGGGGAACATTTGTTTCACAAGCTCCCAGAAGGCCGCCAGGGTCTTCTCCCGGAAGGCCTTGTCCGACGCCTGGGCCGGCGTGCAGCAGGCCCCGATGAAGGCGATCATGTGATTCGGCGGCGAGATCGTGTCGTCGAAAAGCGTATGCCCGAGAATCTGCAGGGGCAGGCCCACGTTCGGAAGCCGCCAGGCGGACAGGTAGTACGGCGTCGTGAAGAGGGGCGCCTTCGTACCGATGGTGAACCCCATCGACGCGCTCGTCTCCCGCTCGAGGGTCGGCATGCGTTCGGCCCATGCCGGCGCATACCTCGCCATCTCGTCCAGGAAAAGAATTTTCAGCATGTTCCAGATGGGCATCGCTATGACGGCGATGGGGGCCCGGTAGGTCTCGGCGTCCGTCACGATCCCCTTCGGCTTCCCCGGCTGCACATTAACGCGGCGGACCGACGTGCCCGTCAGAAGCGTCCCGCCCCGTTCCGTGTACGCCGCCTCCATCGCCTGCATCATCGTCTCGATGCCGCCCAGCGGCATGCGCACCTGGGCCAGGGGCTCGGCTTCCTTTTCGCTGAGACGCAGCGCTTCCCCATAGATGGCCACGACCTCCCCGGCGGAAATGTGGTCCGCGTCCGTCAGCGTCGTCTGGCACATCGCGATGGTTCTTAGAAACTCCGCAATCCGGGGCGACGCGATTTTCCACCGGATCAGTTCGTTGAGCGAAACCCGGTCGAGGGTGTCGAGCTCCGTCTCGTCCACCGCCCGCATCCAGGTTTCGAGATCGGCCAGTTCCCTGTCGTCCGATGTCGTCAGGTTCAGGTATTCCGGCAGGAGCTTCCACTGCCCCTCGTCGTAGAGCATGGCCCCTTCGATGTTGCGCGACCAGGGGATCTCTTTCCCCAATCTCTTCAGAAGCGTTGCGCAGGCCGAATACTTGCCGAGATCGACGGCATGCGTCCCGGAATCCACCTTCCACCCGCCGGGCAGGTGGAAGGTCTTGCAGCGTCCGCCGGGCGTCTTGCTCTTCTCCAGGACGAGCGTCTTCAGCCCTTTCCCCTGAAGCAGGGCGCCGACGCCGAGCCCGGCGATGCCCGCCCCGAGGATGATCGCGTCGTACCGGTCCATCCTTCTCCTCCGCTCCTCCGTGGCCGCTCCGCCCGTTTCGGCGCGCGGTCGCCTTCTGGAAACGGGCGATCTTTTTCCGTTCCATGAGCGGGGGCGGCGCCTTTTCGGACGCCGCCCCCGCCTTCTTCCGTCACACCTTGACGAGGATTGCCTCTCCCTGGGACAGGCCGCCGCAGATGGCCGCGACGCCCGTTCCGCCCCCCCGGCGCATCAGTTCGTACATCATCGTCATGGTGACCCGCGCGCCGCTCGCCCCCACGGGATGTCCGATGGCGACTGCCCCACCGTTGACGTTCGTCTTGTCCTGCAGGGCCTGCCACTTC
>JALNWL010000248.1 GCA_023230905.1 Syntrophales bacterium
ACGTTTTCCACGGGGCAGTTGTCGCCGCAACTGCTGAAATGGGATGGGTTGTATCCCATGATTTGTCTCCACTGACCCTGTGTGACTTCGTACTTGCCGATGTAGAAATCACTCACACATACTTCGTGGACGGGCTTTTCGCTACTGTTGCCGTCTCCAAACGTATCCCCCATCCGATAACAGCCGCCCGGGACGTAGACCATCTCCATCCCCGTGACAGGGTCGCGAAGGATCTCGCCGGCTCGCGGCGCAGCCGGGACGGGGGGCGGTTCGGGCGGCCGGGCCATCGCCAGCGGAGGAGGTGCTGGGGCCGCTTCGACCGTTCCCCGGGTAAAATAGAAGTCCCCCTCCAGTTGCGTCGTCTCCGCGGGGACCTGGCGGCCGTCGCTCCTTTGGCGCACCTCGCTGCGGACCCGTTTGAAGACGTCCTCGATCTTGAGGCCCGGCGCCTTCATCTGCCGGACCAGGGATTCGGTATAGAGGCCGTTCTTTCCCTTGCCGTCGTCAGCCGTCTCGCCGGGACCGGCGGCGTAGGCGATGATCGAGCCCACCGGCGCGTCCATCTTTGCCAGTCCCCGCCCCCCCGAGGAACGTTTCCAGCTGCGGGCGTAGGGGTTGTCCCGGCAAGCGTCGAGGATGACGATGTTCACGGGGTTCTTCGCCTCCTCCATCTTCGCCAGGACCAGGCCAGCGTTGACGGTGGCGAACTGGACCTCCCCCTCGTCATGGATCTGGGCGTCCACGGGAACGAGGTAGTTGCTGCCCTGGACCTGGAGTCCGTGGCCGGCGTAGTAGAAGAGGGCGACGCTGTCGCGGCGAATGGACTGGCCGAAGCGGACGATCGCCCGGCCCATCTCCTGGTAGGATAGGTCGGTCCGCTCCTCCACCGAAAACCCCAGGTCCCGAAGGGTGGCGGCGACGGCGCGGGCATCGTTGACGGGGTTGCGCAGGGCGCCCATCCGGTAGGCGCTATTGCCGATGACCAGGGCGATCCGGTGCTCTGCCATGGCTGCCTCCCTCGCCTTCACGTCGACGCTGCGTCTCTCGGTCGCCTGGGCGGAGAAAGGCGTCTGGGCCGTGGCTGGAGAAGCCGGGACCGACAGCAGCAGGAGCGCTGAAAGGAGAAAAAGCAAAAGAGGCTTCGGGAATCCGATCGGTTCGACGGGTCTGTTTCGCATCGTCACCGTCCCTGGAATCAAGAAGAGCGTTTTTTTAAATGGATAAGTCCGTATAACCCATTAATACATGCAACGCAAGGTCTCAGGCGCCACCCGGCAGAATCCGACTCCCATCACAAGCATGACAACGGCAGCGGCGGTAAGGTCGAAGAGGCAAGTTTTCCGGACTTCTGAGAATTTTTTAGCGGTCGCTTGTCCGCGATGGAAAGGATTTCTCAAGGGTTCGCTGCCCCAGCCGGCTCCTCTTTCCCTGGCGCATGAGTTATAGAAGCGGGGGAGGTAAGGAGGACCCAATGCCCGCGGCCTTTCTTTTCCCGGGTCATGCCGGGGGCTCGGGTAAGCATTCTTTTTTGGGCTCATCCGATTCTTGCGCACTTCCTGAACTTGCTATCGCACTACTGCTTCTCCATTTCCAAGAATTCATTAAGCCCATTCCTATAGAAGCCACCCTTAATGAATTCCCCTTCCTATGCCTCTCGATGAACCTTCCACCCCTTGCCTGCGGATTTGATTCAATTATGGGACAGGGTCACGCCCACACAATTATAAAGGGTTTCCACAAACGCCCTCGGGTCCAGACGCTTCCCTGCATTGAGAAATAGAAATTGGCGGAACTCTGACTCAAAATATGATAAGGGTACAGCTGGTCGGGCAAGGCACTCCCGCATCAGGGATAATAAATGCACATCTTCAGGAAATTGGTTCCCGTCACCGACAAAACGATCCTCATCGTAGATGACGAGGAAGATTTCTGTCATTTGGTCAAGCTCAATCTGGAAGCAACCAATCACTACAAAGTCCTGACGGCTTACAACGGTCGAGATGGGATCGACATGGCGATCCAGCATCAACCCGACCTGATTCTGCTGGACATTATCATGCCGAAAATGTCGGGAACAGAGGTCGCCGACGTGCTGCGAAACCATGAATCGACCAAGGGCATCCCCATCATTTTTGTGACGGCCATTTTCACCCGAAGCCAGGTTGGCGCCTCAGAGTACCAGATTGGAGAAAATTACTTCCTTTTCAAACCGATCACGTTCAATCAGTTGCTCCGAGAGATCGGCGCCAAGCTCGGATAAGAAGCCGAAGCGTCAAAACGAAATGCTTCAGTAAAAGGAGGCGATCTTGGTTTTCGGCCAGCGCCAGGGAATCAGCATGGAAACCCTCTGCTTAGATCGGACAACCGTTACCAACAAAAGCACACCCCACAATCATAGCCTGCGCGATCCTTTCTCGTTTGAGACGGCTGAACGGAATATAATACCCATAGCTGAGGAAGTACGAAAGGCCGGACAGGAAATCGCGGCGAGTTCCTTTTTGCTCTTTGCGAACAAGTCGAATGCCGTCAGCGAGCAGTTCGTTGGCTGGTCATGTGAGGCGGCATCCGCCGCGCTGATTGATGCGGACGGCAACAAGACGGCGACCTTCTCATCGATCATCTTGGCCGGTGACCGCGCGGGCATAACTGCAGATGGGCTCATTCCAGCGGATAGCGCCGGAGCCGTCTTCCACGGACACGTAAGCAGGCCATGACGTACATTAAGTTTAAGGAGCGTGAATCATGGTGATCGACTGTCATTACCATTTAGAAGAGCGTCTTCTCACTGTAAATGAATTGCTGCAGAAAATGGATCAGTCCGGTGTCGATAAAACCGCCCTAATGGGACTTCAAATTGATCCCTACCCCGAACCAAGCAGGTTGCTCATATCGTTACTGCAGGTACTTCTCTTCAGGCGCCCTTTTAGGTGCATTGGAAAATCATTTATCGCAAACTTCACCAATGACGGGATAAAAATTCTTGGCAACAATTATCCTCTAAGATTCGATCCTGACAACGAGCCCGTATTCAATCTTGTTCACGCGCACCCGGATAGATTCTTGGGATGGGTGTTCGTGAACCCCAAA
>JALNWL010000249.1 GCA_023230905.1 Syntrophales bacterium
AACCCGCCGTCTCCACGACGAGGAACTTAACGCCCTTCTTGCAGCAGTCCTCCACCGCGGCCTGGGCGGCGCCCGCCGGAACCAGGACGATGGCCAGATCCACGGGATCGGGCACGTCCAGGATGTTCTTGTAGGCCTTCACCCCTTGGACGTAGTCGTTCTTCGCGTTGATGGGGTAGATCCTGCCCTTGAATTCATGGAAGATCAGGTTGCGGAAGACGTTGTAACCGAGTTTGCCCGGCACGCCGGAGGCGCCGAGCACGGCGATGCTCTTCGGGTAGAAGAAGTCGCGCATGTTCTGTTTCTTCGCCGCAAGGGCCGGTGCGGCGTCTTCCCCGTCCCGGACGAAGATCCGGGCGTCCACGACGATGTTGCCCTCGGGGTAGAGGAACACCGGGTTCAGGTCGAGTTCGCCGATCTCCGGGAAGGCCATGACGAGCGCGGAGATTTTCATGAGCAGAGCCTTGAGCGCGGGGATGTCGACGGACACGCCCCGGTGCCCCTTGAGCAGGGGGTAACCCTTGATCTCCCCGATCATCTCGGCGATGTCGGCCTCGGTGACGGGCAGGACCCGGAAGGTCACGTCCTTCAGGACCTCCACGAACACGCCGCCCAGACCGAACATCAGGACCGGGCCGAAGCTGGGGTCGCGGGTGACGCCGATGATGGCCTCGACGCCGGGGGCGGCCATCTTCTGGACGGAGACGCCGACGATGTGCTGATACTTGAAGGCGCCGACGATCGCCTGATAGCCCCGGCGGACGTCATCGGCGTGCTTGAGGTTGAGCTTCACGCCGCCCGCGTCGGTCTTGTGCACGACGTCGGGGGAGACGATCTTGAGGACGACGGGGTAGCCGACGGCGTTGGCCATCTCCACCGCCTCGTCCTCGGAGCCGGCCACGAGGTAGCCCGTCGTGGCGATCCCCATGCCTTCGAGCAGCTCCTTGCACTCATGCTCCATGAGGTAGGAGCGGTTCTCCCGGTGCGCCTGGATGAGGATGTCCCTGAACTCCGACGCCGGCTCCCGCCGTTTGGCGCGGCGGGGCCGCGCCTGGCCGACCGGCTGCGACGTCCATTCCTGAAGTCCCGTTTTCGCCTCCATTTCGCTCGTCCTCATGGCTTTCGTCCCCCTTTACTGACCCCGCGGGCCCCGCGGGTGTGTCTTTTGGGTGCATTTTTAGCATGGAGGACGGGGTCCCGCTATCGGCCGGGCGCCATTTCTCGCGTCGGATTCGGGATGATTGTCGTGTCGGTCTTTGTCCGACAAGCGGGGGAATAAAGGTTTTAGAAAAAGATGGAGTCGTTCAGGTTGGCCTGCTCGTCATAGGCGATCAGGTGGTGCTGGATGGCGTAGAGGGTCAGTTCGGCGTTCTTTTTCAGGTTCATCTTCTCCATGATCCGCGTCCGGTAGGTGCTGATCGTCTTGACGGACAGGCACACCTCGTCGGCGATCTCCTTGACCGTCTTGCCCGAGGCCAGCATGATCATCACCTGGTATTCGCGGTCCGACAGGGTCTCGTGCGGCGGCTTGCTCGCGTCCGCGTCCAGCTCGACGGCGAGCTTTTCCGCGAGCGACGTGCTGACGTACTTCCGTCCGGCGGCGACCTTCCGGATGGCGCCGATCAACTCCTCCGAGGCGCTCGCCTTCGTCAGGTAGCCGGAGGCGCCGGCGCGCAGGGCGCGGATGGCGTAGAGCTCCTCGGAATGCATGCTGAGGATGAGCACCGGGAGCTTTGGGCGCAGGGCCTTGATGTCCTTGAGCACCTCCAGGCCGCTTCGGCCGGGCATCGAGATGTCGAGCAGGACGCAGTCGTATTCGCTTTTCCCGATCTTCTGGAGGGCCTCCTGGCCGTTGCTCGCCTCCTCGACGACGTTCATGTCCTTCTCCTCGCCGAGGATCTGCTTCAGGCCCTCCCGGACGATCGTGTGGTCATCGACGACGAGGATCCGGATCATGCCCCCGCCTCCCCTTCCCCCAGGGGGATGGTCAGCCGGACGGTGGTCCCCCGGTCCCGGTTGCCCGTAATGAGCACCTCCCCGCCCCAGGAGTGGGCCCGTTCCCGCATCCCGATGATCCCGAAGGAACGGGGGTCGTTCATCTGCTTTTTCGTGATGCCCCGCCCGTCGTCGCTGACCTCGAGGATCAGCCGCCCGCCGGAGGCGGCGAGGCGGACCTCCACGCGGCGGGCCTCGGCGTGGCGGGCCACGTTGGTCAGGGTTTCCTGGAAGATGCGGAAGATCGTCGTGGACATTTCCTTGTCCAGGGCGAGATCGTCAACCTCGAGGCGCGCCCGGCAGACGATCCCGGAGCGCTTCTGGAAGTCCTTGGCGAACCACTCCAGGGCCGGGACGAGGCCGAAGTCGTCGAGCAGGCCCGGCCGCAGGTCCGCGGAGATCCGGTGCACCATTTCGATGGTGCCGTCGATGAGCTTCCCCATCGACCGCGTCTTGTCCAGGAGCGGTTCGTTGTCCTGGAGGCGCTTGCCCATCCAGGTGAGGTCCATCTTGAGGGCCGTGAGCGACTGGCCCAGTTCGTCGTGGATCTCCCGCGCGATCTGGGTGCGCTCCTGCTCCCGGACCGACTGCAGGTGGCTGGAGAGGTTCCGGAGCTCCTCCCGGGAGCGCTCCAGTTCCTCCTCCGCCCGCCGGCGCTCGGTGATGTCCTCGTACGTGACGACGATCCGGCGCTCCCGCAGGCTCTCGCCGATGCGCGAGGCCCGGACCATGCAGAGGATGTCCTCCCCGTCCTTCCGGCGGCAGGGGAATTCCATCGCGAATGTCCGCTGGGACTCCAGGTTCGCGTAGAACTTCCCGGCGATCGCCTCGGAGTCCTCGTCGCCGCGGTACAACAGGCGCACGCCCTTGCCGATGAGCTCCTCCGGGCGCCACCCGAACACGGACCGGACGGCGTTGTTGGCGAAGATGAACTCCCGGTTGTGCAGGCCGATCACGGCATGGGGGATGGCGTCCAGGATGGAGGACTCGAGGGCCTCCAGCTCTTCCAGGCGGGTGCGGGCCTCCTTCTGCTCGGTCACGTTCATGGAGTTGCCCAGGACCGCCGGCCGGCCGTTGTA
>JALNWL010000250.1 GCA_023230905.1 Syntrophales bacterium
CATCTGGTGCTCGATGAAGCCCGGGGGCAGCGGTTCGGCGGGCGCCTCGGCTTCATCGAGCACCAGATGCTCGGCCCGGCCCGTTTCGCCCCCCCTCCAGACCGGGTCGTCGTCATAGGCGAAAAGATCGGAATGGGTCTCCAGATAATCCGTCTGGAAGCGGCCGGCCTGGAAATCGGGTTCGTCACAGATCTTGAGATAGAACGGGATGGTGGTCTTCGGGCCCGCCAGGCGGAAATCGCGGAGCGCCCGGCGGAGCCTCCGCACGGCCTGGTCCCAGTCCACCCCCCAGACGGTCAGTTTGACCAGGAGGGAATCGTACACGGCGGGAATCACATATCCCTGGTACACCGTCCCGTCGAGGCGGATGCCCGGCCCGCCCGGAGGCTGGTAGACCTCGACGCGCTTTCCCGCCTCGGGGAGAAAATAGTTTTTCGGATCCTCCGCGTTGATGCGCACTTCGATCGCCGCCCCGGGCAGACGGATCTGCTCCTGGTCGAGCGTCAGGGCCTCCCCCGCGGCGATCCGGAGCTGTTCCGCCACGATGTCCACGCCGGTCAGCATCTCCGTCACCGTGTGTTCCACCTGAAGGCGGGTGTTGACCTCCATGAACCAGAAGGCGAGCGTCTTTGGGTCGACGAGGAACTCCACCGTCCCGGCATTGACGTATCCGGCGGTTTTCATGACCTCGATCGCCGCCGTCTGGATCGCCTCGATCACCGGCGCCGGCAGATGAGCGGGGGCGACTTCCAGGAGTTTCTGGTGCCGCCGCTGGATTGAACAGTCCCGCGTCCCCAGATGGAGGACCTTTCCGTGACGGTCGGCCAGGATCTGGACCTCCACATGGCGCGGGGATTCGATATAGCGCTCCACGTAGAGGCGGTCGTCGTTGAAGGCCGAGCGGGCCTCGGCCCGGGCCACGTGAAGCTGGCCGGCCAGGTCCGCTTCCCGCTCCACCTTCCGGATGCCCCGGCCGCCGCCGCCGGCGGTGGCCTTGAGCATCAGCGGATAGCCCTCGGCCCGCGCGAACTGCCGGAGGGCATCGAGCGCCGCGGCCTCCCCGGCGGGCAGGCTGTCCGTTCCCGGCAGGGGGTCGACGCCGGCCCGGCGGGCGACCTCCTTGCAGAGGACCTTGTGGCCGAGCGTCCGGATTACCTCCGGCGGCGGGCCGATGAAGACGAGGCCGGCCTTTTCGCAGGCCTCGGCGAACTCGGCGTTCTCGGCGAGAAACCCGTAGCCGGGATGAACGGCGTCGGCGCCGCTTTTTCGGGCCGCCCGGATGATCCGGTCGGCATCCAGATAATTTTTCCCCGCCTCCCGGCCGATCATCACGGCCCGGTCGGCGAACCGCAGGTAGTAGGCGTCCTGGTCGGGCGTCTCGTAGACGGCGATGGCCTCGATATTGCGCTCTTTCAAGGTCCGAATGATCCGGAGGGCGATCTCTCCCCGGTTGGCGACCAGCACCTTTCTGATCTTTTTCATTTTCCCTTCAAAATCCTCCCCCGCGGGCTTTGGCTCCGGGGCCGCGCCGGGCGGGGGCGGGAGAGATTATCGAAAGCAGTGTGTTTTCTTATCACGTCTTCCCCGGGGTGTGAACCGAAATTTCACGTGGGCGGCACCCCGGCCGGGACCGCCGTGCGCCACCGGAAACACCCGAAAGCAGTTGGCAGGGCCGCCGGCCTGTGGTATCGTGCCGTTGTCCCGGTTCACGCGACGGACGGCAGGAAACGATCGCCGTCCTTCGTCCCGGCCGGGGAGCCATCCCGTCCGTGAGGTGAATCATGTCCTTTATCGATCCTGCCGCGCTGAACTCGGCAATCGTCACGCTGGCCTTCGTCGGTGGCGGCGTCGTCGCCGGCCTGGCCTTCGAATTCCTGATCCTGAGGCAACTGAAGAAACTGACTGCGAAAACAGAGTGGCCGGGCGACGATGTCATCCTGGCATCCCTGAAGGGCGCCTTCATCGCCCTGTTCACGACCCTCGGCCTGTTCGGCGCCGTACGGTCCAATCTGACGTCCGCCGAGCAGGGCGCTACCGCCGAGCGGGTCCTGACTGTCGTCCTGATCCTCCTGTCGACCTGGGTGCTCGCGAAAATCGTTTCGGGGCTCGTCCAGATGTACAGCCGGCAGGTCGGCGATGGCTTCCTGTCGACCTCGATGATGTCCAACCTGTCCAGGTTCCTCGTGATTCTTCTCGGCGGCCTGACGGTGCTCCAGTACCTCAACATCTCCATCACGCCGATCCTGACGGCCCTGGGCGTGGGTGGCCTGGGCATTGCCCTGGCGCTCCAGGACACGCTCGCGAATCTCTTCGCCGGCCTGCACATCATCGCGTCGAAGCAGATCAAGCCGGGAGATTATGTCAAGCTCTCCACCGGCGAGGAGGGGTTCGTCGCGGATATCACGTGGCGTTACACCAATATCCGGTCGCTCGCCAACACGATCACCATCGTCCCCAACGCCCAGATGTCCAAGGCGGTGGTCACCAACTTCAACCTCCCTGAGCAGGAGACGTCGATCTTGGTTCCGATCGGCGTCAGCTACGACAGCGATCTGGAAAAGGTCGAACGCGTGACGATCGAGGTCGCCCGGGAGGTGATGCAGTCTCTGGAGGGGGGCGTCCCCGAGTTCGAACCGCTCGTCCGTTACCACACCTTCGGGGATTCCGGCATCCATTTCAACGTTCTCCTGCGCGGGCGGCATATCAACGACCAGTATCCTCTCAAGCACGCGCTCATCAAGCGCCTGCATCGGCGATACCGGGAGGAAGGAATCGAAATCCCCTTCCCGACCCGGACGCTGCACATCCGTTGAAGTACTGCGGACGCCTTCCGCCTGACGCGGAGGTTACCCGTGGGGTCCCCTGTGTCGGGCTCCGGCGTTTCGTGGAGCAGGCCCGCAAGGATTACAACATCGCTGGATTCGGTGACATGACGCCCGGAACGATCGCCCGACCGACCGCGGGTTTTTCGCGCGAAGCCGGGCGACGGCGCTATTTCTGCCGGGCTTTAAGGGCCTTCTTCTGCGCCTTGGCGAGCGCCTTCAGGACCTTC
>JALNWL010000251.1 GCA_023230905.1 Syntrophales bacterium
CAAGATAGGCGAGGTCCATAACGGGGAAGCCGTCATGGACTGGATGCCCCAGGAACAGGAACGCGGCATCACCATCACCTCCGCCGTGACGACCTGTGCCTGGCAAAATCACGAGATCCACATTATCGACACACCGGGGCATGTGGATTTTACGATCGAAGTGGAACGATCGCTCCGAGTTCTCGACGGCGCGGCGGTCGTGTTCTGCGCCGTGGGCGGCGTGGAGCCGCAGTCGGAGACGGTTTGGCGACAGGCAGACAAGTACGGTGTTCCCAAGGTCGCCTTCATCAACAAGATGGACCGCGTGGGTGCTGATTTCGACTTGGTGATCGCTCAGATGCACTCCCGTTTCCAGTCCATTGCCCTGCCCGTCCAGATCCCCTGGGGGCGTGAAGACCAGTTCCGCGGGGTGATCGATCTCATCCGGCAGGAGGCCATCGCCTGGGACGACAGCACCCTCGGTGAGGCCTATCGATGTGTGCCCATTCCCGAGGAGCTGCAGTCGGAGGCTAGAAGCCGTCGGGACACGCTCATCGAACGGCTCGCGGAATTGGATGACGAGCTGGCCGAGATGTATCTGGAGGGGACGGCTGTCGCGAATGAGGATCTCCACCGTGTTCTGCGTCAACAGACCTTGAATTTGTCCGTGGTTCCCGTTTTATGCGGATCCGCGCTGCGCAACAAGGGAATTCAACCACTCCTGGATGCCATCGTTCGGTATCTCCCCTCACCGGAAGATGTGCCACCCATTACCGGTACAAACCCCCGCACCGGCGAAAAGGAGGCGCGTCCGAGCAGCGAAAAGGAGCCGCTCGCGGCGCTGGCCTTTAAGATTATCCAGGACGAGGGGCGCAAGATGACCTATCTGCGGCTCTATTCCGGACATCTGCAGGCGGGGGAGGAGGTCTATAACGCAAGCCGTCAGAAGAAGGAAAAGATCGCGCGGCTGCTGAAAATGCATGCAAATAAACGGGAACGGATCGAGCGGGCCGCCGCGGGAGATATCGTCGCCGTTATGGGGCTCAAGGACGCGGGTACGGGGGACACCCTCTGTGATGAGGGCCACCCTATCATTTTGGAGCCTATCGAGTTCTACGAGCCGGTCATCAGCCAGGCCATCGAGGCCCGCACGCCGGCGGATCAGGAGCGGATGTCCGTCGGGCTCGTCAAATTGGAGGAGGAAGACCCGACACTGAAGGTCAAGTACGAAGACGAGACGGCCCAGATGGTGATTTCAGGGATGGGGGAACTTCACCTGGAGATCATTATCGACCGACTCCGGCGCGAGTTTCACGCAGCCGTGAATGTGGGCAAGCCTCGAGTCATGTACCGGGAAACCATCACGGAGAGCGTCGAGCAAGAGGCGGTCTTCAACCGCGAACTGGGCGAGAAGAAACACTACGGGCAGGTCCGGCTCCGCATGGTTCCTGCGGAGCGTGGAGGTGGGATTCGCATCGAGCGGGCGGAAACCGCGGGCGCGGCCCCCGAAGAATATCTCCACGCCGTGGAGGACGGTATCCGGGAAGCCGCCGCGAGCGGAATCATCTCGGGATATCCCGTGGTCGATATCGATGTGACCGTTCTGCAGGTTCCGATCCGGGAAGGGGACTCGACGACGCTCGGATACAAGATCGCGGCCTCCTCCGCCTTCCGCGACGGGTGCAGCCAGGCCAAGGCCGTCCTTCTGGAGCCAATCATGAGCGTGGACGTGACCACCCCGAGCGAATTCATGGGGGAGGTCATCGGCGATATCAACAGCCGTCACGGCGAAGTCCAGGGCATCACCCCGCGGGGGCCGATCAGCGAGATTCTGGCGCGCGTACCCCTGAAGGGCATGTTCGGTTATTCGACCGATCTGCGCTCAGCCACCCAAGGGAGGGCCGTCTTTTCCATGAAGTTTCTCCAGTTCGACAAGGCCTGAGCTGAGGCTGATCCAGAAGGAGGCCGCCGGTTAGCGGAAATGTCGATGACCAAGCACTCCGAGCCCACGGGCACCCCATCCGGCTTATCTTCCCAACCCTTGCTGGACCGGGACAAACTCCTCCAGAGCATCTTCCGCATCAGCACCCTCCTGACCGCCCCGGTCGATCTGGACACGGTCCTGAAGCGCATCCTTGACGAAGTCGTCGATGCCGTCGGTTTCGACCGGGGCATCATTCGGCTTCTCGATACCTCGAAACGATTTCTGGAAACGAAGGTGGCGAAAAACTACACGCCGGAGGAAGAGGCGCGCGCCTTCGCCGTTCCCCTGAATCTTGCCGAACATGACTGCGTTTCCACCAAGGTGGCCAAGACAGGGGCCTATCTGGCCATCGAGGATGCCGCCGTCGATTTGCGGATGACCGAGACGGACCGGATGCTGACGCGGGTCTTTCACGGGGGGTCGATTTTATGCGCTCCCCTCAAGATCGAGCGCAACGTTATCGGCGTCCTTGCCGCCTGGCGTGGAGAGAAGACCCGCTTCTTTCAGGAAGAGATCGACCTTTTCCTGAGCTTTGCCAGCCAGGCGAGCATCGTCATTCACAATGCCCGGCTCTTCGCCAACCATGCCGAGAAAATTCGGGAACTGACCCTTCTTCAGGAAGCCGTTTCGGAGATGAACTTCAGCTATGATCTCGACAACCATATTCTCAATGTTCTTATCTCGAGCGCGCTCAAAATCGGCAAAGCCGACCGGGTCGTGGTGTACATTCTGGATATCGAGACGAATCGCTGCATGATTCACGATGGCGAGCACCAGTACATCGAAGCAAAGGAGGAGGGCGATATCCGCCTCAACAACACGATCATCCAGGAGGCCCTGGCGGCCAAGGAGACCCGGATCCGCTCCGTCATCAGCGGGGGAGAGGCCGGCCCGGTCATGTTCGACGGCTACCCCCACGAGATCGCCATTCCGCTGGACATCCAGGACAAGTTCAATGGAGCGCTCTACCTGGCCAAACGCACGGAAGGTTTCAGCTCCGACCAGATCAACGTCTTTGACATCCTGGCACGCAACGCCGCCGTAGCCTATGACAATGCCATCATGCACTCGAAGCTTTCCCTCGAGG
>JALNWL010000252.1 GCA_023230905.1 Syntrophales bacterium
GTGCGGACGTGGATCGGACCGAGCTTGCGCACGCCGGAGAGGGTCGCCGGGTAGTTCCAGAAGGTGAGCCCGCCCTTTCGATCGACCGCGTCGATGAAGCGCTGGTAGGGCGCCGCGCCTTGCTTTCCGTGGTAGGCATCGAACGGGGACGGGCGGGCGAAGAGGGTGTTGAGGAAGAGGCCGATGCCGAGAAGGGCGATGATCGTACCGGTTGCGCGCCAGGCGCCTTTCTGAAGGATGAAGAAAATGCCGATCAAAAAGCAGAGCCCGAACGCGGCGAGCGCCGGCAGGGCCTCCCGCAACTGGTACCGGAGAGGAGAATTGTGGAGCACGGGGAGTGTTTCGTAATCCTCCGGCTTCTCGAGGCCCATCGTCAGAATGCGGCGTTCGGGATCGTTTGCCGTCAGGTTCCCGGTGATCGGACTACCCGTCCAATAGTAGAAGGGGGTGCTTTCGGTGCCCGGAATCAGGACCGCCCGAGGGTAAAGCTTCCTCAGGCCTTGGATGGTGCGGAGGTAGCGGTCCGCCCCGGCGACGTTGATCGAGTTCAACTCCTTCCGGTATTTGAGACAGTTGCGGAAGGGGGGCAGGCCGTATTCCAGGGCTACCCGGTCGTGGTCGTTGAAGATGACGATCTGGAAGCCCTTGCGGAAGGCCATCTGGACAAGGGTGTCCGGGTCGTATTCTCCGTCGCTGAAGGTGGTTCGCAGGTCGATCAGGGCTGGCTCGGGCCGGTACTCCGGGGGTGCGGGCGGCTGGGCGAAGGCCGGGGAAAACGGCGCGAGGCTCAACACGGCGAGGATAAGAAAAAAAAGGGCGGGCGTGAAAAAAGCGCCCGCTTTTGTCTCGGCGCAAAGGGCATAACCGGTGCTCCGGGTAGAGCGAGGTGCGAGTTCACTCCCACGCGAATACTCGTAGGCGGACGAAACGGGTCTGTGTGAAGCAGGGGAATGAACGGTGGGGCGAGGGGTTGAGCGGCACGTCATGGCGAGGTCTCCGGGTTCGGCTGGACGCACCGATCGCTTAGCAATTTTGCATACAATTCGTCAATCTGTTTTATCATCGCTTCCACGCTGTAGGCGGGCGCAATACGGCGGCCGGTCTCGCCCATCCGACGTCGCAGGTCGGGATTGCGGACGAGTTCCCGGATCGCCTGAGCCCAGGCCGTGACATCGCCGACGGGAACAAGAAGGCCGTTCTCGCCGGAACGGACGAGATCCGGAATGCCGCCCACGTCGCTCGCGACAATCGGCTTGCCGAGCGCCATCGCCTCCAAGAGAACCTTGCCCATGCCTTCGTTGCGCGAGGGCAGGCAGAAGAGGTCGCAGGTGACCATCAGCCTCGCCACGTCCGGCTGCCAACCCGTGAAGCGTACGTTTTCAGCTATGCCCAGACGTTCGCACAACGCTTCGAGATCCGCCCGCAGATCGCCCTCGCCCAACAGGACGAGAAACAGACGTTCACCCTGACGCACACATTCGGCAACGGCTCGGATGAGGGTCTCATGGTCCTTGACGGCGGTCAGCCGGCCCACGGTGGCAACAACGGTGGCTCCCGGGGGAATGCCCAGGTTCTGTCGCATCGTCTCGGCAACGGGCGTTTCTGTCGGCCTGAGTAACCCGTCACTCACCCCCGCGTCCTCCAAAGGGTTCGAATCGGGAGGGGTCGCCGAACAAAGGGAGGAAGGGGCGAGCGCCAGGAAGGGCTTCAGGTCGACGCCGCTGTGAATGACCGCGAAGGCATCCGCCGGGGTGATGCCATGCGCAATGTGCTCCGACTTCTCACGCGGCGTCAGGGCGATCAGGGCGTCGGTGATTCGTGCCGTCCATCGCTCCAGCAAGATGAACAGATGCGTCGTCAGAGAACCGAAATATCCGAAAAACACGTGTCCGTGGGGCGTATGGACGATGACCGGCACGCGGCAGACCCAGGCCGCCCAACGCCCGAGGATGCCCGCCTTCGACGTGTGGGTGTGGACAATCCGGGGACGCTCGCGGCGGATGATCGTGATCAGGCCGAAGAAGGCAGCCAGATCGGAAAGAGGGTGGAGATTGCGGACCAGGCGGGGGAGGGCGACCAAGCGGACGCCGCTCTGAACGGCGTCGGAACGGTTCTTGTGCGCGGCATCGGCCTCCGGGTCGGAGGCATTGCCGGCCTGCCCGCCACCGATGACGAGCACGGGGTCATAGAGGGTCCGGTCAAGATGGCGGACCGTGAGGAAGGTGTTCTCCGCCGAGCCGCCCTTGTCGAAGCGGGTGATGACATGGAGGACCTTGATCCTATCGGAGGTGGGAGTCATGCCAGGCCTGAAAGGCGATCAGATTCCAGATCTGCCAGGAGGTGTCGGTTCTGTTTTCCATCATGTTCCCGATTAGGGCGCCGATAACGGACGTATTGAAAATCCCCTGCTTCCTGATCCGCTCCGGGGCGAGATAGGTGTCGATCAGGCCGTGAAGATCCGTTTTCAGCCAGCGGCTCACCGGCATCTCGAAGCCCCACTTGGGGCGGCGGTGCAGGGATTTCGGAAGAAGATCCTTGAAGGTTTCGATGAAGACGTACTTGCCACGGCCGTGACGGATCTTCCAGTCGCCGCCGATGCGGAAGGCCAGTTCGACGACGCGCGGGTCGAGCAGGGGAACGCGCACCTCCAGGGCGTGGCGCATGCTCATCATGTCCACCTTCCAGAGCATGTCTCCGGGGAGGGAGATCGTCAGGTCGGCGTAGAGCATCCGGTTGATCGGGTCAGTGTCGAGGGCGGAGAGGGCGGAGGTAAAGAGGCGCGGCGCCGGAGCCGTCTTGGTGCGAAAGAATTCACCCAGAAGCGATTCTTTGGTCGCTTCCGGAAAGATCTCGTTCCAGGCCAAGAAGCGCGCGGGAAAGCTATCCTTAGAGCCCCGGATGAATTTCTGTATGCGTCGGAAGCGTTCCGTCGCGGGGTTGTCCCGGGCGTTCGGTAAGGCGAGGAGGGCCGGTTCGATAAGTTTCTCGCGCAGGAAGCGTGGAATGCGCCGGTAGCGGCGGTGCCA
>JALNWL010000253.1 GCA_023230905.1 Syntrophales bacterium
CGGATTTATATGATCATTTCTCCGGTCTGATGAGCATCACCGCTTCTCCCTTTTTTACCATGTTTCCGCTATCCGCCAGAATCTTCTCCACCTTCCCTTTGACGCCGGCAGCAACGGAACGAAAACATTTCATGATCTCGAGTAAGCAGACGACGGTATCTTCATCAACCTGATCCCCTTCCTCCACAAAAGGAGGCTCTCCGGGACGGGGTCTGCGATAGAAAACACTGTTTACCGGCGCCTCAACCGGCACAAGGCCATCCGCATTTGCTGCTGTCATAAAACCTTACCTCCTCTTCTTTGAGTGACACGGGTTGATATCCCTCCGCATGTGCTGAAGCGGGTGCAGGCAGCCGGGATTGTTTTTCGATGCGCTGCCCGCGGGCGCCTGTGAACCGCGAACGTTCTACAGATATTTCTTGTAAGAATCAGGTCCACCTGGGGTGATGTTTTTCATGGCCTCACCCATCAAAATATACGTCAGAACGAAGTCTTCGTCGGACGCATCGGGCGGCAGGCCCAAGTTTTTCTTCAATTCTTCGGCCGACGGTTCCGAATTCAGATGCTCGATAATATGGTCGGCCCTTTCTTTTATCTTTTTGGCCTGCGGGAGACTCAAAAGCTTGTCTTTGAGGTTTGGATCCATATCGGGGAGTCCCGCATCTTCGATGCCGAAAAGACCGGCGGCATGCTCGACCATGGAGTCAATGCATTGTTCCCAGCGTCCCAGTTGCACATTGAGAACCGCCTGAGTCACGATGTATTGCGAAAACGGGGTGATCATGATGGGATGCCCAAGCTCTTCCAGAATACGGGGAATCTCGTCCAGCACCTCCTGGAGTTTTTCCGGGATGCCCAACGCCGCCAACTGGGTCGTGGTGTTGGAAATGACGCCCCCGGGAATCTGGTGTTTATAGTAGGTCAGATCGAAGGGCAGGGGGTAGTTGTCGACGGGATGGCCGAACGCCTTCCCGATTTTGGTCAGCCGCTCCGATACGACCTTCAGTTTTTCCACATCGATGTTGTGCTTGATCCCGAGTTCCTCGGCATTGCGGACGATGTCGAACGCCGAAGGATGGGAGGAGCTGTATGCCAGGGGCGGAACGCAGGTGGAGATCCTCCTCACCCCCAACTCCATGGCGACCGTCGCGTTATAGGTGTGCAGGCCGTTCATGCCGTGAGCATGAAACTCGAGCGGTATACCATTGGCGTTCTTCTGCATGGCGGGGATGAGCGTCCGGAGACGTTCCGAAGTCAGCAACCCGTCCACATCCTTGATACACAGACTGATCGGCTTGAATTTCTCGGCAACTTCCTTCACTTGAGCGCCGTAAAACTCGTCGGTATGCCGGGGGCCGTGTCCGATGGCGAAATAGGGTATGGGTTCTATCCCTATTGCGCGAAACATGGGGTATAAAATGGGGAATTCATTCTTGATCTCATCTCGAGTACAACAGATGCACGAGGCCTGGTTAATGTTCGGCAACCAGTCTTTCATCACCCCGTAACTGATCCGTACCGTTGCTTTATTTTCAGGCGGGCTCGTGAGAAACATCATCATGCCCATGGTGTTTATAATAACATTCGTATCCGAATTCTTCAGCTTTTCTCTGAACATACCATACAGGATGCCGGGATCTTCGTTAAAAAAGCGGGCGCTGATCATGGGCTGGGCGCCATGCCACGGACCGTTGATCGAATAATAACCGGCTTCGGCAATTTCGCCGAGAACCGGCTCGATCATGTGATAGCTCATCATCATTCCCCACAGGCTCTGCGTTCCATCACGCAGCGTTTCATCAACCAACTGGAGTGTGTCATTGCCACTGACGGTACCTGGTTTTGCCTCCTTAACCATAAAACTTACCTCCTCCTTTTTATTTGTAAAATTTAACACCTCTGCAGGCATCACTGTGCAAATAGTGTCGAAAATGTAGATAGATATTCACCGGGCTATATTCAAATTGAACCTGCGCTTCATGCCGTTTATCCGTTTGAAATCAACACAAAACCCCGCACTCTTCTCGAGACACGGAGGCTGTGATCAATACCACCGTAATATGACCTCATAGGTTGAAAATGGTGCTTTGAACGATGTAACTTTATAAAGGGATGCGTGGAGCATGCTTCTATTATCTTGATTTGTCAATACAGAAATGAATCATTGTGAAGACTTTTATCGAATCGGACATCCAATCCGATGGGAGGCCTGTCATGGTGTTTTATGACTATCGTTAATCCAGCAACTTATCTCGACTTATGAGACGTTTAGCGCTCCGTGGAGGGAAAATTAAGGGGAAGGTTAGGAGATGGAAGGAGATGCGAAAAATAAAACCTGTCGGCGTTATGAAATCAGTATTGAGGAAAAGCGAAGAGGAATAGATCAGCCTGCAACTGTTCCTATTGATTTAATGAACGGGCATGGTGTATCTTCGGCTCAACGGTTTCCGCCCCCGAACGCTCTCTGGATGACCTCCTCCGAAAGCGGACGATTCCGGAGATCGAGATCGAGTTCCAGAGAGCGCTGGAGTCAGTTGAATCTGACCCACCTGTAGCGATAACAGCAGCGTGCTCAATATTGGAGTCCTTCTGTCGCATTTTCATTCAGGAGAAGGGGTTGGGGCTACCATCCGATCAAACGGCAAAGCCTCGATACGGAGGGTGGGTCAATTTTCAATGCAGATTGACACACGATCTTCCAGGCCTTCCGCCACGTTGTCAACGTCGATTCCGGCGTGAACCGCAAGTATGAGGGGACAGGACTGGGGCTGCCCATCAGCAGACGGCTCGTCGAATTCATGGGCGGAAGGATCGAGGTCGAAAGCCAATGGGGCTCGGGAAGCACGTTCAGTTTTACCCTGCCCCGGGAGAGGAAGGTGTGATGAAAAGAAAGATCCTGGTTGTCGACGACAGCAGCGCCGATCTGTACATGATGGAGACCCTGCTGAAGGGTCACGGGTACGACGTGGCCACGGCCGAAAACGGCGAGCAGGCCCTCGAGAAGGCCCG
>JALNWL010000254.1 GCA_023230905.1 Syntrophales bacterium
ATGAAGGGGATCTGAGCCCCCGGCTCGATCATCATGTTTGACACGTCGCACCCCCGGGGATGGGCCAGTTCCAGCTGTCTCTCGGCCTCCGGCAGGGTCCACCGTTACTCCTCCGGCAGGAAGTTCCCGCAGAAGGCGGTCTGCTCGGCCAGGACCGCGCCGGCCGCGTCGTAGTGACGGGCCCGCACCCGGATCTCAGTCGCGGCATGCGGCGCTCGGTTGACGACGCTTCCCTCCACGATCCGGATGTCCCCGACCAGCCAGTTGTTGACGATGCGCTGCCGGACGTCCTGGATCGCCAATGCATTCAGATCGATGCTCTGGTCCTTCTTCGCCGCGCCTGGGAGGAGGCCGGTCACCGGTCGCAAGGCCTTGAGGGCCGCGTCACGCGCCTGCCGGCCCATCTCCGGGTAGAACCAGTAGAAGGCGCCCGCGCCGAGGGCCAGGATCAGGATGAGGACGAGCGCCCAGAGCCAGCCCCGCCTCTTCCGGCGCGGGGGCGCCACCGGGGCGAATTCCCCGTCCGTTTCGGCCGTGTCCGGCTCGTCCGGGGCCTCCCCATAGTCCGGCGCGGACGCACGCGGGGCGTCGATGTCCTTTTCGATTGGCGGCCCGTTCTCCGCATCGATCGGGACGAGCCCGTCCGGGCGGACGTCGATGCCGATATCCGTGTCCTCCGCCCCGCCGTCCCGTGGGAATCCCGACGCCTCCGGCCGGATCAGCACCGTCTCCGACAGATCGGGCTCCGCCGCACGCAGCGACGGCTCAACCCGGATGAAGACCGTCCTCGAGACATCCGCATCGGCCGGAGGCGTCTCCGGCTCCGGGGGATAGAAGCGAGGCGGCTCCGGTTCCGGGGGATAGAAGCGCGGCGGCTCCGTCCCGGCGGTTCCGGCTGAGGCCGGATTCTCCTCGAAGAAGACCTGCCGGCAGCGGCTGCAGCGGACCCAGACGCCCTCGCCCGCCATCAGGGCGTCGTCGAACCGGAACTTCGTCAGGCAGCGCTGACACTGAATGATCATCGGAACCTCCCTCTTCCCCTCGTTCCCGATGGGGTTCGCTCTTGATGCCTGTCGCCCGCTACCCTTCGCCCGTCTCGATGATGTGGACGTCCGGTAGGAACCGGGCCTTTTCGTCGAAGTCAAGGCCGTAACCCACGACAAACCCGTCATCGATCGTGAAGCCCACGTAGTCGGCCTCGAAGGGGACCCGGCGGCGGCGGCGCTTGTCGATGAAGGCGCAGACCTTGAGCGAGGCGGGGTTGCGTTCGCGGAACCAGTCGACCAGGAAGGCGAGCGTCAGCCCCGTGTCGACGATGTCCTCGACAATCAGGATGTCGCGGTCCCGGATCGAGGTCTCGATGTCCTTCGTCATCACGACCTTGCCGCTGCTCGCCGCGCCCGCGCCGTAGCTCGCCAGGCGGGCGAAATCCACGCGGCAGGGGATGGAGAGCGCCCGGACCAGGTCGGCCATGAAAATGAAGGCGCCCTTCAGGACACCGATCACGATCAGCTCGCGCCCGGCGTAGTCGGCGGAAATGCGCTCCGCCAGCTCGGCGACGCGGCGGCCGATCTGCTCCCTCGTGAAAAGAATTTCCTGGCGCGTAAACTCCGTCATCGCTCTATGCCGTTCCATTCGATAACCTGCAGGCGATCCGTCAGCCCGGTGTTCCCGTAGCGCCGCATTTCTCTACTCCGTTTCATGCGGCAACCGGTACGCGGTCCGTCGGCCCGCCGCCTCCACGCCACCGCAACCTTATGTCATTTCGAACTTCGTTCTTTTCACTTGGACCGTCCCTTTGTCATTTCGACCGAAGGGAGAAATCTTTTAGAAACCGCCCTCATAAAGATTTCTCGTCGCTCGTGCTCCTCGAAATGACAGGATGCTGGGAGAAATCTTTCAGAAACGGTCATCATAAAGATTTCTCGTCGCTTGCGCTCCTCGAAATGACAGGATGCAAGGGTCTCTTCTCTAATATCATCCGGTTGGAATAGGCGTACCGTACTGAAGCACGGTTCCCAAGTCAAGTAAATTCAAGCCCCGCGCAGACCCGAAGGAAATTCAGGCCCTGGCGTAGACCCGGACGAAGGCGTCGATCGTGTCCTGGATCAGGGTCTCCGCCCGGCGGACCTCCCCCGCGTCCCGGAAGGTCGAGGTGAGGCTCAAGAAGATCTTGTCGAAACGGGAGCGCGGCATCCCCAGGGCATCGTAGTCGATGTGGCGGATCATGTACTGGGAGCCGTCGAAGTAGTACTTGCCCAGGCGGTTCACCGCGTCGTCCCGGAAGGGCCAGTCGAGCTTGAATGCAAAATAAGCGCGGGCGATGTCCCGGAAGGGGCCGCTCCGGAACCGCTCCGGGTCGGGCGTCTCGAAGACGGCGTCGCTCACGAAGCGGAACCACTCCTTGACGAGATCGATGTCCGTCAGGCACAGGCCGTAGAGGTACCAGTCGTCTAGCGCGTAGAGCAGGGCGAGCTTCTCCGGGCGGCTGAGAAAATGATAACTCGGGCAGAAGTGGCCGTCGCAGAGCTCCCGGCCGTAGAAGGACACGTCCCGCCGATCCTCCCCCGCGTTCTGCAGGGGGTGGAGGAGGCAGCCGACACGGCGCCGGTCGTCGTCGAGGAACCCCAGGTATTCGCAGCAGTGGATCACCTCGTAGCGCTTCGTCATGTCCTCCGTTTCCCGCACCCACGCCGCGAAGGCGGCGAGATCCTCGGGCCGCCGCACGGTGGCGCGGTAGCGGGCGGTCCGCCGGGCGAGGCGCGCCGTGAGCGACGCGCGGGAGCTGTCGGCGTAGTTGTACAGGCCGCAGCACGCCCCGCAGGACTTGCCGATGTCCGGCTGGCACAGATGGATGAAGTCAGGAGATTGAGTGTTCAAGGGGTCTCTTTGTCGACGCCTGTCGTATCCGGCTTTTCTTTTGCTGTCGTTCTCTCCAAATAGCCTTGAAAAATGTGTGAAATCGCTCCGGCGATCACCCTCATGTGCTCCCAGATTTGCTCGCTC
>JALNWL010000255.1 GCA_023230905.1 Syntrophales bacterium
GGCGCGCCGCAAACGGTTGCAGCGCCCTAGCCACGCGGTTGCAGGCCGCAACCAGCCGGCGCGGCAGACGCTCTTTTTCCGGGAACGGGTCCTGGTCGCCATCGTAAACGAAGGGCGCCACCACCGCGGCGAGGAGTTTGGCGTCCTCGCGGGGGAAGGCACCCCGCCGGAGACATTCCGCAATGAGCAGCGGTTGATCCAGCCGGAGCTTCGAGGCCCAGACACCGCTTTCCGTCAAGAGATCGTCCGTGTCGACAAAACCCTCGGCCCTCAGAAACGCCAAGTGGCGGAGAAAATCTTCCCAGAGATCCGCCGTTGCAGTCTGCATCGGGGCAGTGCGCCGTCCGGCGCGGGACCGTTCCGCCGCGGCAAGGGCGGCGCCGGACTGAGGGCCGCGCTTTTGCTGGAAGGTTGAGAAGGAGCTGGCGAATATCTCCCGGATGTCCTGCGGTGTCTGGGAAAGCAGCAGGTTCAGGACCATGGAAAAGTCGCTCCGGATGCGGCTGTGAACGGACTCCGCCTCTTTGAAGAGCAGGTCCCGGACATGCGTCAGATCCATGAAGCGGCCGGGTATGGCAAGGAGGAACCCGATCTTGTCCTTTCCGCGGCGGCCGGCCCGTCCCGTCATCTGATGAAATTCTGTGCCGTTCATGGGGCTGAAGGCCTGGCCGTCGAACAGGTCCGAATTGAACAGGACGATGGTCCGCGCGGGAAAATTGACGCCGGCAGCGACGGTCGAGGTCGCGAAAATCGCGTCGAGACAGCCCTGCTTCATCAGAGTCTCTACGAGAAATTTCCAGGCCGGGAGCTGGCCGCCATGGTGAGCCGCCACCCTGGCACCATCGAGATGCGCGAGTTGCTTGTGGTTCGCGAGGTAGGGGAAGCGGTCCATGAGTTCGTCCCGGACGAGGGGAAAGGGATCGGACACGGCGGCAGGGGCTTGCCTCCGGCAGGAGTTGAGGGCCGCATCGCATTCCGAACGGGACTTGAGGAAAAAGATGGCCGGGGTCAGGTTGAACGTCTTGAGGACCTCCAGGATATGTCCGAAGTCCGGCCGGGAGTGACGGTGTCCGGCCCCGTGAGGGCGGTGCAGATATTCGTGGACCTGGCCGTAGAGCTTCTCCTTGGCCAAAAGGGGTATGATGCGGCCTTTCGGGTGGAGAAACAGCGGATACAGGGGGACGGGGCGCCTGCTTTCGTTCACCACGGTACAGACCTTGCCCCGGATCTTTTCCAGCCAGGCGGCGATCTCCTCCCCGTTGCTGATGGTGGCCGACAGGAGGAGGAGATGGATGCGGGCGGGGAGATAGATCATGATCTCCTCCCAGACGACGCCCCGGTCCCGATCACCCAGGAAGTGGGCCTCGTCCAGAATCACGAGCTCGCAGCCCAGATCTTCACCGGAATGCATGGCGTCGTAGAGCTGATTTCTCAGAATCTCCGTCGTTCCGACCAGGATGGGGGCATCCGTGTTCTCCTTGGTGTCGCCCGTGACGATGCCGACATGGTCCGCACCGAAGATCTTTCCGAACTCCACCCACTTGGAGTTGGTCAGGGCCTTGAGGGGAGAGGTGTACCACGCGCGTCCACCACGCAGAAAGACCTCCCGGATGGCCTGCTCGGCGATCCAGGTCTTGCCGGAACCGGTAGGGGCGGTGACCAGACAGTCCGTATGGCGGATCGCTTCGACGGCCCGGCACTGGAACGGATCCGGCACGAGGGGGGCTTCCAGAGGCTTGCCGATCCGCTGGAACACCGTCTTGAGGAGCGGGTCCGCCTCGATGACCCGGTGTCCCGCGGCGGGCTCCCGTCGGGGAGAGCGGGATTTTCTCATCCGTCTGGCGGAGGGAGGGGAGGATTTCCTGATCACTGTGGCGGGACGTGTCCTTTCCGACGCCCAAAGCGGAAGCGATCCGCCGGGGGAGGGCTTGCCCTCCCCCGGCGTCATCCGTCCGCAGACGGCGATGGGATTTTCTTCTTCAGGCTTTGTATCACAATTGCGCAATTTTGGAAAAGAAATAAGGACCGTTCCTCGTTGACAAACGGGGGGATTCATCATACACGTGCGCAAACTTTTCGCCGGGCGAAGGAGTGAGCGATGAAGCGTGAAGCGGGGCTGTACTGGGGATGGTACGTGGTGATGGGCGCATTCCTGATTTTGGGGATCAATTATGGGGCGCGGTACTGTTTCGGCGTCTTCGTCAAGCCCATGGCCCTGGAGTACGGCTGGTCGCGTTCGGTGATTTCCGTGGGCGCTTCCCTGATGATCCTGACCTATGGCATCGGCGGAATCCTTTCCGGTCGGCTATTGGACCGGATGGCCCCGAAGTGGCTCATGACCCTCGGAGCACTCGTGGTGTCTGCGGGATTCATCGCCATGGGCTACATCCGCGCACCCTGGCAGTTCTATCTCGTTTACGGGCTGATTTGCGGCGGCGGCGCGGCGTTCTTCGGCGTCGTCGTCAACAGCTCCTATGTGGGCAAGTGGTTCGTGAAAAGACGGGGAACGGCAATCGGCATCGCTACGATCGGGATCGGGATCGGCACGATGCTCCTGGCGCCTCTTTCCGGCTATATCGTGAAGGTCTATGGCTGGCGGATGGGGTTTTCGTTCCTCGGGGTCCTGATTCTCGTGATCGGCGTCCTGCTCTCCCAAGGGCTCATGGGGAAAACCAGGCCCGAGGACTACGGCCTGGCACCGGACGGCGACCGCTCCGGCGCGCCTCCGGCTTCCGCCGGAGCGACGGTGAACGCCACACCGGTCGGATGGGTCCTTAAGGACTCCCGGTTCTGGATTCTCGCCGTCTGCTACAGTCTGGCGGTGATGGCTGAGATGTCCGCCTTCGTGCACCAGGTCGCCTATGCCCGGGACAACCACATCGAAGAGGTGGTCGCCGCCGCCTCCCTGGGATTCATCGGCATCGGCAGCATCGGGGGGCGGTTCTTCTTCGGCTGGTTGAGTGATCATATCCCC
>JALNWL010000256.1 GCA_023230905.1 Syntrophales bacterium
CGGAAATGCTCATCGCGGTCGAAGAACTTCGGCGGTTTTCCCTTCTTCTGGGGGATCTCCACCGGTACGATCTCGGCGGCGAAGTCGCCCTCGAGGGTCGCCCGTTCAGCGTTGTTGTGGCTGCGTAGGGCGACCTCGTCGATCTCCTCCCGGCTCAGGTTGTGCTTTTGGGCGATGAGTTCCGCCGTGATGCCCATGATGTAGGGTTTGCCGCGGAAAAGGTCGACGATCGGTCCTTCCTTGATGGGGCCCTTCTCCAGGCCGCGAATCACGTGGGAACCGGCATGGAGACCGTGGATGAGGTTATCCACGAAGACCTGGTCCTGAAGACGGCATCCCCAGCGCGCGGCGGGAACGGAATAGGGCGCCCCGGACATGTGTTCCACACCACCGGCCAGGACGATCTCGGCGAGTCCGGCCTGGATCCAGGCCATGGAAGAGACGACCGCCTCCATGGCGGAGATGCAGACGCGGTTGACCGTTACGGCCGTGGTCGTCTCTGGAATGCCGGCCAGAAGCGCCGCGATTCGCGTGACGTTCAAGGTATCGACCGGCTCCATGCAGCAGCCGAAGCGCACGTCCTCGATCAAGGCGGGGTCGATGCCGGCCCGGGCGATGGCCTCCTTCATCACGACACTCGCCAGGGTGGCGCTGTTGGAGCCTTTCAGGCTGCCCCCGAACGTGCCGATGGCGGTCCGACATGCAGATACGATAACGACATCCTTCATCCTGTTATATCCTCCTTAAGGGGTGTGATTCGAGGGCTTACCGCCCTCGTTGGGATCAGGGTCGGGGCCATGAAAAAAGGCTGTAAAACCGATGCCGGTCTCACAGCCTGGATCTTCTGGCTCCCCAGCGCGGACTCGAACCACGGACCCGATGGTTAACAGCCATCTGCTCTACCGACTGAGCTACTGGGGAATCGGTTTAGGGCGAGTCTCATAGTACAAGCCTCCCGGAAAGTCAACAGGCGAATTGCATGGGGGAGAGATTTTGTGAACGCCTTGAAACGGTTGACCGCACCTGAGGCCCCCCAGCCGAATGCCGGTCGCCCTGCTTTTTGTCTTGACTATGGGCAAGCCCTTCGATAGGTTGCACGATCATATTCAAAACATGAACGAATCCGGAGAGGGAGGTGACGGAAAAGACTTAACCTGACAACCGCTGTTGCCGCAGCCGCAAGGGAAGGAGCCCACTCATGGAGGCATCAGAACATCCGCACGGAGCACAAGACTTCAAGGTGTCGAGAGGCTACGCGTATTATGTTTTCCTGCTGCTCTTCCTCCTTTACCTTTTCAATTATGTAGATCGGATGGTCGTGGCCGCGATCTTCCCCTATTTGAAGGCCGACTGGGGATTGACCGATACCCAGTGCGGCTGGTTTGCCTCCATCGTCACCCTGATGATGACGGTGTTTGTCTTTCCGGTCTCCCTGCTGGTGGACCGGTGGAGCAGAAAAAAGGCCATCGGTATTATGGCCGTGCTGTGGAGTTTCGGCGCGGCCGCATGCGCCTTCACCCGCAACTTCACTCAGCTTTTCACGATGCGATCCCTGGTGGGCGTGGGCGAGGCGGCCTATACCTCCGGCGGCCATGCCATGATCGCCGCCTATTTCCCTGAAGAAAAACGGGCCACCATGAACGGCCTTTTTACGGCTGCCATACCCATGGGTACGGCCATCGGCGTCATCTTGGGCGGTGTGATCGCCGAAACCTTGGGCTGGCGATACGCCTTCGGCATCCTCGCCGTCCCCGGCCTGATCGTGGCCATTCTCTTCTTCTGGGTGAAGGATTACAAGACCGTGCAGATCGTGAGAACAACCGGGGATGGCGCACAGGCCGTCCGGGTGAAGATGAAGTTTGCCGATATCGTGAGGGAGTTCCTGCATACGCCTTCTGTGCTGTTCACCTATCTGGGATACGTGGGAAACACCTTTGTCACCACCGGCTTGATGAACTGGCTCCCCTCCTACTACCACCGCGTGGACGGCCTGCCCATGGACAAGGCCGGGCTCAAGACATCCATCGTTTTCCTCCTGGCCATCTTCGGCGCGCCCATCGGCGGCTACATCACGGACAGGATCCGGAAGAGGTTCCTGAACGCCCGCATGACCATCCCTGCCGTCACCTCGTTTCTGACGGCGCTTTTCCTTTTTATCGGCTTCTCCTTCCTGGAGGGGAGGGCGCAATACCTCTTCCTGATTTTCTTCGGGTTTACGGCCCCGATGTTCGCCGCCGGCGGTTCCGCGGTGACCCAGGACGTGGTGCACCCCGGCCTCCGCGCGATATCGTACAGCCTGGCCCAGTTCTTCATGATGCTCCTGGGGTATTCATTGAGCCCCATTTTCATCGGGTTTATCTCGGACCGCTATGATTTGCTCACGGCCTTCAAGTTCCTGCCGCTGTTCGCCCTGTTCGGTGGCGCCGCATTTTTCGTGGGATCGTTCTTCTATGTGAGAGACCTCCACAAGGTGGAAAAGGTTAGACTGGAAGGATGATCTTGCATCGCATCGTGTGAAATAAAGACATGCGGTGAGCTGGGAAGGGGGTTGTTGTGAAACCGAATGTCATCGTTATCCATCCCGGGGACAACGTCGCCGTCGCCCTGGAGGATATTCCCGCCGGAGCGGCCGTTTACCTCCCCGACGGTCAGGTCTTTGCCGCGCTCACGGCGATTCCGTACAGCCACAAGGTTGCCTTGGCCGATTTGGTTGCCGGTGCCGTGGTCGTCAAGTATGGCGAGACGATTGGGGAGGTCACGGAGGACGTTCGTCGGGGCGACTGGATTCACGTCCACAACCTGGATATCGAAGAGCAAAAGGAAAACTCGTAGA
>JALNWL010000257.1 GCA_023230905.1 Syntrophales bacterium
ACAGCGGCGAACGGCTCCCGGGCCTCCATTTCCACCCCGTTCCGTTTTTCCCCCTGTCCTCCCCCGGGAAAAACCTCTCCTTCGCCTTCATGGCCTCGCGGCGGATCGCGCCGCTTCGCCTCGACGTGGTTCAGAGCATGGAGCGGATCTGGCGCCAGGATATCTTCCGCGCCTCGGACGGCATCAACCCCGTCCAGATGGCCCAGCGCTACCCCAACCCCTGGCTCCGGCGGTTCAAGGCCGTGACCCCCCGGCGCCGGGCGCTGACGTTTCTCGAACGCCGGATCTTCGAGCGCCGCGGCGCCCGCTTTATCATGACCAATTCACGCCTGGTCCGGGATCAGGTCCTTCGCCACTACCGGGTTTCCGAAGACAGGGTCCGCGTCATCTACAACAGCGTCGACACGTCGCGGTTCAATCCCAACGTGAGGGGGCGGCTCGGTGCGCCCCTCCGTCGACGCTACGGCATCGGGCCGGAGGACCGGCTGATCCTCTTTGCGGGAAACGAATTCAAGCTCAAGGGCCTGTCCGTCCTGCTCGAGGCCGTGGCCGGCCTCGGCGCCCCGAATATACGGATCATCGTGGCCGGCTCCGATTCCGCGGATCCATACCGATCCCGCGCCCGGCGGCTCGGTCTGGGGGAGGCCGTCGTGTTCGTGGGGTATCAAAAGGCGCTGGAGGAGTTTTACGGCGCGGCGGACCTGTTCGCGCTGCCGACGCGATACGATCCCTTCGCGAATGTCTGCCTCGAGGCCATGGCCTGCGGGACCCCGGTGGTGACCACCCGGATGAACGGTGTGTCCGAAGTCATCGAGACGGGGCGCGACGGCTTTGTCTTGCGGGACGTCTCGGTGGCGGAGCTGACGGCATCCCTGCGCGCGTATCTGGCCGTCGACGACCCACGCGTCCTGGGAGCGCGGGCCTGTCAAAAGGCCGCCTCCTTCACCATGGAGGCCCATATGCGCGATCTGCTGGCCCTTTACGCCGACGTGATCGAGGACAAGCGGTCATGAGCAACGGCGCCGGGAAGATCAGGATCGTGACCCGGCCGGACATGGTCGTGAACGCCGACTTCCAGTCCCTCCTCGCCGAAAACGATCTACTGGATTACGAACGGATCTTCCGGCGGGAAGGCGGCACGGTCGTCAAGAAGATCGAGGAGCGCAGCGTGGTCCGACTCGATCTCGTTCAGGACGGGCGGCCGCGGCGGATTTTCCTCAAGCGGCACCGGGCCGTGCGTCCGGACCTCGGGGCCTGGATCGGCCACGGGTTCTCGGCGCGCGGCCTCTCACCCGGGATGGCGGAATTCGAGAATATCCGCGATTTCAGAAAGAGCGGCCTGCCCACGGTCACGCCCGTCGCCGCGGGCGAGCGGCGGACCGGTCCGTTCCGGTTCGAGTCGTTTCTCGTGACGGAGGATTTTGCCCCCTACGTTTCGCTGGAACGGCTGATCCGGGAGCGCCCGGAGCGGTTCGCCGGACCGGCGGGGACGCCGTGGAAGCGGCGGCTGCTTTCCGCCATCGGCCGCCTGGCGGCCGCGATGCACGCCCAGGGGTTCAACCACCGCGACTTCAACGCCACCCACATCCTGATCGGTCCCGGGGATGAAACGGGGGCGGTTTTCCTGGCCCTGTTCGATTTTCAGCGGGTGGACCGCAGGACGTGGCTGCGGATGAAATGGCGCGTTAAGCTTTTGGCGGAGCTGTTCTTCACGCTGCCGGAGCCGCTCTTCGACCGGGAAGACCGTCGGCTGCTTTACCAAGCCTTTCGCGGCGCCGCGCGGATACGGCCGGTGGACCGGTTTTTGCTGCTTCTCGTCGAACGAAAGATCGCGCGTATCGCGCGCCATATGCGCAAGGTCAACGCGCGCAAGCAGGCCGACCGGGAGAGCGGCCGCCGTATCGGATAGCCGCCCGGTTCGACGCGGGCGGATCACCGGAGTGCGCAGGCAGGCGGCTAGTCAGTGCGCCCCCGGAAGAGCCGCGGCTCGTGGGGCATCGCGGCAGTGGAGGCGTTGGATAAGACGACGGCAGATTGACGGTCCGGGTGGGGGCATGACGGTCTTTCATGCCCCCGCGAAGGGGGACGAGGCGGGAGGAATCCCGCACGTCCGGGGTCGGAGGCGGAGATGAACGGTCGGCTCACGGTGCATACCGCCCACGTGGAGGACGGGGAGTGGCTCCGCCGGCTCGCCCGGACGGTGTTCGATCGCTATACGGGAGGCCTGCATCGCTGGGCCCTGGATGACGATGACGGGATCCGCCGAATTCATCTTGGCGAGCGGGCCGGCGTCCTGGCGGTCCGGCTCGCGGGGCGGACCGGCTGCGTGAAGCTCTTCTACGACAATCGGCCGCGCGTGATCTGCCTCAATCGGCTGGGCTTTCCCAAGGCCCGCCGCGCCTTTGAAAACGGGCTCGAACTCGCCCGACGGGACATCCCGGCACCGGCCATGCTGGGCTGGGCCGTGGACGGCAGGACCGGCCTGGCGCTGCTCGTCACGGAACTCATCGCCGACGCCGAACGCGTGGATCTGTGGATCGCCGCTCAGGGGCTGACGGAGGACCTGATCGGGCGGCTCGCCGGTTTCGTCCGCCGCATGCACGACGCCGGCGTGGGCCATGACGACCTGTCGCTCCGCAACCTGCTGGTCGGCCGGCGCGACGGAGGGCTTTCCCTCTGGATTCTGGACTACGAGGACACGGTGTTCCGGAAGGCGATGTCGCGGCGGCGGCGCCTGCGGGACCTGCACCACCTGCACGAGCGGGCGCTGGCGCTGAGCGGTGTCGAAGACCGTCTGCTTTTCCTGAGGCATTACCTGGGCGATGCCGGCG
>JALNWL010000258.1 GCA_023230905.1 Syntrophales bacterium
CTTTTTGCCGATGAGACCGGACTTGCCGATCCCGGCCACAATGACACGACCCTTGGCCTTGTAGATCAGTTCCACGGCACGCGAGAAATTTCCATCGACCTTAGGGAGCAGATCGAGAATGCTTTCCGCCTCGATCCGGAGAACCTCACGCGCCTGAACGATAGCAGGGTCTGTTTTCATGTATTTTTGAACCTTTCCGTAAAAACGGCGCTAAGCTAACAGAAAATCTCTCCCCTGACAAGCGCGAATTTTTGCGCAGGGCAATTTTTATCTTTTGATTATCAACGATTTGTGTTACTCATGGTACCTAATTCGGGGACGAAGCGCGGAAGGAACCGGCCGTCAGCGGGCTCGCCCGGATTCATCATCCGATTCCCACAACACAAGCGCATACGCGCCGAGTGAATATTTCATGCATAAGGAGGAAGTGTAGATGGCGAGTTTGATTTTGGATGAACGGGATCAGAAATTTATTCTTTATGAGCTTCTGGATGTGGCCAAGCTCTGCGAGTCGGCCAAATATGCCGATTTCTCGGAAGATATGTTTAACATGATTCTCACCGAAGCCCAGAAATTCGCGACGGAAGAGATCTTCCCCACCCTGACGGAAGCCGACAAGGTTGGGTGCCGCCTGGAAAATGGTCAGGTTATCGTTCCCGAGGTTTTCCGAAAACCCTACAAGCTCTTCTGCGAAGGTGGCTGGATGGGGATGAGCAAAAAGCCGGAGGTCGGTGGCCAGGGCCTTCCCCTGATCATCTCCACGGCAGCGAAAGACTGGTTCATGCACAATTTCGGGTTCATCGCCTTCCCCGGCCTGACGGAAGGCGCTTCGCATCTAATCGAGGCCTTCGGTACGGAAGCGCAGAAGGAAAAATACATGATGCGGATGAACACCGGCGAATGGAGCGGGACGATGTGTCTGACGGAGCCATCGGCCGGATCGGACGTCGGCGCTTTGAAGACCAAGGCCGTCCGCCAGCCGGACGGAAGCTTCAAGATCCAGGGAACGAAGCTGTTCATCACCTCCGGCGACCATGACCTCGTGTCCAATATCGTCCATCCCGTGCTCGCACGCATCGAGGGAGACCCCGCCGGTACCGGCGGCATCTCCATTTTCATCGTGCCCAAATATCTCGTCAACGATGACGGTAGCCTCGGGCGGAGAAACGATTACACGATCGGCGGAATCGAACATAAGATGGGGCTCCACGGGAGCTCGACCTGCCTTATCAATTTCGGCGACAACAATGAGTGCTACGCCGAACTGCTGGGTGAAGAACGCCAGGGCATGAAGATCATGTTCCTCATGATGAACGAAGCCCGCATCGGCGTCGGACTCCAGGGACTGGCCAGCGGCTCGATCGCCTATATGCATGCCGTGCAGTATGCCAAGGACCGCCTGCAGGGATCGTCGCTGCTGGAGATGAAGAACCCGGAGGCGCCGCGTGTTCCGATCATTCAGCATCCCGACGTCCGCCGGATGCTGTTGTGGATGAAGGCGCAGGTCGAGGGCATGCGGGCCCTGATGTACTATGCCTCCTATTGCGTCGATATGGAGGAGACGGCAACGGACGAGGCGGTAAAGGAAAAATATCATGGCCTCCTCGAAGTTCTGACGCCCATCTGCAAGGCCTACTGTTCCGACATCGGCTTCCGCGTGACCGAGCAGGCCATCCAGGTCTACGGCGGCTACGGCTTCTGCGCCGAGTATCCCGTCGAGCAGTTCATGCGCGACGAGAAGATTGCCTCCCTGTATGAAGGCACCAACGGCATCCAGGCCCTCGACCTCGTCGGGCGGAAGCTGGGCATGAAGAAGGGGATGTACTTCATGAATCTCTTGGGCGAAATGGGGGCGACGGTGGCCCGCTACAAGGATCACCCGGTTCTGAAAGACCTGGCGGCGGATGTCCAGAACGGCGTGAATGTCCTGGCCGATCTCGCCATGTACTTCGCTTCCTGCGGAAAGAGCGGAAAATTCCTGGTGCCGGTCGGAAATGCCTATCCCTTCCTGATGGCGATGGGGAAGGTCGTTCTGGCCTGGCTGCTCCTCTGGGAGGCCGGCGTAGCCCGGGAAAAGCTCGATGTCCTCTGTCCGGATGCGGCGAAGCTGTCCGAGGTCGTCAAGTCCGACAAGGATGCCGCCTTCTATGCCGGCAAGGTCACGGCGGCCCAGTATTTCATCAAGCACATCCTTCCCGAGATTGATGCCGTGGTCAAGGCGGTTAAGAGTGATGATATGTCCATCATGGAGATCGCCGAAGAGAGTTTTGTGTCATAAAGGGTTCAACACCTCACCCTTTCCTTCCGAAATTCGGGAGGAAGGGTGAGGCCTTCACCGCTCGAATGATCGCTCCTCATCCACGGGTTCATTAAAACCCCTTCTACCCATAACCGTCATCGCCTGACCGTGTTTCTTCAGATGTCGTTCGATTGAGACCTCCGGAAAGACTGGAGACCGTCTGCGAAAGGGGGATGTTGAGAAAAAAGATCTTTTAAGATAAGAGATTCACATTCGATATTCGGACCGGGCTGATGGAAGGGGGGGATTCCCCTTCTGTCTGCCCGGTCAGTCAGGACAACAACGAACGGGATGAAGGCGATATTTCTTTCCGACGCACACCTCAAACGCGAAAAGGACGAGAACTATCAGCGGCTCCTTCATTTATTCGAGACCCTGAACGCCGATCCCGACAAACCTCTGGAAACCGGTTCGGAGTCCGTCGAACCGGAGACGGTCCGGCGGGTTAACCCGCGGATCGATCACCTCTTCATTCTGGGGGATTTCTTCGATTTCTGGTTC
>JALNWL010000259.1 GCA_023230905.1 Syntrophales bacterium
ATCCTGCAACTCCCGGATTTCCTTTCGGATGTCTTCAATGCCGGTGACTTTCCGCAGGCGGTTCAGGGTGAGACCGTTCCGGCGCCCGGCCAGGACGGCGCAGAGGACGTCCGCCGCCGGGGAGAGAAGGGCGGTGATCCGGTCCGCGGCGTCTTCCGTGAGGCGGATGCGCTGGCCGCCGGATCGGTATTCCGTTCCGGGCAGGACGTCGGCCAGGGCCTTCCCCAGGGGGTAGAGATAATAGGAGGCCGCCCAGCGGTAAAAGCGGAGTTCTTCCGGACCGAACAGGGGCTCCGGGTCGAGGATGTCGAGGATCTCCCGGATTTCCTTTCCGCCGGCATCCGGGGCGACGTCATCGACGGCGAGGATGACGCCGACCTGCCGGCGACGGCCGAAAGGAACCCGGACGCGCTTTCCCGGGGCAACCTCGGCCGCAAGGAAGGAGGGAACCCTGTAGGTAAAGGTTCGCTCGGAGGGGATGTCGATGGCCACCTGGATGAACATGAGCGTATCCGGTTCGCGTGCTGGGCGCCGGGTGGGACTCGAAGAAAGGCCACCGGGATGAGAGGGAAGGACGTCCGGCCGGGGCATTCGCGGTTGCGGGCCGCATCGGCCCCCGTTTTCCCCGGCGTCCGGAGACAAGAAGGGGCTACTCCCCCTTGAGTTTTTCGAGTTTTTCCTGCTTCGTCTTGCAGTCGATGCACAGGGTGGTGACCGGTCTCGCCACCAGCCGCTTTTCCGAGATGGGTCCGCCGCAGACCTCGCAGTTGCCGAAGCTGCCGTCGTCGATCCGCTTGATTGCTTCCTTCATCTTGGCGATCAGTTTTCGCTCCCGGTCCCGGATCCTAAGTTCGAAATTCCGGTCGGATTCCAGGGAGGCGCGGTCGTTGGGATCGGGATAATTCTCCTTCCCGCTGGTCATCTCGGAAACCGTTTTCTCAGCGTCTTCCAGCAGTTCGTTGATCTTCTGCTTGAGCATGTATCTGAAAAACTCCAGCTTTTCCGGCTTCATGGGAGCCATCACATACCCCTCCGTGGCGGACAACGCATCGAATGTCTTTTCCGGTGGCAGCCTCATACATGATGTTTCCCCTTTTGTAAAGTAAAAAGATCGCGGTGCGGTGCGGCTTAGTTTTTGCCCCGGGCGAGCGGATGTGGTATGCAAAATCCCGGAGGTGGAAAATGCAGAGACCGGAGATCCGGAACGTCGTCTCGCCGCGCCGGCGGACCGCCGCGAACGGCGCAGCCGGGTCGCGGGAAGACGTCTCCGTCGTGCTGACGGCCATTGCCGAGGGATTTCTGGGCGTGCCCTACCTCGCCCATCCTCTGGATCAAACCGGCCCGGAGCATCTGGTCGTCAACCTGGACGCCTTTGACTGCGTCACCTTTGTCGAGACGGCGGTGGCCTTGGCCCGGCTCCCGGCGGACGGACGGGCGGATCGGGAGGGACTGGCGCGCGCCGTCGAGGAAATCCGTTACCGGGGGGGGCGCCTGGACGGCTACGCCTCCCGTCTGCATTATTTTTCCGACTGGCTGCGGGACAACAAGGCCAGGGGCATCCTCGAGGACATGACCGCGCGGCTGGGAGGGACGCCCTGGGAAAAGCGGCTGAATTTCATGACGGCCCATCGCGACCGTTACCCGCCGCTCGCCGATCCGGAATGCTATCGGCGGGTGCGCGCCGTGGAGGAGGCCCTGACGGCAATGCCCAAGGTCCATCTGCCCCGCGGGCGCTTCCGTTCACAGGAGGCGCGGATTCACGACGGCGACATTCTGGCCGTGACGGCGTTGCAGGACGGGATCGACGTCCTCCATGTCGGGTTCGCCGTGCGGCGCCGCGGTCGAATCCATCTGCTGCACGCCTCCGAGGCGGCCGGCCGGGTCGTCGTCTCCCCGGAAACGGTCTATCGCTATCTGCACCGGCGCCGCGCGCGGACCGGTCTTCTCGTCGCCCGGCTCCGTGCGGGGGCCGGCCTTCCTACCTCAGGACGACCAGCAGGGCCCGCCGGGACGCCGACGTGAGGCGTGTCAGCGTGGCGTCGCAGGTCGTTTCGGATTCCAGCGGTTGAAGCATCTCGACACGAAGGGTCCGCGTCACGCCGGACCAGGCGTGACGAAGCTCGTCCTTGAAGGCATCGCGGCCGGGAGCGGCCAGAAGATCCGTCAGGCTGGCGCCGATCATCTCCCCGCGGGGTTTGCCTGCGTATTCCAGGGCGCGTTCCGTGATCTCTTCGACCGTTCCCTCCCGATCCACGACAAAACCGATCTCTTCCCGGTCGCGGTGATTGAGCAGGCGGTCCCGGTTGGCGCGCATCCAGTCATAGGCCGCGGTCATCCGGTCGTTGGCGTCCTTGAGCTCGACGTTCACCCGGCGAAGATCCTCCTCGACCCGCTGGCGGTCCCTGACTTCGCGCTCCAGCGTGACGTTCTTCGCCAGGATCTCCTCCAGCTGGGCCTTGATCTGCGAGTGAAGCCTGGCGTTCTCGAGCGCAAAGCTCACGCTTCCCAGCATGGTGGAGACGATCCGTTCGTCCAACTCGTCGAAGAGCAGCCCGGATTCCTTGTTGGCGAGGTTGAGAACGGCGATCAGGGCATGGTCGGCGAAAATGGGCATGCTGAGGAAGGAGGGGGGGCCGTACTTCGGATCGTTGGGCTTGAGCGTTCTCGGATCGCTCTCGACGTTCTGGACGATGATGGTTTTCCGGTCCTCGATGACGCGCTTCATGAAGGACCGCTCGAGATTGACGGAGGTCCCGTTCGGAACGGCC
>JALNWL010000260.1 GCA_023230905.1 Syntrophales bacterium
CGGCGACCCCCCCCCCCCCCCGCAAAATGAGTGCATGAAATCCGTACCTTGACCGTTCAGTGATGCCCGACGACGGAAATGGCCTTCCGGATTCTATCGACCGTTTTCTCCAGCCCCAGGGTGATCATGATCTCGTCGATCCCCGGGCTGACCGCCCGACCCGTGAGCGCCACACGCAGGGGCTGGGCAATGGCCTTAAGCTTGACCCCCCGCACCTCGACGTACGACCGCAGGAACGCCTCGATCCCCTGCCGGCTGTAATCGGCCAATCCCGGCAGGGCCTCGGCGACCGCCGCCAGGTGCGGCGCTGTCTCCGGTGTCAAATACTTCGCCAGCGCATCGGCCTCATATTCCACCGCATCGACGAAGTAGAAGGCGGCGCTGTCGGCCAGTTCGACCAGAGTCTTCGCTCGGGACTGGAGATCGGAAACGACGCGGGCGGAATACCGGGCGTCCGTCACCGGATAGCCCCGTGCCTCCCAGAAAGGCTTGAGGTTCTCCACGAGCAACTCCGCAGGATACGCCTTGAGGTAGTGCTGGTTGAGCCACAACAGCTTTTCAGGGTTGAAGACGGCCGCCGACCGCCCCACCGCGTCCAGATCGAAGAGGGCGACGAGTTCCTCCATGGTGAAGATTTCCTGATCCCCGTGGGACCAGCCCAACCGGACCAGATAGTTCACCAGCGCCTTGGAGAGATACCCCATTTCCTTGTAGGCCATGACCGACGTCGCCCCGTGCCGCTTGCTCAGCCGGGCCTTGTCCGCTCCCAGGATCATGGGAACATGGCCGAACTGGGCAACCGCGTACCCGAGCGCCTGATAGAGCAGGATCTGGCGGGGCGTGTTGTTCACATGATCGTCCCCCCGGATGACGTGCGTGATCCCCATCTGGGCGTCATCCACCACGACCGCGAAGTTGTACGTCGGATAACCGTCCGCGCGCTCGATGATGAGGTCGTCCAGTTCGTCGTTGCTGAACTGGATCGGCCCCTTGACGAGGTCGTGGACGATGGTGGTCCCGATTTCCGGGCACCTGAAACGGACGACCGAGCCCGGGGTGCGCGGCAGGCCGCGGTCGCGGCAGGTGAAGTCGTATTTCGGCTTGCGGCCGGCCGCCAAGGCCTGCTTGCGTTTTTCCTCGAGGAGTTCCTGTGAACAGGCGCAGAAGTAGGCCTTCCCCTCGTCGACCAGACGCTGTACGTGCGTCCGGTGGATCTCCACCCGCTCCGCCTGAAAAATCGGTCCCTCGTCCCAGGAAAGCCCCAGCCAGGTCATCGCATCGAGAATGGCCCGGGTCGATTCGTCCGTCGAACGCATCTGGTCGGTATCCTCGATTCGCAGGATGAACTTTCCGCCGTGATGCCGGGAAAAGAGCCAGTTGAACAGGGCCGTCCTGGCCCCGCCGATGTGGAGATATCCGGTCGGCGACGGCGCAAAACGCGTGCGGAGAGTTTCGGGTTCGGTCATGAGCGATCCTTGCAAACGATATATTCCATAAGGCCCCGCGGCGGACAAACGCCTGCGCGTCTCACTGGAAAACGGGCGTCGCCAAACCGCGAACGGCCTGAAAAGCGACTTCTTATAGGTCCGCCCCCCCGGTTTTGTCAAGCCGGATTTCGCAAATTATGCTTGACAACAGGGGGAATTTATAATTTACTTCCGCACTTTATTCAGGGGGCGACCGTGAGGATCACCGTAGCCAAGATTCCCGAAGAGGGCCTGAAGTATGGGTTTACCCGGCAGGGCGAGTGGTTCCGGGAGTTCGGGCGGGGGCGCGAAGACCTCCCCGTCGAACTGGGCCCTGTCAAGGTCTCCCTGAAGGCCAGAAGGACCGGGGATACGGTCTACCTGGAAGGCATGATCGAGACGACGGTCACGGCCGATTGCTGCCGCTGCCTCGAGGCGACTCGCCTGCCCATGGCGGCGGCGTTCGCTTACACCGGCGTGCCCGAGGAAGAGCGCTTTGCGGAGGAGCGCGAGCTCCGTCCGGAAGATCTGGAAGTGGTCTTCTACACGGACGACACCCTTGATCTGGACCCGATCGTCTACGAGCAGATCCTCCTCCAGATCCCGCTCAAGATCCTCTGCCGTGAGGATTGCCGGGGGTTGTGCCCGCACTGCGGCGCGAATTTGAATGACGGGCCGTGCCGCTGCCCGGAAGAGGCGGTGGACGGACGGTTTTCCGCCTTGAAAAAATTGAAGATCTGACACCTTAAGAGAGGATACGCTATGCCAAACCCAGTCAAACGACATTCGCGCACGAGACGCAACAAGAGGCGGTCCCATGATTTTCTGACGGCGCCCGTGACCTCGGCCTGTCCACAGTGCGGGGAGCCCAAGCTTCCTCACCGGATCTGCGCGAATTGCGGCACTTACAAGGGAAGGGAAATCGTTCCCATCGAGAAGCTTTCCTGAAGCGTCGATTCCGCCTGAGGAAGGGATCATCATGATCAGGGTGGGGATTGTCTTTCCGGGACAGGGAACCCAGTCCGTGGGCATGGGCAAAGACCTCCGCGAGGGAAGCGCCGCCGCGGGGCGCGTGTTTGACGAAGCGGGCCGCCTGCTCGAGATGGACGTGGCCGACCTGTGCTTCCGGGGACCGCAGGAGCGTCTGAGCCTGACGGTCTTCACCCAGATTGCCGTTCTGACCGTCGACATCGCCTGCTGGGAGGCCCTCCGCGAAGCGGCCCCCGTGACGCC
>JALNWL010000261.1 GCA_023230905.1 Syntrophales bacterium
ACCAAGGAGGTTCCCATGAGCAAACAGCCGAAACTGACCACCGCCGTCGGAGCGCCGGTGCCGGACAACCAGAACGTAATGACCGCCGGACCACGCGGACCGCAACTCCTCCAGGACGTCTGGTTCCTGGAAAAACTGGCCCATTTTGATCGGGAGGTGATTCCGGAGCGCCGGATGCACGCCAAGGGGTCGGGGGCCTACGGCACCTTTACCATCACCCGCGACATCACGAAGTACACCAAGGCCAATATCTTTTCCAAGATCGGCAAGAAGACCGAATGCTTCGTCCGCTTCTCCACCGTAGCGGGCGAGCGCGGCGCGGCGGACGCCGAACGGGACATCCGGGGCTTCGCGATGAAATTCTACACCGAGGAGGGCAACTGGGACCTCGTGGGCAACAACACGCCGGTCTTCTTCCTCCGCGATCCCCTGAAATTCCCGGACCTCAACCACGCGGTCAAACGGGATCCCCGGACGAACCTGCGCAGCGCGCTCAACAACTGGGACTTCTGGTCATCGCTGCCCGAGGCGCTCCACCAAGTGACGGTCGTCATGAGCGATCGTGGCATCCCCGCCACCTATCGCCACATGCACGGCTTCGGCAGCCACACCTTCAGCTTCTACAATGCCAAAAATCAGCGGTTCTGGGTCAAATTCCACCTCCGGACCCAGCAGGGAATCAAGAACCTGACCGACGCCGAGGCGGAGGCCGTCGTCGGCAAGTGCCGGGAAAGCCACCAGCGCGACCTCTACACCAGCATCGAGAACAAGGACTTTCCCCGCTGGACCTTCTGCGTCCAGATCATGCCGGAGGGCGACGCCGACAAGATGCCCTACAACCCCTTCGACCTGACCAAGGTCTGGTATCACAAGGATTATCCCCTGATCGAGGTGGGCGTCCTGGAGCTGAACCGGAATCCGGAAAACTACTTCGCCGAGGTGGAGCAGTCGGCCTTCAACCCGGCCCACGTCGTCCCCGGCATCGGGTTTTCGCCCGACAAGATGCTCCAGGGGCGGCTTTTTTCCTACGGAGACGCCCAGCGCTACCGGCTCGGCGTCAATCACCACCAGATCCCGGTCAACGCCCCCCGCTGCCCCTATCACAGCTACCACCGCGACGGCGCATTGCGGGTGGACGGGAATTACGGCAGCACCTTAGCCTACGAGCCCAACAGTTACGGCGAGTGGCAGGAACAGCCGAAATTCAGCGAGCCGCCGCTGGAACTCAAGGGGGACGCCTACCACTGGAACTTCCGCGAGGACGATGACGACTACTACACGCAGCCGGGCAAGCTGTTCCGCCTGATGAAGCCGGGACAGCAGAAGGCCCTGTTCGAGAACACCGCCCGCGCGATGGACGATGCGCCGGGGGAGATCAAGCTCCGCCATATCGGCAACTGCATGAAGGCCGATCCCGCCTACGGCAAGGGGGTGGCCAAGGCGCTGAAGATCCCGCTCGCCCGGCTTTCCGGAAAGGCGTAACGGCGATTCCCCGTGGGACCGCTCGCGGTAGGGGACCACAGGACCCTCTTCCCGCGGCGGGACCGGGCACGGCGTTTCGATTCATTTTCAGGGGGCAGGGGAAAAACCATGGCAGCGCCTGATCGCAAGAAGGAAATCCAGATTTCCATCCTCGTCGATCCCCGCAAGCCGTTCGCCATCCTTAGGGACGCGAAGCGACTCTACCGGACTGCCTACCCCGAAGCCGACTTCAGGCCCGTCGATCGGGCCTTCCGCCTCACGAAACGCCTCTATGAAGGCGGTTTCCCCGGCTATCTGGCCTGCGCCGTCGACTACCACGACTTCGGCCACAGCGCCTCCGTCTTTGCCGCGACCTCCCGACTCCTCGACGGTTGCGAGCTGTCCGGATTCGTGCTGGGACCCACCCTGGCCGGAGAGCTCCTTATCGCCGCCATGCTTCACGATACGGGCTACATCCGGGCGGAGGGTGATACCAGCGGCACGGGCGCCCAGTACACGAAAATTCATGTGGACCGGTCCTCGGCCTTCGTCCTGCGCGAGCGGGAGGCTTTCGGCCTCGACCCTCAGAGTGCCGCGCGCATCTCCCGAATGATCCTCGGGACGGATCTGGAGCGGCCCTGGGAGGGCCTCGTCTTCGCGTCCGGAAAAGAGCGGATCGCCGCCGAAATCCTCGCGACGGCCGACCTGTTCGGCCAGATGGCCGACCGGGCCTATCTCGAGAAGCTGCTCTTCCTGTATTACGAATTCCGCGAAGCGGGGATCGGAGGCTACGACAGCGCCTACGACATCCTCACGAAGACCGCCGGATTCTACAAGTCCATCCAGAAACGGCTCGACGGCACCCTGGGCCGCGTGTCGGGTCGGATGAAGGCGCATTTTGAGGCCCGCTACGCCGTGCCCCGCGACCTCTACCGCGAGACCATCGCCCGGCAAATGGCCTACCTGGATGCCATCATCGCCGACGACAGCACCAACTTCCGGGAGAAACTCCGCCGCATGGACCTGGGCGCCATCGAGCGCCGGGGGTCCCACCCGCCTTCCAACGGGTCCTAGCAAAAATCGGCGTCCCGGAACTTCACGGCGTCGACGCGGCGGTCGGCAGGCAGCCCCTTCCCCTCCTCAGCCATCGCTCCCCCGACAGAATCGCGGGACTCCATTCCGGCAGGGCGAGGCCCTCCGGGCGATCAGAGGGGCGGGCGGCGGGATCCCCCCCCG
>JALNWL010000262.1 GCA_023230905.1 Syntrophales bacterium
AACGCCTATGCTGCGGGAGACGCCCTGGACGTCGAGGGCTACGTGCTCAAGGGGGTCACCCCGTCCCGGATCACCCTCATCAACCCCGAGAGCGGACGGACCCTGGACGTTCCCCTTCAGGAATGACGTTCGATGGAGGAAAGGCCTTGAATCAACAGAGCGATCCATCAATCTTCCGCCGGGGGGTCGGCATCCTGGTCGGACTGTGCCTCCTCGCGGGCTGCTCCAGCGACACGGCCCTGAAAAAAGACCCCTTCTTCGAAAAGTGGAAAACCCTGTCGGAAACCGCGACGGGCGCTTCCCCCACCGCCACGCCGCGCATGATCGACGCCTCCCAGATCATCTCCAAACCCGGGGACGAACCCGCGGAGGCGCTGCCGGCCGTGACGGTCAAGCGCTTTCCCACCACGAAAATCAACCTGAAGATGAACCAGGCCGACGTGAAGGCCGTTCTCCGGTCGCTGGCCCTCGCCGCCGGCCTCAACATCCTGATCAAGAACGAGATCAAGGGGGAGGTCAGCGTCGATTTCAGGGGCGTCCCCTGGGACCAGGCGTTCAACGGCATCCTCAAAAACCAGGGCCTGGCCTACGCGCCGAATCCCTGGGACGGCGGCATTCTCCGGGTGATCTCCATGGAGGACCAGGAGCGCGACCTCAAGCGCAGGTCCCATGAAATGAATGCAAGGCAGATGGAGCCGCCCGTCACGCTGGTCGTCCCCATCGAATACGGGAAGGCCAAGGACATCCGCGACAACCTCCAGGAGTTCCTCACCCGGGACAAGGATGGCAAGGCCGTCGGTTCGATCAAGGTGGACGACCACAGCAATTCCCTGATCATCTCCGCCATCCGCGACGACCTGGACCGGATGATGGCCATCATCGAGAAGATCGACAAGCCCACCCACCAGATCCTGATCCGGGCCAACATCGTGGAGGCGACCAAGAGCACCGCGCGGGACCTCGGCGTCCAGTGGGGCGGGATGTATTCCGGCACGCTCGACACCCGCAAGCTCTACGTCACGCCCGGTGGAACGGAAGGAGCGACGACGACCGACCCGCTCACCGGCGCCTATACGCCGCTCTCCGCTGCGGCGGGAATCTCCGGCCAGGGGTTCGGCCTCAACTTCCCCGCGGCCGCGGTGGGGGCGGCCGGCGGGGGCTCCCTGGGGCTCCTCTTCGGAACGATCGGCGGCAACATCCTGGAACTGCAGTTGCAGGCGCTGCAGCAGGACGGCAAGATCAACATCCTGTCGAGCCCGTCCATCACGACGCTCGACAACCAGACCGCCTACACGGAAAACGGCGAGCGCGTGCCTTACGTCTCCACCAGCACCAGCACGACCGGCACCACCCAGGACGTCTCCTTCGAAGACGCCGTCCTCCGGCTGGAGATCAAGCCCCACGTGATCGGGAACCAGTATTTGAAGATGGACGTCTTGGTCAAGAAGAACGAGGTGGACACCTCGCGGAACGTCCTGGGCAACCCGTACATCATCAAGAAGGAGACCAAAACCACCCTGATCGTCCGGGACGGCGAAACCATCGTCATCTCTGGCCTGACCAAACAACGGATGGTCGACTCCGAGAGCGGTCTGCCCTGGCTGAAGAACATCCCCGGGCTGAGCTGGCTCTTCAAATCGACCGGAAAATCGGAGGCCATGGAAGAGGTCCTGGTCTTCATCACGCCGACCATCCTGCCGCCGCAGACGGCGGCCATTCAGCCCCCGGGCGGGGACAATCCGGCCGGCGCGGCACGATAGACCCAGGGAGCGGCATCGCAACCGATGGAATACTTCAAGATCCTGAGCCTCAACCGGGAGCCCTTCTCCAATTCCCCCGAACCGGATTTCTTCTTCCAGTCGCCGACGCACGTGCGCTGCCTGCAGAAGCTCGAACTCGCCATCCGGCTGCGCCGGGGCCTGAACGTGGTGATGGGCCGCGTGGGCACGGGCAAGACGACCCTGTGCCGGCACCTGATCGCCCAGTTCGCCCAGGCGAACGAGGAGGCCGACGCGGTGGAAACGCACCTGCTGATGGACCCGGCCTTCAGCACCCCCCAGGAATTCCTGTCCACCGTGGCCCTGAGCTTCGGCATCAACGGCAAACGGAAACGGCGGACAGGCCCCGACCCGGACGTCACCGACTGGCAGCTCAAGGAAAACATCAAAAACTACCTATTCACCAAGGGCGTGGACGAAAAGAAGATCGTCGTCCTCCTGATCGACGAGGGGCAGAAGCTGCCGGACTTCTGCCTGGAGATCCTGAGGGAATTCCTCAATTACGAAACGAACGAAAACAAGCTCCTGCAGATCGTCATCTTCGGCCAGCCGGAGTTCCAGCAGCTCCTGAACCGCATGGAAAACGTCGCGGACCGGGTGAACCTGGTCCACATGCTGGAGCCGCTGAGCTTCAAGGAAACCCGCGGCCTGATCCAGTTTCGCCTGAATCAGGCGAGTGAACCGGGACACATCCCCGCGCTCTTCACCCGGCCGGCGCTTTTGGCGGTCCATCAGGCCACGGGCGGCTACCCCCGCAAGATCATCACGCTCTGCCACCAGGTCATGCTGGCGATGATCATCCAGAACCGGTCCAAGGCCGGCTGGTTTCTGGTGCGCTCCTGCGCCTCGCGACTGGCCATTGCGGACACGACGTGGCGGTCC